>NZ_JBVVQK010000003.1:182450-332218 GCF_055811175.1 Mesorhizobium sp. WSM4828 | reverse complement strand
ATATGAGCGCAAGCGATCCGATCAAACTATCCGAACCAATGCTTGCAAGCAGGGGGCCGTCCACATATGAGCACCGGAAGCGGAGAAAACGCCGCCAGATGGCCGCTGGAGTAGAGTTTCCAAACGGTCTCTCAGCCGCGGGCGAAAGCCGTGTTGAGCAGCGTGATCTGGTCGGAGACCGGATTGAGGCGACGGCTCGACGGCGGCACCTCGGCAAGGCCGCCATAGATCTCCTCGTCCATGCGGCGCACCAGCGCCTGCAGGCGCAACGAGCGGTTGACGAGGTCGATGAAATCCTGCGGCAGCTCGGCCCAGCCGGGCGCCTCCTCATGCGCGGAAGCAGTGTCGAGGCGCACCTTGGATTTTTCTGAGGCCACTTGATCGCGGGTCATCTCGCCGGAATTCGCCGCGCGCTGCAAAAGCAGCCACGAGGCGACCTGCATCAGCCTGGTGGTCAGCCGCATCGATTCGGCCGCATAAAGCGTCGCCGCCGGCCTCGACAGCTTCTTGGCCTCGGCGCGGCCCTTGCCATCGAGATATTCGGCCGCCTGCTCGACCAGGCCCATGCCTTCCTGATAGAGCGGCTTGAAGGATTGGGAGAAAACCCGGCGCTCCGCCAGCTTGATGGTTTTCGCGCTCGCCTTCGAAGGCTCGTTCATCGCTACGCCCCTGCACTTGCCTGACAGCCGGCCGATTCGGCTCTTGGCCGCCATATCCGGCAGCCTAAACGACTGAAGCTTGAAAATGCGCTTCGCTGCCAGCGAAGGCAAGCACATGTTTAACAAACGGTTAACGGCCGCATTTAGCCGGAAGGACGTCCATGCCGGCGAACAAAAAAAGAGCCGCGGATAAGGCGGCTCTCAGGAGTTTAACAGGGAGGCGTCAAACAAAGTGGCTCCAACCACTCGGTAAGAATCCAGATCACTGGATGGACATAGTAAACGCCTGTAAAGCTTAACGAAGCCTTAACGCGGGGCATATTTTTCGATCAAGCGCCCAGCATCTGTGCCGTAACAGCACAGCTGGCCGCCGAGAACGCCGTTCACACCACCGGCTGGACAGTGGGGGCGACGCCCCTGCGCCATGGTTTCCTCCAGATCGTGACCGACATACCGAAACAGATCCGCTCGCCGCGCGACATCGTTCCGAAACAGGCGCCACGCTAAAGGCCCCGCTCCTCGCAACGAGGCGGAGCAAACCTTGCGCTCCGGCAATCATGAAAATCTCTCAAGGAGCGAACAATGGACTGGTACTCGGCCGTTAAATTTCTGCACATCGTCTCGGCGATTCTCTGGGTCGGCGGCGGCTTCACGCTGATGCTGCTTGCGGTACGAGCCGACCGCGCTGGAAACGTCGACGGCATGCTGCAGGCGATGCGCGCCACCGGGGAGCTCGGCAACCGGTTCTTCGCGCCGATGTCGATGCTGACATTGCTTTTCGGCTTCATCATGTGCGGCTTCTGGGTCGGCTTTTCCGATCTGTGGGTGCTGATCGGCCTTGCCGGTTATGCGACGACCTTCTGCATCGGCATGTTCATCTTCAAGCCGACTGCCGACCGCATGGCAGGCATGATCGCCAAGGATGGCGTGACGCCGGCCGTGCTTGCCCAGGGCCAGCGCGTCCTCAGCGCCGCGCGCTTCGACTATTCGGTGATGCTGGTGATCATCGCAGACATGGTGCTGAAGCCGACGCTGCACGACATCACCATTCTGGGCTGCATGGCGTTCGTGCTGGCAACCGGCGCGGCGCTCGCGCTTGGCAGGACGCGGCCGCTGCTGCCGAGTGCCGCCTGAGGTTTAAGGAATCCGGCGGCGGCCGACAGGGGCCGCCGTCTTACAGGAGGCCGGCGATGCCGTCCCACAGAAGCTTGACCGCGACGACCGCTACGGTCGCATAGGTGAAGGGGTAGAACAGCTCCGGCCGCATCCGCCGCACCAGCCAGGCGCCGGCGATTGTCGACAGCGGCGCCAGCGGCATCAGCACCGCAGACGCGGTCAAATTGGTGGTATCGAACTGACCGAGCGCGAAATAAGGGATGAGCTTCAGCGCATTGGTGACCGCGAAAAAAATCGCCGCGGTGCCCGACAGCACCTTCGGATCGAGCCTGATCGGCAGCGCATAGACCTGAAAAGGCGGACCGCCGACATGGGCGACGAAGCTGGTGAACCCGGCAACGGTACCCCAGAAGCCGGCGGCGACGCGGTTGGGCTCCGCTGCGTGGCCGGCACCGTGACGGAATTGCAAATAGAGCCAGCGCAGCACGAAGATCAAGGCAACCGCGCCGACGATCAGCCGCACCATCTCTTCGGTTACAAGTGCCGCCGTCAGCCAGCCAAGGGCGATGCCGATCACGGCGCCCGGCATCATGTCGGCCAGCATCTTGCGGTCGAAGATGCCCCACCATGTCCACACCGAGACAATGTCCATCAGGCACAGAATTGGCAGAAGGATTGCGGCAGCCTGAACCGGCGGCATGGTCAGCGCCATCAATGGCACGCCGACAAAGCCGACGGCGCCGCCGAAGCCGCCCTTCGACAGGCCGACGAGGATGACGGCCGGAATGGCCGCGGCATAGAACCAGGGATCGACGAGCAGGCCTGACATAAGGGAAGGGAGGCTGGAGGGAAGTGATCTCTGGAATAGACCAGAAATGATCGGACCGCGACCGCAAATATGTGGGCCACGCCACCGAAACCCGTCACATGTTTGGCATGTCGAGCGGCGGCGGGCGTCTCCGGATCGGCTGCGCCTTGATGATGGCGGTGCTGGTTTCGGCCTTGTCGGCGATGCGGTCGAGAATCCCGTCGAGCTCGCCGATCGAGCGGACGAACAGCCGCGCAACGAAGCAGTCATCGCCCGTCACTTTGTCGCATTCGCCGAATTCGGGGATTTCCTCGATCAGCTTCTGGACGATGTGCAGCTTGCCCGGCAATGGCCGGATGCGAACGATCGCCTGCAAGGCGTAGCCGAGCGCCTGCGGATCGATGTCGATGGTGAACGCACGAATAACGCCGCGATCCTCAAGCCGCCGAAGCCGCTCCGAAACGCTTGGCGACGACAACCCGACCTGCAGCGCCAGTTCCTTTAGCGAAGTCCGTGAATCCTTGACCAGGATATCGAGAAGCTTTCTGTCGAGCTCGTCCAGCATTTTACAATTCCAAGAAAAAGCCGATGTTTACCTAATTAAATTAGGTTCATTCTGCATATCACCAGCTACAAGTCATGGAAAGGCCCGATTCGCCGTGGGATTATAAAATCTCAACGGGTTTCAGGAGCATCCATGGACAACACGGTACGTGGCACGATCGAAATGACGGCGGCGATGGCGATCCTCGGCACGATCGGCTGGTTCGTCGTCCTTTCCGGCCAACCCATCATGGACGTGGTGTTCTGGCGCTGTGCTTTCGGGGCGGTAACGCTGCTGATCATCTGCGCGGCCCTTGGGCTGTTGCGCGGCAGGCTGTCGCTTCGCATCGTCGCGATCGCGGCTCTCGGCGGGGCTGCCATCGTCATCAACTGGCTGCTGCTGTTCAGCGCGTTTTCTCGCGCATCGATCTCGATCGCCACGGCTGTCTACAACACGCAGCCTTTCATGCTGGTGGGTTTTGGCGCGCTCTTCTTCTCCGAACGCCTGACGGTGACCAAGCTGACCTGGCTCGGCATCGCCTTCGCCGGCATGCTGCTGATCGTGCAGGCCGCGCCCGATGCAGGCGATCATGGTACGGACTACTTTACGGGAATTGCGATGGCGCTGGCGGCGGCTTTCTTCTGGGCCGTTGCGGCTATCGTCACCAAGAAACTCAAAGGCACGCCGCCGCACCTGATCGCCCTGATCCAGGTCTGCGTCGGCGTCGTCATGCTGGCACCCTTCGCCAATCTCACCCAACTTCCCGTCGATGCGCGGAGCTGGGTCATGCTGGCGACACTCGGCATCGTCCATACCGGCCTGATGTACATCCTCATGTACGGCGCCATCCAGAAGCTGCCGACGCATCTGCAGGGATCGCTATCCTTCATCTACCCCGTCGTCGCCATCCTCGTCGATGTCATCGCTTTCGGCCATCGGCTGCATCCGGCGCAGATCGTCGGCGCCGCCGCCATCCTGGTCGCCGCCGCCGGCATGAATCTCGGCTGGTCGCTGTGGAAATCGAAGGTGCCTGCGTAGGGGCCGCAAGCGACCAGGCGAGGAGAATTTCGGCCAACGGCGATCACGCGCCGAGCCCCATGGAATCGTTGACGGCAATCGTGATCCGCCTGCCGCCTGTTCAATCCCCGCACTTTGCTCTATGCCGCAATGCAACCATCTTCGCCCGGCATAGGCGATAACCGGGATCGAACATCAATGAATGACGCAACGCCGCCCAACCGCTGCCGTATCGTGCTGATCGCGCCGCCGAACGTGCCTGCCGAGCGCATCGCCGCGGCCTTCGACGGCGGTGACGTCGCCTCGCTTATCCTGCCGGAAAACGGTATGGACGAGGCCTCTTTCCAGGCCTTTGCCGAACAGATCGTGCCGGTGGCGCAAGCGGCCGGCATTGCCGTCATCATTGCCGGCGACACCCGCATCGCCGGCCGCGTTCAGGCCGACGGCATCCATGTCGAGGTCGGCAAGGACGAACTCGCCGAAACGATCGAACATTTCCAGGCCAGGATGATGGTCGGCACCGGCGGCGCCAAGACCCGCGACGATGCGCTGGAACTCGGCGAGGTCAGGCCCGATTACATTTTCTTCGGCCGCTTCGGCTACGACAACAAGCCTGAACCGCACCCCCGCAACCTGTCGCTCGGGCAATGGTGGGCGGACGTTATCCAGATCTCTTGCATCGTCATGGCCGGATCCGATCTTGCCTCGGTAGAAGCGGTCGCCGCCACCGGCGCCGAATTCGTGGCGCTGTCCAGCGCCGTCTTCGCCGACGGCGTCGATCCGAAGATGGCGGTCGCCGCCGCCAACGCGCTGCTCGACGAAACCGCGCCGCGCTTCGAGGACTGACGTGCTCTCGCGGACAATCCTTTTCAGCGCCTTTCTCGCAACGGCCGTGACCCAGGCGATAGCGGCGGAACCCGTTCCGCTGCCGCAGCCCAGGCCGGATTCCAGCGAACCTGCCGACAAGCCGATCGCCGCACAACTACCGCAGCCCGCCACCACCGCCCCGCTGCCGTCGGCCGATACCATCAACCCCGACCGCTTCGGCGCAAAACCGTCCGACGCCGCCTACGGTGCCTTTCAGCGCGGCCTCTACAAGACGGCCTACAACCTCGCGCTTTCCCGTGCTCAAAACGGCGATCCGGCGGCACAGACGCTGGTGGCCGAGATACTGTCGCGCGGCCTCGGCGTGCCGGTCGACGCGGCAGGGGCGGCGAAGTGGTACGCGCTTGCCGCCGAGCAGGGCGTCCCGGAATCGCAATTCCAGTATGCGCTGATGCTGCTCGACGGCCGCTACGTCAAAAAGGACGAGAAGGAGGCCTATGCGCTGATGCAGGCCGCAGCCGAGGCCGGCAACCGCCTGGCGCAGTTCAATTTTGCGCAGCTGATGGTTGAACAGGAGCCCGGCGATGCCGGTATTGCCAAAGCCGTATCCTATTACGAGCGCGCTGCCGCGACCGGGCTTGCCGACGCACAATATGCGATGGCACAGGTCTACGCCAATGGCGCCGGCGGCAAGCCGCACGATGATGTCCGCGCCCGCGGCCTGCTGGCACAGGCCGCGCGGCAGAACTATGACACCGCACAGATCGATCTCGCCACCTGGATGATCGAGGGGCGCGGCGGCGCCCGCGACCTGAAATCCGGCTTCAACTGGATGAAGCAGGCCGCAGAAGGCGGCAATGTCGCCGCCCAGAACCGTCTCGCCAAGCTCTACATGAACGGCATCGGCACCGACCCGGATCTGATCCTCGCCGGCGCCTGGTATGTTGTCGCCCGCCGCGCCGGGCTCATCGACCAGGAGATGGACGATTTCCTGCAGGGCCTGACCGACGAGCAGACGCAGCAGGCGCTGCAACGGGCTAACCGCCTGCCCTGACCGCGATCTCGCGACTCATCGCACCCAGGCTCGTCAGGCGGGCTCATTGCGTATGATCGAGCACGACCTTGCCGAAGGGCGAGCCGTGTTCAAGGTACCGAAAGGCTTCGGCGGCCTGGCTCCACGGCACGACCCGGTCGATCACCGGTCTCAACCGGTTGACGACAATGGCGCGATTCATCGCCTCGAAGGATTCGCGTGAGCCCACCGGTATGCCTCGCGCCCGGACCTGCCGGCGGAAGATCTCGAGCGGGTTGATGGCGCCGTCACTGCCGCCGAGATAGCCGATGGCGTTGATCTGGGCGCCGCGCACCGCTGCCCTCAGCGATTGTGCGAAACTCTGCGGTCCGCCAACCTCGATGACATGGTCGGCGCCGCGGCCATCGGTCAATCCCAGCACGGCCGATGCCCAGTCGGGGACGCTGCGATAATTCACGCCATCCTGCGCGCCAAGTTGCTTTGCCCGTGCAAGCTTCTCGTCGCTGCTCGACGTCACGACGACGCGCGCCCCGGCAGCGGCGGCGAACTGCACCGCAAACAGCGAAACGCCGCCGGTGCCGAGGCAAAGCACGGTGTCGCCGGGTTTGACGCTGCCCTCCGTAAACAGCGCATGCCATGCCGTCACGCCAGCGCATGGCAGCGTCGCCGCCTCGAGGTCGCTCAGATTGACCGGCGCCAGCACCGCAGCCTGTTCGTCAAGCCGGGCAAATTCGCTGAGCAGCCCGTCGATCGGGCCGCCGCGTTGATAGGAGGGCTCGGCCATCGCGAAACTGCCGCCGACCCAGCGTTGCCAGAACGTGCCGCAGACCCGGTCGCCGATCTTGAACCGGCTGACCTCGGCGCCGATGGCAACGACTTCGCCGACGCCGTCCGACAGCGGCACCAGCGGCAATGCAAACTTCGTGTGATAGCTGCCGCGGACGATCTCGGCATCGCGGTAGTTCAGCGCCGTCGCCTTTACCTTCACAATCATCTCCTGGCGCCCTGGCTCGGGCATCGGCCGCTCGACCATTCTGAGGTTCTCGAGGCCGCCCGGGCTCTGCAATTCGATCGCTTTCATCGTCGTTCCTTTCCGGCTGGGTCCTGCCAGAGGAAAATCGCTTGCCATCCATCGGAATTCAAATTCATAATGTTCAGGATAATTATGCTTCTATGACATGTTCGGGTGCGTCGTGCTTGAAGAACTGAAAACACTGGCCCTCTTTGCCGAGGAGGGTTCGATTCAGAAGGTGGCGCAACGCCTGCCGTTGACGCAGCCGGCCGTCACCCGCCAGATCCAGCGGCTGGAGGAGATGCTCGGCACGGAATTGCTCGACCGCCGGCTAAAGCCGTCGCGACTGACCCCGGCCGGCTTAGAGGTGCTGGCACGCGGCAAGGACATTCTCGCCGCGGTCGACGCGCTGAGATCATTTGCCAAGGGCGACGAGCCGGAGGGCCTGCTGCGGCTCGGCCTCGCGCACGGGCTTTGCGACAAAGCCGTTGCCGCAGCCATTGCTGATGCCGTGGCGCGGTTTCCGAAGGTCTCGCTGCGCCTGAAGAGCGGCTGGAGCCTTGAGTTGGCCGACCAGCACAAGCGCGGACAGCTCGACCTCGCCTTCATCCTGGACGGCAGCAATTCCAAAGCTGGCGACGGCGTTGTCGGAACCGAGCCCCTCGGCATCATCGCTGCCGAAAACACCGGCCGGCAAGCCGACGTCAGGACCATGCCCTGGGTCCTCAGCCCTGAGCCTTGCGACGCGCGCCGGCGGCTGGCCGCTGCCCTGGCCGAGGGCGGGAACAGATTGATGGTCGGGGCCGAGATTCAGGACAGCGCGCTGCAGATCGACTGGGTTCGTCGAGGCCAAGGCCTTGGCCTGCAGCCCAGGCGGCTGCTGCGGGAAAAGCTGCCGGAGGGCATTGCCCTAGTCGACGCTCCCGGCCTCGAGCTGTCGCTGCGAATTGTCGTGCTGCGTTCGCCGCACCTGCATCTTTTGACAGAGGTCGCCGACGCAGTGACCGAGGCCGTCACCGCGACTGTCAGGGCGGACTGAGGCTGCCGCGCCGCGCTGCCGAGCCAGCTTCGTTGCCGCTTCATCGGAAGGCGCTCCTTGCCTCTGCTGGCGATTTGTGGTCTTGGAGGCGCCAAATCGCCCTTTGCGGCGATCATCTCATTTCCGGATCATCTCACCATGGCCAAGATCAATGGCAACGAAATCCGTCCCGGCAATGTCATCGAGCATGACGGCGGCCTTTGGGTGGCGGTCAGGACCAACACCGTCAAGCCCGGCAAGGGCGGCGCCTACAACCAGGTCGAACTCAAGAACCTGATCAACGGCACCAAGCTCAACGAGCGCTTCCGTTCGGCCGAGACGGTCGAGCAGATCCGGCTCGATCTGAAGGATTTTTCCTTCCTCTACGAGCAGGGCGACGCGCTGGTGTTCATGGACACCGAAAGCTACGAGCAGCTCGAATTGCAAAAGGAGTTCGTCGGCGATCGCGCCGCCTTCCTGCAGGACGGCATGATGGTGACGGTCCAGCTCTATGACGAAAGGCCGATCGGCATTTCGCTGCCCGACCAGGTGACGCTGACCATCACCGAGGCCGACCCGGTGGTGAAGGGCCAGACGGCAGCCTCGTCCTACAAGCCGGCGATACTCGAAAACG
This sequence comes from Mesorhizobium sp. WSM4828, assembly GCF_055811175.1. Classification (NCBI taxonomy): domain Bacteria; kingdom Pseudomonadati; phylum Pseudomonadota; class Alphaproteobacteria; order Hyphomicrobiales; family Phyllobacteriaceae; genus Mesorhizobium; species Mesorhizobium sp. WSM4828. The sequence continues at coordinate 323,552 of NZ_JBVVQK010000003.1, read as the reverse complement.
GCATTCGCGTGCTGGTGCCGCCGTTCATCGGCTCGGGCGAGCGCATCATCGTCGATACCAACGAAATCACTTACGTGCGCCGCGCCGACTAAGGCGTTATCCCAAAGAGTGGCAGACTTTTTGGATAAGAACATGCGTCAAGGCAAATAGGCGCAGCGACAGGAAGAACAACAATGGCGCGTTCCGCGATCCTCAATGTCATGGTCCAAGCCGCAATGAAGGCCGGCCGCTCGCTGTCGCGTGACTTCGGCGAAGTGCAGAACCTGCAGGTCTCGATGAAGGGGCCGGGCGACTATGTCAGCCAGGCCGACCGCAAGGCCGAAGACATCGTCTTTGCCGAACTGTCGAAGGCGCGGCCCGGCTATGCCTTCCTGATGGAGGAACGCGGCGTGATCGAGGGCGACGACGGCCAGCACCGCTGGATCGTCGACCCGCTCGACGGCACCACCAATTTCCTGCACGGCATTCCGCTCTTTGCCGTTTCGATCGCGCTGGAGCGCCAGGGCCAGATCGTCGCCGGCGTCGTCTACAATCCGGCGATGGATGAGCTCTATACCGCCGAGCGCGGCGGCGGCGCTTTCATGAACGACCGCCGGCTGCGCGTCGCCGGCCGTACCAAGCTGGTCGATGCGGTGATCGGCTGCGGCATGCCGCATCTCGGGCGTGGCCAGCACGGCAATTTCCTCATCGAGCTCCGCAATGTCATGGCCGAGGTCTCCGGCGTCCGCCGTCTCGGCTCCGCCTCGCTCGATCTCGCCTACGTCGCCGCCGGCCGCATGGACGGGTTCTGGGAAACCGGCCTGTCGGCCTGGGATGTCGCCGCCGGCATTTTGCTGATCCGCGAGGCGGGCGGCTTCGTCTCCGATTTCGCCGGGGGACAGGATGTGCTGAACGCCGGTTCACTGGTTGCCGGCAACGAACTCATCCAGCGCGCGCTGTTGAAAACTATAAAAAGGCCACTCTCAGCCAGCTGATAGAGGCACGCCGCGCTGAAGCGCCGCAGTCGCAAAACCGCAACCAAAGCTTGAAATACTGTCCCGCGGCCGCCCAGATAAGGCGACGCAGGATCATCGATGACGAACAGCCGGCCCCAATCCCAGAGCGAATTCTCGCAGCTCGACATTCCCTTCATGGGGCGCTGGCACTACTCGCGCGCCGAGATCATCGCCGACGGCATCGTCCACGCCGTGGGCATCGTGCTGGCGATCGCTGCCGGCTCGACGCTGCTGGCACTGGCCGCCTATCGAACCGGCCCCGGCGAATATGTCGCCGCCGCCTTCTATGTAGTCTCGCTGCTCACCGTGCTGTCGGTTTCGCTGGCCTATAATCTCTGGCCGGCGTCGTCGCCGGCAAAATGGATATTGCGGCGCTTCGACCATGCCGCGATCTATCTGCTGATCGCTGCGACCTACACGCCTTTCCTGGCCCAGCTCGGCGGCTCGCCGCTGGCCGTTTCGATGATCGTCCTGGTCTGGATCGCCGCGGCGGTCGGCATCGCCATCAAGGTCTTTCTTCCCGGCCGTTTCGACCGGCTGGCGATCGTCTTCTACCTGGCCATCGGCTGGAGCGGCATCGTTCTGGTGGAGCCGCTCGTGCGGACGCTGCCGGCTACATCGATCGCGCTCATCGTTGCCGGCGGCATCGTCTACTCCTGTGGCGTGATCTTCTTCGCCTGGAAGGGCCTGCGCTTCCACAATGCGCTGTGGCATGGCTTTGTCGTCACCGGCGCCGGCCTGCATCTGGCCGCCATGGTCGACTGCCTGGTCATCAACCGGCTTTGACCTCTGGTTGCGGACAGTGGCAATATTGCCAAGCGCCATTCAATTTCGTCACAATTCCGTTTAGAGTCGCAAACACAAATTGATCGGCGGCGACGGCATCGGAAACGGGGCACGGATGACTCTTCTCAGATCCTTCGGCATGGGCAGGCGCTCCGACGTTCTGATCTACGATCCGCACAAATTGTCGAGCCCGCAGGTGTTCCTGCTGACCATGGTGATCTTTCTCTTCATCGTGGCCTTTATCGCTGCCATCCTGACCCGCCAGATCTCGACCGCCTTCGTCACCAATCCCGGCCTCAACGGCCTGATCATCGGCGTGCTGGCGGTCGGCATTCTGCTGGCCTTCGTCCAGGTCGGCCGGCTGTTCCGCGAGGTGCGCTGGGTCAACTCGTTCCGCGCCGGTTCCGAAACCACCGAACCGGTGCTGCTGGCGCCGATGAAGGCGATGATCGGCCGCTCGTCGACGATTGCCTTCTCGACCAGTTCGATGCGCACCATGCTGGATTCGATCGCCACCCGCCTCGACGAAAGCCGCGACACGTCGCGCTACCTTGTCGGACTGCTGGTGTTCCTCGGCCTGCTCGGCACCTTCTGGGGCCTGCTCAACACGATCGGCTCGATCCGCGAAACCATCGAGTCGCTCGATCCCGGCACCGGCGATGCCGCCGCCGTGCTCGAATCCCTGAAGCAGGGGCTTTCCGCTCCGTTGGCCGGCATGGGCACCGCCTTCTCGTCCTCGCTGTTCGGCCTCTCCGGCTCGCTGGTGCTCGGCTTCCTCGACCTGCAGGCCGGCCGCGCCCAGACGCGCTTCTATACCGAACTCGAGAACTGGCTGTCCTCGGTCACCGACCTGTCATCCGACATCGTCGTTGCCGACGCAGTCAAGACCGAACCCTCCGAGGAAATCCGGCTGTTGTCGGAAAAGCTGCGCACGCTGCAGGAGAATGGCGGCAGCTCCAATCCGCGCGTCGCCACCGCCATGGCCAATCTCGCCGACGGCATTTCCGGCCTGGTCAAGAACATGCGCTCGGAACAGCAGATCATGCGCGACTGGGTCGAGGCCCAGTCCGACGAGCAGAAGGCGATGCGCAATACGCTGGAGAAGATCGCCGACGCCTTGAAGAAGCCTGGAGTGCATTGACGTGGCGTTGGCACGAGGCCGGCGCTCCGACCGCCGCATCGATTACTGGCCGGGCTTCGTCGATGCGCTGTCGACGCTGCTGCTGGCGATCATGTTCCTGCTCACGGTTTTCGTGCTGGCGCAGTTCCTGCTCGGCCGCGAGATCTCCGGCAAGGACACGGTGCTCAACCGCCTCAATTCGCAGATCAACGAGTTGACCCAGCTTCTGGCGCTGGAGCGCTCGACGACGCAGGACAAGGAGGACACCCTTGCCAATTTGCAGGCATCGCTGTCCGCATCGGAGGCGGAAAAGAGCCGGCTCGAGCAATTGCTGGCGCAAGGCGCCGGTGCCGGCGACGCCGCCAACCAGCGCGCAACGGCACTTTCCGGCGAGCTCGACAGCCAGCGCCAGATCAGCCAGCAGGCGCTAAGCCAGGTCGAGATCCTCAACCAGCAGATTTCGGCGCTGCGCAAGCAGATCGCAGCGCTCGAACAAGCGCTCGACGTGTCCGAAACGCGCGACCGCGAATCCAACACCAAGATAGCCGATCTCGGCCGCCGCCTCAACGTCGCACTCGCGCAACGCGTGCAGGAGCTGAACCGCTACCGCTCCGATTTCTTCGGCCGCTTGCGTGAAATTCTCGCCGACCGCGAGAACATCCGCATCGTCGGCGACCGCTTCGTCTTCCAGTCGGAAGTGCTTTTCCCGACCGGCTCCGAAGTGATCAACGATGCCGGCAAGGTCGAGATGAAGAAGCTCGCCGATGCCATCATCGAATTGCAAAAGGAGATCCCGCCGGAGATCAACTGGGTGCTGCGCGTCGACGGCCACACCGACAACAAGCCGCTCTCCGGCACCGGCCGCTACCGCGACAATTGGGAATTGTCGACGGCGCGCTCGACATCGGTGGTCAAGTTCCTGATCGAGAACGGCGTGCCGGCCAACCGGCTGGTCGCGGCCGGCTTCGGCGAATTCCAGCCGCTCGACCCCGCCGATACCGAAGAGGCGCGCAACAAGAACCGCCGCATCGAGCTGAAGCTGACCGAGCGGTGATCCGCAACCATTCGAATTGCGCCATGCTTCGGATCGGGGCCGGCCGAAGCGGCGGGGCCATCTAGGACACCGGCGCGGCGCCGGCAAGGCCCGAAGAAATTACCTTTTTTTGATTACAATTTGCCGCGACGCGTCACTAGCTTTTTGGCAAGGGGGCCGGGAACCGCCGGCGATGCCTCCCACATCGCGACGCGACGGGACCTGACGGCCCGCGGCCGGAAGGCAGGACCACCCAACCATCGCCTTCCCCAGTAAAGGAGACGCAACCATGCGCTTCTTCGCTCCCAGGAATCTCAGGACTGCTACGCTCGCCACAGTTCTCCTCGCCGTTCCGTTTGCCGGCGCTTACGCCGGCCCGCGTGAGACGGCCTTGATCAATCAGATCAAGAGCGTGGAGACGGGTATCCAGGGCGCCATCCGGGCGAACAAGCTCGAGCCGGGCGAGGCGCGCGACTTGCGCACGCAACTCGCTCAGCTCGATCGGGCCGCCCAGAGGGCTGCGCGCGACGGAACGATGCCGAGCACGCAATATCAGCAGTTGGTAGCGCAGTTCGACGATGTCAGCCAAAAGCTGCGCGCGGCTACCGGCAGTGCCTTCCTGATCGGCAACGGCGCCGATGGCGGATACTATCCCAACGGCTACGGCCCAATCTATCCAGGCGGCTGAAATCGGCCGCGGTCCCCGGCACTGTGGCAATTGATTTTGCGCATGATCCTTTTCCAGCTCGGTTCAGGGATCATGCGCTAGCCCAACGCCAGCGCAATCAGCGCCAGCACCGCCGGCACCGCCGGCACCGGATCGGTCGCGGACGGCTTTCGGGGTTGCCAACAGTTTTGCATTGGTATCTTTTCCCGCCGTCAAATCAGCGGAACCCACAATGTCCTTTCAAAAACTCGACGACCTCGGCCACAAGCTCGAAGCGCTGGAGCACGCCCTCGCCATCCTCGGCGCCGACGAGGCGACCCATATGGCGGTCGGCGGCGGCGAGAAGCGCGCGGAGGCAATGTCGGCGCTTGCCGGCATGCACCATGCCCGGGCGACTGCGCCGGAGATTGCCGACTGGATCGCGGCGGCCGAGCAGGAGACGCTGAACGAAGAGCAGCAGGCCGCGGTCAGGGAATTCCGCCGGCAATACACCAACCTGACCTGCCTGCCGGTCGAGTTCGTCGAGCGCCAGACGACCGCGCGCATGCGCTCCGAGCAGCTCTGGCGCGACCTGCGCGCCAAGAACGACTGGGCCGGCTTCCTGCCGGCGCTCGAAGGCGTCGTGGCGCTGGTCCGCGAGGAGGCGGCACTTCGTGCCGAGGCGCTCGGGCTCGAGCCTTACGACGCGCTGATGGAGCAATATGACCCGGGCAATCGCACCGCCGACATCACGCCGGTGTTTGCCGAGTTGAAGGCCTTCCTGAAAGACTTCGTACCGGAGGCACTGGCTGTGCAGGAAGAGCGGCTGGCGAAACATCCGCTGAAGCCGCTTTCCGGCAGCTATCCCGTGGACAAGCAGCGCGAACTCGGCCTCGCCATGATGGCGGCGGTCGGTTTCGACCTCACCCACGGCTCGTTGTCGGTTTCTCACCATCCGTTCTGCGGCGGCGTGCCGAGCGACGTGCGCATCACCACCCGCTACAAGACCTCGGATTTCCTGTCGGCGCTGATGGGCGTGCTGCACGAGACCGGCCATGCGCTGTACGAGCAGAACCTGCCGAAGGCGTGGGCGCACTGGCCGCTCGGCAAAGCGCGCGGCATGGCGGTGCATGAAAGCCAGAGCCTGTTCGTCGAAAAGCAGATCGGCCGCAATCCAGAATTCTGGCGCTGGGCTCTGCCAGTGGTCGAAAGGCACCTTGGCGAGAGCTGGACGATCGACGACATCCTGCCGCATGTGCACCGGGTCGAGCGCGGCCTCATCCGCGTCGATGCCGACGAGGTCACCTATCCGCTGCACGTCATCCTGCGCTACGAGCTGGAGCAGGAGCTTGTCTCGGGGCGGTTGGAGGCAGCCGACCTGCCTGAAGCCTGGGATGCCAAGATGCGCGATTATCTCGGCCTGTCGACATCAGACAATCCGGCGGATGGTCCGATGCAGGACGTCCACTGGCCGGGTGCCGCCTTCGGCTATTTCCCCTCCTACACGCTGGGCGCCATGATGGCGGCGCAGCAATGGGCGGCGCTGACCAGAGATCATCCTTCAGCCGACGAAGACCTCGCCAAGGGAGATTTCGCCGCGATCAACGACTGGCGCCGCAAACGGATCTGGTCGCAAGGCTCGCGCTGGTCGACGCCGGAATTGCTCGAACGCGCCACCGGCGAAAAGCTCAATGCCGTGCATTTCACCGACCATCTGAAGAAGCGGTACGGGAACTGAGCCGCTTCATCTATTCCCGGTTCTTGCCGCGGTGACTGCAGAAATCCGCGAAACTGGCCTTTACTTTGGTGGGAAAGCCTCTGAAAAAGGAGTTCTTGCAAGTTGGGCGAGCGTAGATGTCTGTCTGTTACAGTTTTCATAGGATGAAGTCTTTCTGGCCCCGCTTGGTATTTTTCATCTTATTGATCGGCCTGAGTTCTCCGGCCATGTCCGACGACATGGTTCTCAAGGGTCCGGCAGAAAGCTGGGTAAAGCAGCTTGATATTCCGCCTGCCGACCCCACCCGATCGGATCAAATCAAGAATGGCGTTTCATGGCTGCTCTCGGACGACCAGATCAAGCATCGTGCCGGCGGCTACGTCGAGTACTCGCGCACCGTCTATAAGATCGTCGACCGTCCCGGCCTGGATCGTGGCGCGAGTATCGATCTGCAGTTCGATCCGTCCCGGCACAAGGTCACGCTCAACCATCTTCACATCATCCGCGATGGTGGCGTTCTGGACCGGCTGGAAGGCGTCCAATTCGACATCTTCCGCAGGGAAAGAGACGCCGAGAAAGGCGTCTTCGACGGCTGGCTGACAGCACATGTCAACATCGATGACGTGCGCGCCGGCGACATCGTCGATTACGGGTCGACCTACGAAGTAACGCCGCTGGTCGGCAAGGATCTTTTCTTCAAGAATTTCTCCACCGAATGGGAAGAGCCGGTAGCGCTTATCCGCACAAGCATCATCTGGCCTTCGGCCCAGCCGCTCGAGATCAAGACAAGGGGAACCCGTCTTAAGCCCTCAATCTCCCCGACTGGACCGGACACCACCTATCTATGGGAAATTCCAAACCCGAAACCGGTCAATGTCGAGGATAACCTGCCCGTGACCTATCCAGGCTGGGGCTCCATCGATGTCGCGTCTACCGCGAATTGGCAAAGTGTGGTCGATGCTGTTGCGCCCTATTACAAGCCAGCGACCGTTTTTCCCTCGGCTTTTGCCGCAAAGCTCGACGACATCGCTCTGCGGCATCCGGTGCCCGAAGACCGGATGGTCGAGGCAATGCGGTTGGTGCAGGACCAGATCCGCTATGTAAGCCTGTCGATGGGTGCCGGTTCCTACGTTCCGCGTGATCCCGCGACGGTCATCCTGAGCGGGTTTGGTGACTGCAAGGACAAGGCCCTGCTGCTGGTTTCGTCGCTTGTGCGGCTTGGCATTGCTGCCGAGGTCGCCTTGGCCGATCTCGATGAGGGAAGGGCCCTGGACCAGCATCTGCCGGCGCTTCGCGATTTCGACCATGCCATCGTCAAGGCAAGGATCGGAGCAAAGACATATTGGCTGGACGCCACGAACTATCTTCAGGGCGGCAGGGCGCACAATCTCGCACAGCCGGACTACGGCTTCGCGCTGCCGCTTTCCAGCACCGGCGGGTTGGAGAAGATGCCGGTGCCTGTGCTTACCAGCCCATCGATCCAGATCGCCGAGGAATTCGACTTTCCGCCGAAACCGGGCGATCCCCTCGTGCTGACCGTCTTCTCGACATATGAGGACGCCGATGCCGATTGGATGCGCGGCAATTTCGCCAGCCGGTCGCTGAGCGAGGTGTCGGACGCCTACCTGAAATACTACAACAAGCAATATCCGGGCATCCAAACCATCGCCAAGCCGGAAATCGTGGATCGCCGCGATGGCAACATAGTGAGCGTGAAGGAAAGTTATCGCTTGCCGGCGGAGGCGCTGGCGGCCAACGATCTGGCAAAAAATTTCCCGATCCGCGCGGCCGATCTCGGCAACAGCTCTTTTCCAACCCCGACAATCGTCGACCGGACCGGGCCCGTCTCCCTCGGCCCCCAGTTCTACCGCCGCCACAAGGTGACCGTGCGCAACCTCAAGGCGAGATTTTCCGGCGAGTCGATGAAAAACGTCGTGACGCCCTATCTGTCTCTCAAGGCGTCCTGGTCCAACACGCCCACCGAATTTCAAGTTGAATGGAACTTTCAGACGCTGGCAACTGAAGTGCCGGCGAAGGCGATTGCCGATTATCTGAAAACCGTCGATGAGGTCGCAGACCAAATTCGCTGGCAGTACGATTTTACCTATGAAGAGCCGCCTGCCGATGTGCAGCTCAGCGATCCGGCAAAGGAGCAGCGACAGACGGTCGCCAGCATGCTTTTGTTGTCGTTGCTTGTCGGCGTTCCCCTGTTCATCGCCTATCGACGCGGCAAACGCCGAGCTTTCGGTAGCTGAAGAATCCCGGCGGCCGCGGGCGGACGCTACTCGGCCGCGCCCCTGAAAGCATTCGCCCCGGTATCGAACTGCAGCTTGGCCAGCCGCGCATAGATGCCGCCCTTGGCGACCAGGCTCTGATGCGTGCCTTCCTCGACGATGCGGCCACCATCCATGACCAGGATGCGATCGGCCTTCAGCACGGTTGCCAGCCGATGGGCTATGACGATCGTGGTGCGGCCCTGCATCAGCCGGTCCAGCGCCGTCTGCACCAGCGTCTCGCTTTCGGCATCGAGCGCCGAGGTCGCCTCGTCGAGCAGCAGGATGGGCGCATCGCGCAAAATGGCGCGGGCGATCGCCACGCGCTGGCGCTGGCCGCCCGACAGCGTCACCCCGCGCTCGCCGACCTGGCTGTCATAGCCCTTTTCGAGTTTCAGGATGAACTCGTCGGCAAGCGCGTCCTTCGCCGCCGCCTCGATCTCGGCCTGGCTGGCGCCAGGCCGGCCAAAGCCGATATTGTCACGCGCGCTCGCCGCAAAGATGGTGACGTCCTGCGGCACGATGGCGATGCGCGCGCGGATCGCGGCCGGATCGGCCTCGCGCAGATCGACCCCGTCGATGACGATCCTGCCGGCCTCCGGATCGTAGAAGCGCAGAAGCAGCGAAAACACCGTACTCTTGCCGGCGCCGGATGGCCCGACGATCGCCAGCGTCTCACCGGGTTTGACCTGAAAGCTCAGGCCATGGACGGCGGCGCGGTCGGGCCGGGCCGGATAGGAGAAGGAAACATCGTCGAAGCTGATCGCGCCTCTCGCCTTTGCCGGCAGCGGCTTCGGATCGGCGGGCGCCTGGATCGCGGGTTTCTCGGCCAGGATCTCGGTCAGCCGTTCGGCAGCGCCCGCTGCCTGGGACAGTTCACCCCAGACCTCCGACAAGGCGCCGAGCGCGCCGGCGGCGAACACCGAATAGAGCAGGAATTGGCCAAGCGTGCCTGGCGACAGCGTGCCGTCGAGCACGTCGCGCGAACCGAACCACAGCACCGCCACCACCGAGGAAAAGATCATGAAGATGGCGAAGAAGGTGAGAAAGGAGCGGGCAAAGATCGAGGCCCGCGCCGCTTCGAACGCTGCCTCCACGGCGGATGAAAAATACCTGGTTACAAGCTTCTCGTTGGTGAAGGCCTGCAGGGTGCGCACCGCGCCGATCTGCTCGCTGGCATAGGCGGTGGCATTGGCCAGTGTATCCTGCGCCAGCCGTGACTTGCGCCGCACCGAGCGGCCGAAGGCGACCAGCGGCAACACGATTAGCGGAATGGCCGCGATGACCAGGCCGGACAGTTTTGGGCTGGTGACGACCATCATCGCCACGGCGCCAAGGCCGAGGATGACGTTGCGCAGCGCCACCGAGGCGGTAGCGCCGACGGCGGATTTGACCTGTGTCGTGTCGGCGGCGAGCCGCGAGACGATCTCGCCCGACTGGGCCGTATCGAAGAACGAGGGCGACAGCGTGGTGACGTGAGCAAAGACATCGCGGCGGATATCGGCAACGACGCGCTCGCCGAGCGTGATGACGAAATAGTAGCGGCTGGCCGACGCCGCCGCCAGCACGGCGGCCATCACCACCAGCATGGCGAAATATTCGGCAATGAAGCTGGAATCGGAAGCGGAAAAGCCGTGATCGATCATACGCCGCACGGCCAGCGGCAGCGCCAGTGTCGTCGCCGCAGCGACGGCTAGCGAGATGATCGCGCCGATGACCATTTTGCGGTAATGGGTGATGTAGGGAAACAGGCGCTGCAGCGGCCTCAGCGAGCGCCTGCGCTCGTCTGCATCGCCGCTGATGTTCGCCATGACCGTTTCCTTTGGCCCTTTGAGGTTTGCGCCATCAATATGCGCTCGCCGCGGCCTTGTGATTCAATTCCGGCTGATGTATAGGCTCGCCGACCGTTTTAGAAGCCGTGGCTCCTCAATAGCTGCGGCTTCGAGTTTTAAAAAGGGGCGCATCGACGCAGGCTTCAGCCCGTCGGCAGCACCCGGCAAGCCAGGAACAGACCCATGAAGACCGACATCCATCCCGACTACCACACCATCAAGGTCGTCATGACCGACGGCACCGAATACATGACCCGTTCGACGTGGGGCAAGGAAGGCGATACGATGAACCTCGATATCGACCCGACCACCCACCCGGCCTGGACCGGCGGCCAGCAGACCCTGCTCGACCGCGGTGGCCGCCTGTCGAAGTTCAAGAAGCGCTTCGAAGGTTTCGGCCTTTAAGCCGCAGGCCTTTCGTACATCGAAAACCCGCCCCTCGTGGCGGGTTTTTTGTTGCCTAGGTGCGGCCCTACTGGTCGAGCAACTCCCTGAGCGCCATCCGCTTGTACGCCGCAACCAGCCGGTCGCCTTCCTGCCGCCCGACCGAGATCGCCAGCCGCATTGCGGCCTCGCCCATCTGCCAGATGAGAAATGCCGTCGTTTCCAGTGCTTCCGGATCGGCGGACGGCCGCAACCGCTTCAGCACGGCAGTGAGGAATTCGGCATTGGCCCGGCTGTCGGCGAGCTCAAGTTCGCGCAACGCCTTGTCGGCCTGCGTGCCCGACCAGATATCGCGCATCACCGGCTCCGCCAGGAACATTCCGTAGTAGATATCCACCAGTTCCGAAAATGCCCGGCGCAGGCCTTCGGCGTCATTGACCTCGGCCAGTGCTGCCGCAATGCAGGCCTGGCTTTCGGCGGTGTAGCGTTCGGCCAGCGCCCAGATGATCGCCCTCTTGTCCGGAAAGAACTGGTAGAGGGAGCCGATCGACACGCCGGCCCTCTCTGCAACCCCGCCCATGCGCATCGCATCGCTACCTTGCTCGGCGATCAGCGCCGAGGCGGCGGCCAACATGCGCTCGACCCGCTCGCGGCTGCGCTGCTGGCTCGGCGCCCGGCGCGGCGATGCGATCTGGCCGTCCTGTGAATCCGATACGGCAGAGCCTTCCATCACTGTCTCCAGACGAACAATCAACAAATTGGCTTGACTCGCAAAATACGAGGGTTTATCACGTTTTGCAAATGTGAGGATTACTCACATTTGGAAAACGGAGGAAACCGAAATGACTGACACGACATCGAAACCAATTCTGATACTCGGCGGCACCGGAAAAACCGGCCGCCGCCTTGCCGAGCGGCTGACCGCGCATGGCACGCCGGTGCGGATCGGTTCGCGCTCCGGCAGCCCAAGCTTCGACTGGGAAATTCCGGCGACCTGGGGCCCGGCCTTGCAAGGAGTGAGTGCCGTCTACATCAGCTACTACCCCGACATTGCCGTGCCGGGCGCCGCCGAAGTCGTCGACGCCTTCGCCCGGCTCGCCTTGGCCAACGGTGTCACCCGGCTGGTGCTGCTGTCAGGCCGAGGCGAGACCGAAGCCCAGCGCGCCGAAGAGATGCTGAAAACCTCGGGCGCTGACTGGACGATCCTGCGCTGCGCCTGGTTCTCGCAGAATTTCAGCGAAGGTTTTCTCGTCGAGTCCTTGCTGGAAGGCGAGGTGGCCTTGCCGGTCAGCAATGTCGGCGAGCCGTTCGTCGATGCCGACGACATCGCCGAAGCCGCCTTCGTCGCGCTGACCGAGCCAGGCCATGTCGGAGAGCTCTATGAACTGACCGGGCCGCGGCTGCTGAGCTTCGCCGACGCGGTCGCCGAGATCGGCAGGGCCGCCAGCCGCGACATTCCCTTCAAGCAGATTTCACATGCCGAGTTCACCGTCGCCATAGCCGAGCACGGATTGCCGGCCGAGTTCGCCTGGCTGCTTAACGAGCTGTTCACCGAAGTGCTCGACGGCCGCAACGAGTCGCTGACCGACGGCGTCCAGCGCGTGCTCGGCCGCGCCCCAAAAGACTTTTCCGCCTACGCAACCGAAACCGCCGCCACGGGCATCTGGAGGAACTGACATGATCATGAAACTGCTTCCCACCCTCACCTTCGTCGCTGCCATTGGCTCAGGCGTTGTCGGCGGCGTTTTCTTCGCCTTCTCCAACTTTGTCATGCCGGCGCTCGCCCGCTTGCCTGCCGGAGGCGGCATCGCGGCCATGAATTCGATCAACATCACCGTGATCACGCCGGCTTTCATGACCGCGCTTTTCGGCACCGGGCTGGTCTGTCTTGTCCTTGCCGCCGGCGCTCTTATCGGCTGGAGCCAACCGGGTGCATTCTGGCTCCTCGCCGGCGCCCTGATCTACCTCATCGGCAACCCGATCGTGACGATGATGTTCAACGTGCCGCTCAACAACGCCCTGGCGGCCGTGGATCCGGCAAGCGCCAACGGCGCCGCGGTATGGGCCACCTATCTCAGGGACTGGGTGATGTGGAACCATGTCCGCACCATCACCGCTATCGTGGCGCTGGGCTGCTTCATCTTCGCATGGCGGTGAATGCAGGACGGAAGTGTAAAAGGCCTCAGGCAGGGTCTTTTGGCTTATGGCCCTTGCGGTCGGCATGGCCGAGATCGCGATCCGGATCGATGACGTCGCGAACCAGCTGCTTGAGCTTTGCGGCGTCGGGAAAACCGCCGTCACGCTTGCGGTCCCAGACCAGCGTGTCATTGCAGGAAATGGTGAAGATGCCGCCGGTGCCGGGCACCAGCGTCACTTCGCCGAGATCGGTGCCGAAGGTGGACAACAGCTCCTGCGCCATCCAGCCGGCCCTGAGCAGCCACAGGCACTGGGTGCAATAGGTGATGCGGACGGTGGGCGCCTGTTCGCTCATGCCGCGCTGAGCTTCGCCAAGGTCTCCTCGTCGACCTCGAAGTTGGCGTAGACGCTCTGCACGTCGTCGTCGTCCTCGAGCGTCGCGACCAGCTTCATCAGCGATTGTGCCCGCTCCTCGTCGACCGCGATATTGGTCTGCGGCTTCCAGATCGGCTTCACCGATTCAGCCTCGTCGAGCGCGCCTTCCAGCGCCTTCGACACTTCGCCGAGATTCTCGAAGGCGCAGTAGATCGTGTGGCCTTCCTCGTCCGACTGGACGTCGTCGGCGCCAGCCTCGATCGCTGCGTCCATCACCTTCTCGGCGCTGCCGGCCGATGCCGGATAGTAGATCTCGCCGACGCGGTCCCACATAAACGAAACCGAGCCGGTCTCGCCCATCGCCCCGCCGGCCTTGGTAAAGGCGGCGCGCACATTCGACGCCGAGCGGTTGCGGTTGTCGGTCAGCGCCTCGACGATCAGCGCGACGCCGCCCGGCCCGTAACCCTCGTAGCGAACGGCTTCGTAGGTCTCGGCATCGCCCATCGACGCCTTGTTGATGGCGCGCTGGATATTGTCCTTCGGCATCGACACCGCCTTGGCGTTCTGCACCGCAAGGCGCAGGCGCGGATTCATCGATGGATCGGGCGTGCCGCTCTTGGCGGCGACGGTGATTTCGCGCGCCAGCTTGGAAAACATTTTCGACCGCACCGCATCCTGGCGGCCCTTGCGGTGCATGATGTTCTTGAACTGTGAATGGCCAGCCATGGCACCCCTGTCGTCTTCTCGGCTAGAGCATCTGCCGCCTGGTGAGCCACCCGGCATCTTGCAAAATGCTCGAATTCAAAATTTCAGAACGTCCTGCTGCGTCCTGACGGACGGACGGCGTTCTCTGTCGGAATGGCCGGCTTATAGATAAATCGGCTCAATTCGTCCAGCCGCGCCATTGCTGCCGGCACGCAAGGGTTTCAAGACCCGAAAATCGGCAGGCTTCGGCAACCTTTCATCCCTCAAGATCGGATTTCAGCCGGTCGAGGATGCTGACCGCGTGCGTGGCATATTGGCTGATCCAGCGATCGTGGATGTGCTTGATCGGCAGCGCGTTGAGATGGTTCCAGCGCTCGCGCCCCTCGCGCCGTGCCACCACCAGGTCGGCCTCCTCCAGCACCTTCAGGTGCAACATGACCGTGCAGCGGTCCATATCTGGGAAGGCATCGCACAACATGCCGGTGGTCTGCGGCGCATCCTTCAGCCGGTCCAGCAACGCACGCCGGCGCGGATGCGCCAGCGCCTTGAAAACATTGTCGTCTCGCGATTGGCTTGACATGTTATATTTCTATAACATATCGTTAACCCGTTCAAGAAAGGAGCTGTGGATATGTCTCTTGGATTCAGGGTTTCGGGCCGCATCGGCAAACCGGTCGCCGAAGTCTTCGATGCTGTCGTCAATCCGAAGAAGCTCAGCGGCTATTTCACCACCATCGGCGGCGCCAGCGCACCGCTGGTGGCGGGCGCCGGCGTCGTCTGGTGGGGCAAGGTCCCGGTCGAGGTTGACGAGGTGAAGAAAGACAGCCGCATCGTGCTGCGCTGGGATGCCACCGACGCCGACGGCAAGCCAGCCTACAAGACCCGCATCGAGATGAATTTCGAACCGCTCGACGATGGCGGCACCTTCGTCACCATCGCCGAAACCGGCTGGCACGAGGACGCGGTCGGCCTGAAGAAGTCCTACCTCAATTGCGAGGGCTGGTCGCAGATGCTGGCCTGCATGAAGGCCTATGTCGAATACGGCATCAATCTGCGCGACGGCTATTACCGCAGCGAGATGAAGGGCGAGCCGGCCAACGAGAACAACATCTGAAAAGCCACCAAGATGACGGAGGCCTGCGATGAAGCAAGTGACGCCATTTCTGATATTCGAGGGCAAGGCCGAAGAGGCAATGACCTTCTATTGCGAGACGATCCCCGACAGCAGCGTCCTTGACGTCACACGTTACGGCTCCGGCGAAGACGGCCCGGAAGGAACGGTCAAGCTGGCGCGCGTGTCCATAAGCGGTCTGGAAGTGATGGTCTACAACAGCCCCGTGCACCATGCCTTCACGTTCACGCCGTCGGTCTCGCTGTATGTGGATTGCTCCACGGAGGCAGAGCTGAACGGCATTGTCGAGGCCCTGGCCAAGGACGGCAAATTTCTGATGCCGCTGGACAATTATGGTTTCAGCCGCCGGTTTGCATGGCTCAACGACAGGTTCGGAGTCTCCTGGCAAATCAATTTGGCATAGCGGGTTCTGGACCGAACCGGCCAATCGAACCTGAACACGGCAATGGAGCCAGCAAATGACCCCGAAGATCACCGGCGGCGTCAACATCGCCATGAAAGTCCCGCCGCATCAATACGAGGCGACGATCGCCTTCTATCGCGACGTCGTCGGCCTGAAGCCATTCACGGCCAAGGCGCCGGCCGTCGGCTTCGAACTCGGTCCCAATCGGCTGTGGATCGACGAAGCACCGATGCTTAGCCAGGCGGAGATCTGGCTGGAGCTGTTCACCGATGATTTTCCGGCCGCTGCGGAGCATCTCGCCAAGGCCGGCGTCGTGCGCTGCGACGCCATCGAGGCACTCGGTGACGGCTTCCGCGGCGGCTGGATTACCAATCCGGCCAACATCATTCACCTCGTGCGCGAACCCGATGCCTGGTGAACAGGCCGCAGTGCCGTGAAAAGGAGGACGCTATGGAAATCCGTGAAACACCGACCGCCGAAGCCGGCATGCTGATAAGGCGGCCGGTCGCAGACGTATTCGAAGCCTTCGTCGATCCGGCGATCACGACGAAGTTCTGGTTCACCCATGGCAGCGACAGGTTGGACAGCGGCGAGGAAATCCGTTGGGAATGGCGCATGTATGGCGTCTCGACGACGGTCAATGTCAGTGAGATCGTCGAAAACAAGAAGATCGTCATGCAATGGAGCGATCCGCCGACCACGGTCGTGTGGACTTTCGCCGAAATGCCGGGCGGCACGACCTTTGTCGAGGTCCGCAATTTCGGCTTTGCCGGCAGCCCCGATGAGCAGGTCAAGCAGGCGATCGATTCGACCGGCGGTTTTGCGCTGGTGCTCGCCGGCGCCAAGGCGTGGCTGAAGCAAGGCCTGACGCTCAACCTGATCGGCGACCGCCATCCGAAGGGCCTACACTCGTCATCCTAGGGCGGAGCAAGGAGCGAAGCGACGCGCGTAGACCCTAGGATCCATGCCGCGACGCCGACGTATCGCCGCGCATCAGGATGAAACACCCAGAAGTCCGACGACTAACCGTTAGCCGCTACTCAATTCTGCAACGCTGCATTCTTCGGTATGGGTAGCGGCATGGATCCTAGGGTCTGCGCTCCGCTTCGCGTCGCTCGGCCCTAGGATGACGAGGTGATGTAAACATCAGTGCCCACCGCCCTTTGCCTTCTTCCGCCGCCGCGCCAGCATGTTGAGCCCTTCGACCAGTGCCGAAAAACCCATGGCGGCGTAGATGTAGCCTTTCGGCACGTGGTAACCCATGCCGTCGGCGATCAGCGTCATGCCGATCATCAGCAGGAAGCCGAGGGCCAGCATGACGATGCTGGGATTCCTGGCGATGAAATCGGCCAGCGGCCCGGCCGCCAGCATCATCACGCTCACCGCCACGATCACCGCGATGTACATGATCGCGATCTCGTCGGTCATGCCGACCGCGGTGATGATCGAGTCGATCGAGAAGACGAGGTCGAGCAGCAATATCTGGAAAATGGCGCCGGCCAGCGACAGCTGCAGTGTCTCGCCCATCATCGTGTCCTGGTGATCATCGAGATCGACCGTGTGGTGGATCTCCTTGGTCGCCTTCCAGACGAGGAACAGGCCGCCGGCGATTAGGATCAGGTCGCGCCATGAAAAGCCGTGGCCGAAGGCGGTGAATATCGGCGTCGTCAGCTGGACGATGATCGAGATGGTGGCCAGCAGGATCAGCCGCATCACCAGCGCGGCGGAGATGCCGAGCCGCCGGGCGCGGGCTCGCTGCGCTACCGGCAATTTGTTGGTCAAAATCGAGATGAAGATCAGATTGTCGATGCCGAGCACGACCTCCAGCACGATCAGCGTCAGCAGCGCGACCCATGCCGTCGGGTCGGAGACAAAGGCGAAATGCGGCGCCAGGAATTCGACTAGCTGCATGGAGGTCGTCCCCTCTACGATCTAGAGCAGTTTCGCCGGCAATTGGGTATTGTAAGCGTCCATATCAATGTCACGACCAGAAGGATGGAGCCGTTTCCTCCAGCCGCGGGCCGCGGCGAAACGGCGCGATCCGTTCGGTCAGGCCGCTACGGTCGGAAATGTCGACGCCGACGCCGCACAATGTCGCCGGCCCGGTCGATGCCTCGAAGCGGCCTTTCGGCACTTTGGACAAAAACCGGTTGAGCGGCTCCTCCTTGTCCATGCCGAGCGAGGAATCGTAATCGCCGCACATGCCGGCATCGGAAATATAACCGGTGCCGCCATTGAGGATCTGGTGATCGCCGGTCGGCTGGTGCGTATGGGTGCCGACAACAAGGCTGGCACGGCCGTCGACGAAATGGGCGAAGCACATTTTTTCCGAGGTCGCCTCAGCATGAAAATCGATGACGATCGCATCGGCCTGCTCACCAAGCGGACAAGCGGCAAGTTCGCGCTCGCCGGCCTGGAACGGATCGTCGAGCTCGGGATGCATGAACACCCGGCCCATGATGTTGGCGACCAGCACGCGCGCGCCGTTCCTGGCGATGTAGACGCCTGAGCCGCGCCCCGGCGTACCCTTGGGGAAATTGGACGGACGCAGGAAGCGCTCTTCGCGCGGCGCGAAAATCAGCGCATCGCGCTGGTCCCAGACATGGTTGCCAGTGGTGACGACATCGGCGCCGGCCGAGATCGTCTCACGAAAAATCTCCTCGGTGATGCCGAAGCCGCCGGCGGCGTTCTCGCCATTGACGATGACGAAGTCGAGTTTGAAATCCGAGATCAGGCCGGGCAGTTGTTCCCACACCGCCGTACGTCCTGTCTTGCCGACCATGTCGCCGAGGAAGAGAAGTCTCATATAAGCGTGATCCCGAACCGAAGGTCAGCGAAGCAAAAAGCTGCATGACTTTCGGAAAAGATCATGCGTCCAGGAACTTATCTACAATTTCGGCGCGAACCGGCGCAACCCGCTCTCGGTGAGTATTTCCGGAATGATCATGTCATGCGGCTCGTCCGGCACCAGTGCCACCTCCTGGCAGTCGAAGGCAATGCCGATCAGCCGCGGCTGCTGCCCCTTGTCGGCCAGCCGCGCGATCGCCCGGTCGTAATAGCCGGCGCCGTACCCGATGCGGTGGCCGCGCGCATCGAAGGCCGCAAGCGGCACCAGCATAATCTGCGGATCGAGCACCTCGGCTTCCTCATGCGGCCCGACGGTGCCGAAGCCCATGTCGATCATCGGCGCGCCGCGTACCAGCTCGCGAAAAACGATGGTGGTCTTGTCCAGGATGGCCGGCAGGCAGAGCCTTGCCCCCTTTTCGCGCAAGGCGAACATCAGCGGCCGGACGTCGACTTCCGAGCGCATCGGCCAGAAGCCTGAGACGATCTGGCCCGGCTCGACCGTTAACCGGTCGCGCGCCGTCTCCGCCATTTCGAGTGCTGCCTCCACCCGCCAGAAAGGATCGAGCGCGTCGCGGCGCCCGAGAGCTTGGTTGCGGAGACTTTTTTTCAGGTCTTTTGGGGATGTCATGCGCCGACGATAGAAAAGGTCAGATTTGGATGGAGTTTTACGAGCGACGTTTTGGAGGAGCGGCGCGAACCGCACAAAGCGGCGCGACGACAAGAATCCGCCAGATGGCCTTTTCGATACCAGATGGCCTTTTCGATAGGTGACGATCCACACAACCGGTGGAGAGAGCGATCCCGGGAACCTACAAAGTAGGTGGGCGCCGTATGAGAAAACCCACGGGTCTTCCCAGGGACAGCTCCCTAGGGATCATTAAGGCCCCGGGGAAAATGTTCTCCTGCCGGGAAGCGCAGACCGTCCCCGCCAATATAGGCAGATGGCAGACTAAGCGCCAGAGAGACGACATGTTTCGGCGCTTAAATCGACGCAGACCCCCCTCGACGAGGGCCGCGCCCGCAAGATCCCCCGCCTTGCCAGCGGCGCCTTGCACAGCGAAGGCAGCGTCCTTAGGGTCGCGCGATGAACCCGGGAGCAAAAATGCGTTTCGAAGGCACGGCAGCCTATGTTGCCGACAAGGATCTGATGGTGGCAGTCAACGCGGCGATCGCGCTGGAGCGGCCATTGCTGGTCAAGGGCGAGCCCGGCACCGGCAAGACCGAACTTGCCCGTCAGGTGGCGGCAGCGCTCGGCCTGGATCTGATCGAATGGCATGTCAAATCGACCACACGGGCGCAGCAGGGTCTCTATGAATATGATGCCGTCTCGCGGCTGCGCGACAGCCAGCTCGGCGACGAGCGCTTCAACGACATTCGCAATTACATCAAGCGCGGCAAATTATGGGATGCCTTTGCCGCCGGCAAGAAAGTCGTGCTTCTGATCGACGAGATCGACAAGGCCGATATCGAGTTCCCCAACGATCTGTTGCAGGAACTGGATAGGATGGAGTTCTTCGTCTACGAGACCGGCGAGACCATCCATGCCACCGTCCGGCCCATCGTCATCATCACCTCCAATAACGAGAAAGAGCTGCCGGACGCCTTTCTGCGCCGCTGCTTTTTCCACTACATCCGCTTTCCCGACGTCGAGACGCTGCACAAGATCGTCGACGTGCACTATCCCGGCATCAAGCAGAACCTGGTGCGCGCCGCACTCACGCAATTCTACGAAATCCGCGACGTGCCGGGCCTGAAGAAGAAGCCGTCGACCTCCGAGGCACTCGACTGGATCCGCCTGCTGGTCGCCGACGACATCGCGCCCGAGGACCTGCGCGCCGACCCGAAAAACGCGCTGCCGAAACTGCATGGCGCGTTGCTGAAGAACGAACAGGACGTGCATCTGTTCGAGCGCCTGGCCTTCATGGCGAGACGGCAAGGGTGAAGGGCCGGTCAGTCGAAGCCGACGAAAGCCGCCGGACAGCGCTTTCCCGTCGCTGGACCGTTGCCCTTGGCCAGGCACGGAGGCAGCGTCGGGTGGCCGAGTTCAGAGGGAAATGAAATGACCGAGATCACCGTCCGCCCATTGGCGCAATCCGACCATGCCGACTGGCGGCGCCTGTGGACCGCCTACCTCACCTTCTACGAAACCAAGCTGCCGGAAGCGGTTTACGCCGTCACCTGGAAGCGGCTGTTCACGGCGGGCGAGTTCGAGCCAAAAGGTTTCATCGCCACCCTCGACGGCAAGGCCGTCGGCCTGACGCACTATCTCTACCATCGCTCCTGCTGGTCGGAGATAAACAATTGCTATCTGCAGGACCTGTTCGCCGACCCCGATGTGCGCGGCAAGGGCGTCGGCGCCGCCCTGATCGAAGCGGTCAAGCAGGAAGCCGGCAAGATCGGCGTCAAGAACGTCTACTGGATGACCCACGAGACCAACACCACCGCACGCAAGCTCTACGACCACGTGGCGCGGCGCACTGGCTTCATCGAATATGATTTGATGTGATGGCTAGACTGGCCGGATGGATTTGAGGTCAAACTGCATGAAGCATTATGTCGGAATTCTCGACGGCGCAGACGATGTCTGGGGGGTGCGAGTTCCCGACCTCCCAGGTTGCCACGGAGGCGGCGCAAGCCCCGAGGAAGCAATCGCCGACGCGACGTCCGCCACACGCGAATGGGTCGAAGCACGTATTGCAAAGCACCTAACCATACCCAACCCAAGTACGGTAGCGGATTTGCTGCGATCCGGCGAAATCGCCAGATCCGGGGGTGAATCCGCCGTGATCGTGGGGCACAGATAGCAATTGCTCATCCCCTTCTTCCTCGAACTGAAGGCAGCGCGGGTTCCGGTCTCGCTCCGCGAATATCTGTCGCTGCTGGAGGGGTTGGAAGCCGGGCTGGTCGACTATGATGTCGAGGGCTTTTACTATCTCGCCCGCGCGGCGCTGGTGAAGGACGAGCGCCACATCGACCGCTTCGACCAGGTCTTTTCGCACATCTTTAAAGGTGTCGAGGCGCTGGCCGGCGAAAAGCCGGTCGATGTCGCAAATATCCCGGAGGAATGGCTGCGGAGGCTCGCCGAAAAGCACCTGACCGACGAGGAGAAGAAACTGGTCGAGGCGCTGGGCGGCTTCGAAAAGCTGATGGAGACGCTGAAGAAGCGGTTGGAGGAGCAAAAGGGCCGGCATCAGGGCGGTTCGAAATGGATCGGCACCGGTGGCACCTCGCCCTTCGGTGCCTATGGCTACAATCCCGAAGGCGTGCGCATCGGCCAGCACGAAAGCCGCAACCGCCGCGCGGTAAAAGTCTGGGACAAACGCGAGTTCAGGAATTTCGACGATGCCGTCGAACTCGGCACCCGCAACATCAAGGTCGCGCTGAAGCGGTTGCGCCGCTGGGTGCGCGAAGGCGCCGAAGAGGAATTCGACCTGCCCGGCACCATCCACGCTACCGCCGAGCACGGTTATCTTGACGTTAAGACACAACCCGAGCGTCGCAATGCCGTGAAGCTGCTGATGTTCTTCGATGTCGGCGGCTCGATGGACGACCATATCAGGAGTGTCGAGGAGCTGTTTTCGGCCGCCCGCGCCGAGTTCCGCCAGCTCGAGTATTTCTATTTCCACAACTGCCTCTACGAAGGGGTGTGGAGGGACAATCGCCGCCGCCATGCCGAGGTGATTCCGACGTCCGATCTCCTCCATAAATACGGCCCCGACTACAAGGTGATCGTCGTCGGCGACGCCTCGATGAGCCCCTATGAGATCGCCCAACCCGGCGGCTCGGTCGAGCACTGGAACAAGGAGGCCGGCGCCGTCTGGCTCGGCCGGTTGCTGCAGCAATGGCCAAACGCGGTATGGCTCAACCCCGAAGCCGAGAAAAACTGGGGTTTTACCCGTTCGATTGCCATGATCCGCGATATCTTTGGCGGCCGCATGTTTCCGCTGACACTCGCCGGCCTCGAAGCCGCGACGAAGCAACTTTCAAGGAAGCACTGAATGGATGCACGCAAAACAGGACGGTCAACCTGTTTCCTTTGCCTGCAATGCGGTGTCCAGTTCGCGGCGACAGCGACGCCGCCGCAACATTGCCCGATCTGCGAGGACGAGCGGCAATATGTGCGCTGGGAGGGCCAGGCCTGGATCACGCCGGAAGAGCTCGCCGCCGGGCATCGGGTCGTGATCAAGGAGGATGCCGGCGTGCTCGCCTTCGGCATCGAGCCGCGCTTCGCCATCGGCCAGCGGGCGTTGCTGGCGCAAACGCCGCACGGCAATGTGCTGTGGGACTGCATCTCGATGGTCAGCGACGAGGCGGTGGCGGAGATCAACCGCCGGGGCGGCCTGGCCGCCATCGCCATTTCGCACTGCCACTATTATTCGGCAATGGTCGAATGGAGCGAGGCGTTTGGCGCCGTGCCGATTTATCTGCACGCCGATGATCGTCAGTGGATCATGCGGCCGCATCCGGCGATCATCAGCTGGGAGGGCGAGACGCGCGCCATAAACCCGTCGCTTACGCTCATCCGCTGCGGCGGCCACTTTGCCGGTGGCCAGGTGCTGCACTGGAGGCACGACGGCGGCAGTGCCATCCTGGCCGGCGACATCCTGCAGGTGACGCCGACGCGCCGTCATGTCAGCTTCATGTACAGCTATCCGAACTATATCCCGCTCAACGCGACGAAAGTGCTCGGCATCAAGGCCGCGCTTGAGCCTTTCGCGTTCGACCATATCTACGGCGCATGGTGGAGCCAGAACGTCATCGGAGATGCAAAGGCGGCATTTTCAGCATCGGTTGCGCGCTATCTCGCGGCCATCGCCTGAGGAATTCTTTGCAACAGGGTTGGAAATACGGGCAAACGCCGTAACAAATGCCTATTTCAGGCGAAGTTGGGAAGGCAACCCAAATAGCGACGTAAGCTAAGAGGAAAAAATGGACAGCCACACCTACCCCGTTACCCGCACCGATGCCGAATGGCGCGCCCGGCTGACGCCTGAGCAATATGCGGTGATGCGCAACCACGGCACCGAGCGGCCGGGAAGCTGCGCGCTGCTGCACGAGAAGCGCGCCGGCACCTTCTCCTGCGTCGGCTGCGACCAGCCCTTGTTTGAATCCAAGCTGAAATTCGAAAGCGGCACCGGTTGGCCGAGCTTCAACGACCCGGTTCCGGGTTCGGTCGAGACCACCGTCGACCGCAGCTACGGCATGGTCCGCACCGAGTGCCATTGCGCCCGCTGCGGCAGCCATCTCGGCCACGTCTTCGACGACGGCCCGCCGCCAACCGGTCTGCGCTATTGCATCAACGGCGTGGCGCTCAAATTCGAGCCGGCCGCCTGATCGTCAGGCCACGACCACCAGGATCAGCCACAATGTGGCGCCAAGCGTCATCAGCGTGGCCTTGGCGCCACTCGATTTTCCGGCAGTTCGCCAAACGGCAAAGGTCAGGAAGATATTGTAGGGTACCGGCGCGAAATGCACCGCCAGGACCAGCGCAAGCGGCAGTTTCAGCCCGAGCAGAATGAGTGCCGCCACCGACGACGCGACATTGATCGCTGTGCCGACAATGACCAGGTCGCGCCAGAACAGCCGATCGAGCGGCACGTCGCCCAGCCAGCGTGAGCGGAAGAAAGCGGCAACGCGCGACATGATCGTCATCGATCCACCGGCTCCCTCGCCCTGCTCACCAGAGCAACCCTTTCATAAGGATTGCGTCTGGAACCCTGCTTTATTCCTGACCCAGAACTTCGGCAATCGCGCGCTCGAAACGTGAGGCTTCCGTCACCAGCCAGTCGGTCATCGCCGGCCAATTGTCCTCGGCAAAACAATTCACCCGCCACATCGAATTGATGCCGAGGCCGTCGCAACTTTGTTCTGGCCTGAGCTTCAGCCTGTCTTCGATGGCCGGCTGGAACGGCTTCAACCGCGACCAGGCTTGCGTGGCACCGAATTTCTCGTTGCGGCCGAAGAAGACGCCGACATGATTCTGCGCGGGCGCGACATACATTGAAAGGACCAATGCGAAGTCGGGCAGCCCACGCTGCCAGAACCACGGTCCGCGCCTCGCCAGCAGGGCCCTTTCATCCGGATGCCGTTCCGCGAACAGCGTCCAGAAGCTGCGTTGGCGGAATTCAGAGGCGCGGCGGGCGCCAAAATCGAATTCGCTCATATTCGAACCGTCGAGGGGCGCCGCAACCGGCGCCCAAGGCTGTTGCCGGCTTACACCATGCCGAGCGCGGCCTTGTACAGATCGAGAATGGATTCCTCTTCCTGCCGCTCGGCCTGGTCCTTCTTGCGCAGCCGGATGATCGATCGCATCGCCTTGGTGTCGAAGCCGGTGCCCTTGGCCTCTGCGAACACTTCCTTGATGTCGTCGGCAATCGTCTTCTTCTCTTCCTCGAGCCGCTCGATGCGTTCGATGAAGGCGCGCAGCTGGCCGGCGGCAACAGTCTGGCTGGTCTCGGTGATGTCGTCGGCCATAGTCTTCTCTCCGCGTCGTTTCTCGCCGCGACTCGGGGGGCCCGAGCGGCGAATTGCAGCGGTTCGATGCCCGACCGGGCGCGGCGGGTCAAGGTGCTATCGATGCGGCATGAAGGGGTTCGGCACGCCTTAAGGTGTGTTGAGATTCAGGTCAGGCCGAGCCGGAGTCGAAGACGGGCGCGAAGCGACCAAACAAGATGGCTGCCGAGAACCGGAGCGGAGCGTACCTGAGTACGTGAGCACCGGAAGCCGGCGTTTGCAGGCCGGCATCACCTGAATATCAGCACGTCTTACCCGAACGCGATCAGCAGATCCTTGGCATCGATCTGGTCGCCGGCCTTGACCAGCACCTCGGCTACGGTGCCGTCGCGTTCGGCATGCAACGCCGTTTCCATCTTCATCGCTTCGATCGACAGCAGCACGTCGCCGGCCTTCACCGCCTGGCCGGCAGCGACCGCAAGCGCCGAGACGACGCCAGGCATCGGCGCGCCGACATGCGCCTCGTTGCCCGGCTCCGCCTTGCGCCGCGCCTTGGCAGCGGACGCGCCATGCGCCCGGTCCGGCACCTTCACGCGGCGCGGCTGGCCGTTGAGCTCGAAGAACACGGTGACCATGCCCTTTTCGTCGACATCGCCCAGGGCAAGGCAGCGCACCACCAGCGTCTTGCCTTTTTCGATATCGACGAAAATCTCGTCTTCCGGCTTCATGCCATAGAAATAGGTCGGCGTCGGCAGTACGCTGACCGGCCCGTAGGTCTCCTGCGCGGCGGCAAAATCGGAAAACACCTTCGGATACATCAGCCACGACGCGAACTCGAACTCGCTGAGCTTGCGCTCGAGCTTTTCCTCGACCTCCGTGCGGCTGGCCTTGAGGTCCGCCGGCTTGAGCAGCGAACCCGGCCGCACCGTGATCGGCTTTTCGCCCTTCAGCACCTTCTTCTGCAATGGCTTTGGCCAGCCGCCCGGCGACTGGCCGAGATCGCCGCGCAACATCGACACCACCGAATCCGGGAAGGCGATGTCCCTCGCCGGATTCTCGACGTCGGCGACGGTCAGGTCCTGACTCACCATCATCAGCGCCATGTCGCCGACGACCTTGGACGACGGCGTCACCTTGACGATGTCGCCGAACATCAGATTGACGTCGTGATAGGTCTGCGCCACTTCGTGCCAGCGTGTCTCCAGCCCGAGCGAGCGCGCCTGTTCCTTGAGGTTGGTGAACTGCCCGCCCGGCATTTCGTGCAGATAGACCTCCGATGCCGGCCCCTTCAGGTCGCTTTCAAAGGCGGCGTATTGGTTGCGCACCGCCTCCCAGTAGAACGAGATGTTCCTGATCCATTGCGGGTCGAGGCCCGGGTCGCGCTCGGTGCCTTTCAGCGCCTCGACGATCGAACCCAGGCACGGCTGCGAGGTGTTGCCCGATAGCGAATCCATCGCCGCGTCGATGGCGTCGACGCCGCTCTCCACCGCCGCCAGCACGGTTGCCGCCGACAGGCCGGATGTGTCGTGGGTGTGGAAGTGGATGGGCAGGTCCGTCGCCTCGCGCAGTGCCTTGAACAGCACGCGGGCCGCCGCCGGTTTCAAAAGCCCGGCCATATCCTTGACGGCGATGATATGGGCGCCTGCCGCCTGCAATTCCCTGGCCAGGCCGACATAGTATTTCAGATCGTATTTGGTCCGCGCCGGATCGAGTATGTCGCCGGTATAACAGATAGCCGCTTCGATCAGTCTGCCCTCGGCGCCGACCGCATCCATGGCGACGCGCATGTTGTCGACCCAATTCAGGCAATCGAAGACCCGGAACAGGTCGATGCCGCCGGCAGCGGCCTGGCGGACGAAATGCTGGACGACATTGTCGGGATAGTTGGTATAGCCAACGCCGTTGGCGCCGCGCAGGAGCATCTGCAGCAGAAGGTTGGGTGCTGCCTCGCGCACCAGCGACAGCCGCTCCCACGGGTCTTCGGTGAGAAAGCGCATGGCGACGTCGAATGTGGCGCCGCCCCAGCATTCGAGCGACAAAAGCTGCGGCAGAGCACGCGCATAGGTGCCGGCAATTCCGGCGATGTCATAGGTGCGCACACGCGTCGCGAGCAAGGATTGATGCCCGTCGCGCATTGTCGTGTCGGTGACCAGCACCTCTTTTTGCTCGCGCATCCACGCGGCGAATTTCTCCGGCCCGAGCACGTCGAGCTTCTGCTTGCTGCCGTGCGGCACATTGCCGTTGAGATATGGCACCACTGGTGGCGCCGCATCGGCCTTTGGCTGCGGCCGGCCGCGCGTCTCGGGATGGCCATTGACCGAAACGTCGGCAAGGTAGTTGAGCAGCTTGGTCGCGCGGTCCTGCCGCTTCACGCTGGCGAACAGTTCCGGCGTCGTGTCGATGAACTTGGTGGTGTAGGAATTGTCGGCGAAGCTCGGGTGATTGATGATCGCCTCGAGAAAGGTGAGATTGGTCGCCACGCCGCGGATGCGGAATTCGCGCAGCGCCCGGTTCATGCGGGCGATGGTCTCGGCCGGCGTCGGCGCCCACGCCGTTACCTTTTCCAGCAGTGGATCGTAGAAGCGGGTGATGACCGCGCCCGAATAGGCGGTGCCGCCATCAAGGCGGATACCGAAGCCGGTGGCACCACGATAGGCGGTGATGCGGCCATAGTCGGGGATGAAATTATGCTCTGGATCTTCCGTGGTGATGCGGCACTGCAGGGCGTGACCGTTGAGCCTGATGTCCTTTTGCGCCGGCACGCCCGATTCCGCCGTGCCGATGGCAAAGCCGTCGAGGATGTGGATCTGCGCCTTGACGATGTCGATGCCGGTCACCTGTTCGGTGACGGTGTGCTCGACCTGGATACGCGGATTGACCTCGATGAAATAGAATTTTCCGGTGTCGGCATCCTGCAGGAACTCGACCGTGCCGGCGCCGATATAGCTGGTTTCGTGCGCGATCCTCAGCGCGTAGCCGCAAAGCTCCTCGCGCTCTGGCATTTCAAGATACGGCGCCGGCGCCCGCTCGACCACTTTCTGGTTGCGGCGCTGGATCGAACAATCGCGCTCGAACAGGTGCACGGCGTTGCCATGCGTGTCGCCCAGCACCTGCACCTCGACATGGCGTGCGCGCTCGATCAGCTTCTCGAGATAGACCTCGTCCTTGCCGAAGGCCGCCTTCGCCTCACGCTTGCCTTCCGTCACCTCGCGGGCGAGATCGGCCTCGGAGCGGATGGCGCGCATGCCGCGGCCGCCGCCGCCCCAGGACGCCTTGAGCATCACCGGGTAGCCGATCGTCTTGGCGAGTTCCCTTACCGCCGCCATGTCGTCCGGCAAGGGATCGGTAGCGGGAATTACCGGCACACCGACTTCGATTGCGAGATTGCGGGCGGCGACCTTGTTGCCCAGCCTGCGCATCGTATCCGGCTTTGGCCCGATGAAGATGATGCCGGCCTTGGCGCAGGCTTCGGCGAATTCCGGGCTTTCCGACAGCAGGCCGTAGCCTGGATGGATGGCATCGGCGCCCGAAAGCCTGGCGACGCGGATAACCTCCTCGATCGACAGATAGCTTTCGATCGGCCCCATATCCCTGGCCAGATGCGGCCCGCGCCCGACCTGGTAGCTTTCGTCGGCCTTGAAGCGATGCAGCGAGTATTTGTCCTCCTCTGCCCAGATCGCCACGGTTTTGAGACCGAGCTCATTGGCCGCGCGGAAGACGCGGATGGCTATTTCGGAGCGGTTGGCGACAAGGATCTTCGAGATTGCCAAGGACAGGGCTCCGGACGCGGGGAAGGGAACTGCCGGACATGATTAGCGCGAAAATGCTGCAGTGCAAACAAAATCGGAGCGAGGATTAAACCGATTTAGTTTGATCTATCGCTGACACATTGCGTGTCGGTCCGAAGAACGCCTGGGCAGTTCCGATCCAGGCTTTCGGGAACTCTCATAAAAAATGCCCGGCGCGCGGCGCCGGGCATTTTCATCTAGCAACGTCCGGTTATTTGCCGGGTGCGTTCTCGACATAGGTGTACTTGCCGTCGTCACCCTTCTTCCAGGTGTACATGACGTAGTCCGGACGGGTGATATCGCCCTTCGCGTCGTAGCCGATCTCGCCGATCGCGGTCTTCCAGGGGCCGGCCGACTTGATGGTCTCGGCTACCTTCTGAGCGTCGTCGGCTGAACCGGCCTTGGTGATGGCGGCCGCGATGATTTCCATCGCTGCGTAGGAGTAGAGGGTATAGGCTTCAGGCTCGAAGCCGGCCGCACGGAACTTCTCGACGAGCTCCTTGGCGTTCGGATTCTTGCGCGGATCCGGAGCGAACGTCATCAGCGTGCCCTCGACGGCGTCGCCCGCGATGGAGGCCAATTCGTTCGACACGATGCCGTCGCCGGACATGAAGGTTGCCTTGAGGCCCTGGTCAGCGAGCTGGCGTATGATCAGGCCGGCTTCGGTGTGCAGGCCGCCATAGTAGACGACCGTGACGCCCGCGTCCTTCATCTTGGCGATGAGGGCCGAGAAATCCTTGTCGCCGACATTGATGCCTTCATACATGGCCTCAGTCACGCCGTTGGCTGCGAGCGCCTTCTTGGTTTCGTCGGCGAGGCCCTGGCCATAAGGCGTCTTGTCATGGATGACAGCGATCTTGGCATCCTTGAAGTTCGCGGCGAGATAGTCGCCGGCGACCTTGCCCTGCTGATCGTCGCGTCCGCAGGTGCGGAAGGTGTTCCACATGCCACGTTCGGTGAACTTCGGATTGGTCGCGGCCGGCGTGATCTCAAGGATGCCGTTCTCGGCGTAGACTTCCGACGCCGGAATCGAGACGCCGGAGTTGAAGTGGCCATCGACGTACTTGACGCCGTCGGCGACGAACTTGTTGGCGACCGAGATGCCTTGCTTGGGATCGGAGACGTCGTCGCCGACTTCAAGCTTCAGCTGCTGGCCAAGAACGCCGCCCGCCGCATTGATATCGGCGACTGCCTGTTCGGCACCCTTCTGAAGCTGGGCGCCGAACGCTGCGTTCGGACCGGTGATCGGACCGGCAACGCCGATCAGGATGTCAGCCCACGCGTTGCCGCTGAACGCGACAAGCGCGGTCAGGGCGACGGCGGACAAAAGTGACTTTTTCATTGAAACGCTCCCATTTACCGAGTGGGCGTGGATGTTGCTTTCATGCGATGCCCACTCTTGCTCGCAGAAAGAGTACTTTGCCGATTTTCAGGCACTTGTCACGCCGATTCATCCCTGAAACGCCGTTAATGATAAATGTCAACCTTTTGGTTTCCAGCTCAAAAGAGAGGCTCTTTCGTAAAGCCAATTATACTGCGTTACCATCTGGTTGGTGCGCGTGTATTGGTAGCCAATGAAGCCCAATATCATCAGCACGATGGTATCGACCACGTAGTAATGCAGCGAAAACATCGTTCCGCCGAACAGCGCATGATGGATGAATCTTACGCCGATGCCGAGCCCCAGCATATAGGCGAATAGCTGGGCGAAGCTGCGCCATGTTTGGGCACACGCCTTGCCCGTCATCCAGGCCGCCCAGCCACCGAGCAGGCAGGTGACGAAGAAGAACTGCCAGATCGAGGGTTCCTCATAGAGAATGCCCTGCATGATGAAGACTCCTGAAACTCAGTGATGGCCGCCCTCGAGATAGGCGGCGCGCACTTCCGGATTGGCGAGCAGTTCCTTGCCGGTGCCGCTCATCGTCACATTGCCGTTGACCATGACATAGCCGCGCGTGGCGAGCTTGAGTGCGCCGAAGGCGTTCTGCTCGACCAGGAACACGGTCAGTCCCTGCGTGCGGTTTAGCTCGCGGATGGCGTCGAAGATCTGCTTGACGATCAAAGGCGCCAGGCCCAGCGACGGCTCATCCAGCAAGAGCAGCTTCGGCCGTGCCATCAGCGCGCGGCCGATCGACAGCATCTGCTGCTCGCCGCCCGAAAGCGTGCCGCCACGTTGGCCGACACGTTCCTTGAGCCGCGGGAACAGCGTGAAGACCCTTTCGACGTCCTCGTCGTAATGCTTGAGACCGTCGAGGCTGGCGCCCATCTGCAGGTTTTCCATCACCGTCATGCGCGGAAAGATGCGCCGGCCCTCCGGCGACTGCGCGATACGCATGCGCGCAATCTCGTGGGTCGGCATCTGGGTGATATCGGTGCCGGCGAAGGTGATGGTGCCGGCGCGGGCGCGCGGCGCCCCGAAAATGGTCATCATCAGCGTCGACTTGCCGGCGCCGTTGGCGCCGATCAGCGCCACGATCTCGCCCTGCTTGACGGTGACGTCGACGCCGTTCAGCGCCCTGATGTTGCCGTAGTAGGTCTGGACGCCCTTGATATCGAGCAGCGTTGTGCCGGCCATTATTTCCGCCCTCCGCGCCGATTGGAGGTGCCGGGAGTTTTCGGCTTCGCCGGAGCCTTGCCCGGCTTTGCCGTGGAAGATTTCGCGGCCGATTTGGCTTTGGCCGACGATCCGGACTTTGCAGCAGCGCTCGACTTTGCATCGATCTGCCCGGCCTTCGAAGCGCCCTTTGACACTGTGACGCGTTCGCCCTCGCTATGGCCGACCGTATCGACCACCGGCCCGGCGAGATAGGAAGACGATGTGCCCGGGCCGTGTGCGTAATCCGGACCGGTATCCAGTTGCTCGATGACGTCCTCGTCGCCGACCTCGGTCAGCACCGTCTCGACGTCCTCGTCTTCGACACCGAGATAGGCGGCGATGACGCGCGGGTCGGTTCGTACCGATTGCGGATTGCCGTCGGAGATCTTGCGCCCGTATTCGAGCACGACGACATGGTCTGAAATCTGCATGACCACCGCCATGTCGTGCTCGATCAAAAGGATCGACGTGCCGGTGTTGTCCTTGATGTCCATCAGCAGCGCATTGAGTGCCGCCGATTCCTTCGGATTAAGGCCGGCAGCCGGTTCGTCGAGGCACAGAAGCTCAGGGCCGGTGCACATGGCGCGAGCAATTTCGAGCCGTCGCTGCGCGCCATATGGCAGATCGCCGGCAGGAT
The DNA here is from genome assembly GCF_055811175.1 of Mesorhizobium sp. WSM4828. NCBI lineage: Bacteria > Pseudomonadati > Pseudomonadota > Alphaproteobacteria > Hyphomicrobiales > Phyllobacteriaceae > Mesorhizobium > Mesorhizobium sp. WSM4828. The sequence continues at coordinate 291,694 of NZ_JBVVQK010000003.1, read as the reverse complement.
CGTCGGCGCGGTCGACGAGATCGGCCTTCTCCAGCCAGTGCTCGGCCAGTTCAACCGATTCCGCCGAAGCCTGTCTGTATCCGCTATAGCCGAACAGGCCGAGAATGGTATAGCCGGACGCCTTCATCAGCTTGTTGTGCTGGGCGACCAGAAGGTTCTCCAGCAGCGTCATGCCCGAGAACAGGCGGATGTTCTGGAAGGTGCGCGCCACCTTGGCACGCGCCGGGATCTCATGGTTCGGCAAGCGTTCGAGCAGGAAGGTCGAGCCGTCGCGCCGGTTGAGCGTGATCATGCCTTCCGACGGCTTGTAGAAACCGGTGATGCAATTGAACACGGTGGTCTTGCCGGCGCCGTTGGGACCGATCAGAGCGGTGATCTCGCCACGTTTGGCCTGGAATGACAAATCGCCGATGGCGACGAGACCGCCGAACTTCATCGACAGATGCTCGACCTGCAGGATGGCATTGTTCACGGAGGGGTTCGCGTTCATCAGCCGTGTCCCTCCTTGGTGAAGGACCCCGACACCGCCCTGCGCACCTTGAGGAAGGCCGTCGGCTCGCGGCTGCCGACGAAGCCACGCGGCTTCCACAGCATGACGATGACCATGGCCATGCCGAACAACAGCATGCGATAAAGCTCCGGCGTGAAGTCGGGGCCGAACCCGGGTATGACCTTGATGTTGCCCCAACTCAGGCCGGTCTTGAGGAAATCCAGTTCGCGCAGGATTTCGGTGCCGCCTATCATCACCATGGCGGCGACGGCAATACCGACCAGCGAGCCCATGCCGCCGAGCACGACGATGGCAAGGATGATCGCCGATTCCAGAAAGACGAAGGATTCCGGGCTGACGAAGCCTTGCCGCGCGGCGAAGAACGAGCCGGCGAAGCCGCCGAACATCGCGCCCGTGGCAAAGGCCGTGAGCTTGGTGGTGGTGGTGTTGATGCCGAGCGAGCGGCAGGCGATCTCGTCCTCGCGCAGCGCTTCCCAGGCGCGGCCGACCGGCAGCCGCCTGAGCCTCACCGTGACGAAGGCGGTCAGCAGGCAGAGTCCAAGGATCAGGTAGTAGAGGAAGATCTTGTAGTAGGCGCCGGACTGCGCGATGCCGAGCACCTTGGAGATGTAGTTCGGGTCGGAGACGTTGAACGACATCAGGCCGAAGAAAGAGACCTTCGGGATGCCGGAAATCCCGGCCGAGCCGTTGGTCACTTCGCGCCAGTTGATGATCACCAGCCTTATGATCTCGCCGAAAGCGAGCGTCACGATCGCCAGATAGTCACCGCGCAGGCGCAGCACCGGGAAGCCCAGCATCACGCCCCAGAATGCAGCCATCAGGCCGGCGGCGGGTAGCAGGATCCAGAAGGAAAGGCCGAAATGCGTGCCGAGCAGCGCATAGGCATAGGCACCGACGGCGTAAAAGGCGACATAGCCGAGGTCGAGCAGGCCGGCCAAGCCGATAACGATATTCAACCCCCAGGCCAGCATCACGTAGATCAGGATCTGGATGCCGAAATTGTCGACATACTTCAGCGAACCCTGGAAACCGACCGCCATGGACCCGGCATATAGCGCCAGCACCAACACCACGACGATCGGGTAGAGCGCCAGTGCGGTTATGCCCAATGCCGAGAAATGAGCATGAATGAAGGCCCGGAAACGATAAATCAGCCACGCCAGCGCATAGATGATTGCGAGCGCCCGCAGGAACCGCACAAAATCGGAAATTTCCGGCCCTAAGGCCTCGGTCAGGAAGCCACTGAGCGCGAGCAGAATAACGGCGACGGCGAGCGCCACGATGAACGCGGGAAGGCGGAAGAATCGCGAAGCCAGGCTGACCGGCAGCAGGCCGGTGGCGACGTCGACGATCTTCTGGTTCGCCAGGAAGGGTTGGCCATAGGCGACGTAAAGGAAGCGTCCGGCCATGGTGGCGATCACGACGCCGGCGAGCAAGCCCCAGCGCTGCACCAGGATCAGTTCGTTGGAGATGTTCTGGTCGGTCTTCAGGCCGATGAACAGCACGAACAGGCCAAGCGAGATGGCGCCGGCATAGAGTGCTTCGCGAAAAGCGCGCTGGACCGGAGTGGCGACGACGGTGCTATCCGGAGATACGGTAACCGCCATGATCTCAGACCTTTTCGACTTCTGGCCGGCCGAGAATGCCGGAAGGCAGGAAGATCAGCACGATCGCCAGGATGGAGAAGGCGGCGACGTCCTTGTAATCGATCGAGAAATAAGCCGACCACATGCTTTCGATAAAGCCAATCATCAGCCCGCCGAGCACGGCGCCGGGCAGTGAGCCGATGCCGCCGAGCACCGCAGCAGTAAATGCCTTCACACCGGGCGTAAAGCCGTCGGAAAACACCACCACACCGTAATACATCAGGAACAACGTGCCGGCGACGGCGGCAAGGGCGGCGCCCATGATGAAGGTGATCGAGATGGTGCGGTCGACGTCGATGCCGAGCAGTGCGGCCATCTTGCGGTCCTGCTCGCAGGCGCGCTGCGCCCGGCCGAGCGAGGTCTTGTTGACCAGGTACCAGAACAGCGCCAGCAGGACTATGGTGACCAGGACGATGATGATCTGCTTCAGCGAGACGCTGATGCCTTCGATGTTGTAGACCTTGGACACCATTGGCGGGACCGGCTTGTTGCGCGGCCCTTGCGTCACCTGGACGAAATTGGACAGCGCAATCGACATGCCGATCGCGGTGATCAGCGGCGCCAGCCGGAATGAACCGCGCAAAGGCCGGTAGGCCACCTTCTCGATCGTCCAATTATACAGGCTGGTCAGCAGCATCGCGACGATCATCATGATCAGCAGCGCAACGACGATCGGCAGCGAATAGAACAACGCACCGAGGATAAGGAAAACGATGAGCGCGGTGAAAGCGCCGATCATGAAAATGTCGCCATGGGCGAAATTGATCATGCCGATGATGCCGTAGACCATCGTATAGCCGATCGCTATCAGCCCATAGATCGATCCCAGCGTCAGCCCATTGATAAGCTGCTGGACAAAATACTGCATGCTGTCGTGGCTCCCCTGGAATGTCGTCCATGCAGACGCATTCCTTTTCGTATTTCCCCTAGTCGTAAAGTTTCGAGCCCGGATTGCAACGTGATTTTTCGATCATTATGCGTGTTTTCGCCGCACGCCATCCGATTGCCCGTTTTGTTCCCGGCCGACCCCTGGACCATCGCGGACCCTATCATTGGCCTAACGCAATGTCTTTGACGATTCAATCGCAGCATGAGCCCCATTTCGAAGAAATCGGCGTCAAAATAAGTTAATGAGCGGGATCGTTGCGTGATCGATCGCAATTCGTTTGCGCTCTCTTTCCTTCCCCTGCGTCAGTGATTTCCTATTTGACGACGAAACCATGCGCGAACGGGTCGCGGTCGTCCATGAAGATCGTGTTCAATCCGGTCATCCGCGCCCAGCCGCCGATCGAGGGAATGATTGCCGGCTTGCCAGCGACGGTGACCTCTTTCTCCACCCTGCCCTTGAACCGCGACCCGATGATCGATTCATGGACGAAGTCCACGCCGACCCCAAGCTTGCCCTTGGCGTGAAGCTGCGCCATCCGCGCCGAGGTGCCGGTGCCGCAGGGCGAGCGGTCGATTGCCTTGTCGCCGTAGAAGACGGCGTTGCGGGCATCGGCTTGCGGGTTGGTCGGCGCGCCGGTCCACAATATGTGCGACAGCTTGTTGATGCCGGGATTCTCCGGATGTACGAAGGTATATTTTTCGTTGAGCCGTTGCCGCACCACCGGGCTCCAGGCGATCAGTTCGCCGGCCGAATGCTCGGCCATGTCGCGATAGTTCTTTTGCGGTTCGACGATGGCGTAGAAATTGCCGCCATAGGCGACATCGACGCTGATCTCGCCGAGCCCGGGGCATTCGACCGTCAGCCCTTCGGCATAAAGGAAGGACGGCACATTGGTGATGCGCACCTCCTCGACATAGTCGCCGACTTGGCTGTACTCGGCGACGACCACGCCCGCCGGCGTATCCAGCCTGAGCACGCCCGGCGTCTTCGGTTTGATCAATCCATGTTCGACCGCAAAGGTCACCGTGCCGATGGTGCCATGGCCGCACATCGGCAGGCAGCCCGAGGTTTCGATGAACAGGATGGCGATGTCGCAATCTTCACGCGTCGGCGGATAGAGGATCGAGCCGGACATCACGTCATGACCGCGCGGCTCGAACATCAGGCCGGTGCGGATCCAGTCATATTCGGCCAGGAAATGCGCTCGCCGCTCCATCATCGTCGAGCCCTTGAGTAAAGGCCCACCGCCGGCGACCAGCCGCACCGGATTGCCGCAGGTGTGGCCGTCTATGCAGAAGAAGGAATTCTTGGCCATGCCGGCTCCCAACTGAATGTCTTCGATCTCAAAACCGTTGCGGGCTGAACGGGCCGAGATCGAGCGATGGATCCTGCCCGAGAACGAGCTCGCGGATCAAGCGTCCGGTCGCCGCGGCCTGGGTCAGCCCGAGGTGACCATGGCCGAAACCATACACCACCGACGGCGTTTGTTGCGATCGCCCGATCACCGGCAGCGAATCCGGCAGCGACGGTCGGAAGCCCATCCATTCGCGACCATTTGCCGGATTCAGTCCCGGCAGGAATTTCTGCGCCTTTTCGAGCAGCGCTTTCGAGCGCGCATAATTGGGCGGCCTCTCGAGGCCGCCGAGTTCGACCGCACCACCGACCCGCAGGCCCGTCTCGAGCGGCGTGATGACGAAGCCATGCCCGGAGAAGATCAATTGTCGCTTTACGTCGAAGGCAGTCTTCGGCAACGTCGTGTTGTAGCCACGCTCGGTCTCCAGCGGGATGCCGTCGCCGAGATGTCTCGCCAGCAGATGCGACCAGGCCCCGGCAGCAATGACGACGTGCTTCGCCCGTCGCCGCGTGCCGTCGGCCGTGGTCAGGATCGCGCCGTCCTGTCCCGCCTCGACACGCTCGATCCGGGCCTTTTCGAACCCGGCGCCCAATCCCTCGGCATAGGCCCACAAGGCCTTTCCAAGCAGCTTGGGATCGGCTACGGTTTTCCACCCCGGCACGAACGTTCCCGTGACGAAGCGCGGCGACAGGCCGGGCTGCAGGGCTGTGAGAGCCCTGCCCTCGACATGGCTGAAGCCGATGCCGAAGCGCTGCCTTGCCGCCCAGCCGGGCAGCGAAGCCTTGAACTCGGCCTCGCTTTCGTAGAGTTCGAGCGAGCCGTCCTCGTGCAGCATCGGCCGTGTCCCGGAACGGTCGAGCAAGCCCATCCATTCCGCCTCGGCGAGCTTCATCATCCCGGCCTGCGCGGCAAGGCCGGCTTCATAGCGGTCGCTTCGGCCGGCACGCCAGAAGCGGACCAGCCAGGGCAGCAGCTTCGGCAGATAGGCGGGCGGAATGCTGAGCGGGCCGAGCGGGTCGGCGAGCCATTTCGGCAACTGCCTGATCATGCCCTTGTGGGTCAGCGGCAGCACGTCGGAGAAGGCAAAGGCGGCGGCATTGCCGGAACTGGTCTCCTCGCATATCCCTGTCCGATCGAAGATCGTGACGTTTCGGCCCGCCTCGGCCAGAAAGGCGGCGGCACAGATGCCGATAATGCCGCCACCAATGATGGCGACATCGAGCGTAGCATTGTCATTCATTGCCATGCGCCGCGCTGCACATCTGCAAATGCCATCAAAGCGACTGGATCAGAATGCCGGCAGCTCTGGCCGCACCGCCAGCGCATCCCTGACGATCTTTTCGACTGCCTTGCGCCGCTCGCCCGACAATGGCTGGCGCGGCATGCGCACGCGGTCGTTGGTGTTGATCGCCAAGACTTCGGCGAGCTTGATGTTCTGCACCAAATAGGTCGAGACGTCGAGGTCGAGCAGCGGCCGGAACCAGCGGTAGATTTTCAACGCCTCCTCGCGGCGGCCCTGTCTCATCAGCTGGTAGATGGCGACGGTCTCGCGCGGGAATGCGGTGACCAGGCCCGCCACCCAGCCGATGGCGCCGACCGACAGCGCCTCGAAGGCAAGATTGTCGACGCCGGTGAACAGGTCGTAGCGGTCGCCGAGACGGTTGATGATCTCGGTCGAGCGGCGGATGTCGTCGGAGGACTCCTTGATGGCGACGAAGCGCTGGTCCTTCGCCAACTCCTCCATCTGGTCGACAGTGACGTCGACGCGGTAGGCAAGCCGGTTGGAGTAGATCATCACCGGCAGGTCGCCGGCCGCGGCGACGGCGCTGAGTGCCGCGACCGTCTCCTCGGCATTGGTATGGTAGATCGGGCTCGGCACCACCATCAAACCGTTGGCGCCTTCCTTTGCGGCGCGGCGCGCGATCGCCGCAGCCTCGCGTGTACCGGCCTCGTTGACCGTCAACAGCACCGGTTTCTTGCCGGCGATCTTCTGCGCGGTCTTCAGCACGTCGATCTTCTCGTCATGCGACAGCATCGGGCCTTCGCCAAGCGACCCGCAGACGATGATGCCGTCACAGCCGGCCTCCATCTGCAGCGCAAAGCAGCGCTCCATCTCGGCATGGTCGAGGCGGTCGTCCTCGGTGAATTTGGTCGTAACGGCGGGGAAGACTCCGGCCCACATGTCGGTCGCTCCATCTGATATATCAGTCGTATATTTCTTAAGAAGCCGGCTGTCAACATTGAATCCGCTATGATATATCAACAATATATCAGGAGACACCGCATTGGTATATGACAACCCGGGCTCCGAGCCGGCAACTGCGAAGGCCTACCGCAGGCTCGAGCACATGATCGTAACGCTCGAACTGGCGCCGGCGAGCTTCATCACCGAGGGGGCGCTGATCGACAGGCTCGGCCTCGGCCGCACCCCGGTTCGCGAAGCGATCCAGCGGCTGGCCTGGGAGGGGCTGCTCGAGGTCCGGCCGCGCGCCGGCATCGCCATCGCGCCGCTTCACCCCGGCGACTGGCTGCGTGTCCTCGACGCCCGCCGTGGCGTCGAGGTGGTGCTTGCCCGCTCGGCCGCCCGCTTCGTCACCCGCGAGGCCGCCGACCTGTTTCATGACGCTGCCCTTGCCATGCAAAAGGCGGTGATTTCGGAAAATGTGTTTTATTTCATCCAGGCCGACAAGGCGCTCGACGAAGCGCTGGCGCTGGCTGCCGACAACCCGTTCGCCGCGCGCCTGGCGGCGCCCTTGCAAACCCACAGCCGCCGCTTCTGGTTCCGCTACAAGGCCGATACCGGACTGGCCGAATCCGCCGAGCACCACGTCGCGCTGATCCGCTCGATACTCGCCGGCGACGAAGAGGCCGCGGCCAAGGACGCCAAGCGGCTGATGGCGCTGCTGCGCGGCCACGCTGAGGCAGCTGCTACGCGCTGACGCCGCCCGCTCCCTCATGAGTTTTGGCCGGGCAGGGCCTCCACGCTTTCCCAATTTTCGCCGGCTGCGACAATGCAGCTTCTGCCGGCGACGTCGGTCACGATGACCGTCCAGCTTCCGCTATCGGCGACAAAAACTTCCATGACCGCCTCCTGACCGATCAGTCCGAGAGCAAACTGTTTTTCCTGGAAATTCTCAGTCAGGTGGGCGACGAGGGCGCCATGTTCAACGCAGTATTGATATTGGGCGCTTGCGGCATTCGTACCCACCGCGAACAAGCCGGCAAAAGCTACGGTCTTCACCCATCCTAACAGCGATTTGCGTGCCATAGGGCACCTCCTTTGCCATCGCGATCCGGCAAAGGGAGGTGATTGACGGCCTCATTTTGCCGGAGCGATCCAGGCCGGTTCCGACGTCATCATCGCGTCGCTCCTTTCCGTGTTCCGGTCTGCCGTCAGCGGGAACGATTCTGGATGTTCTCGCTATGTTCGATATATGGTATCGCTAACGAAAAATAGCAAGCGATGCGCGCCTCAAGCGGGCGCGGGGAGATCCGTTTCAAGGTCGCCGAGAATAAGGCCGCTGCCCGGCTACCGTGCCGAGGCTGCGGCCAGGTGAATAGGAAAGGCCTACTTCAGGTGCCTGGCAGCGCCGCTATCGTCATCGCGCTTTCCCAGCCTTCGCCGACTGAAATCACGCAGCTTTGACCTTTTGTGTCGCTGGCGAGGATGGTCCATGTGCCCTTGTCGGAAACGAAGACTTCAAGCACCACATTCGGATTGACGACGCCGACCGCGCTAGGGTTTTCATGAAACTTCTCGCCGAGCGCCTTGACCATATCGGCGCGTGCCGCACATTGCTCGGCAGTCATTGCCGGGACGGCGGAAAGCGCCATCGCAGCGCAAGCTATAGTCGCCATGAGACGTGTCATCTGACACCTCCTTTGCGCCGGACGATGTCCCCCGGAGCCGTCACCAGCGCCGTTGGTTGATCTGCCAGCGTCTCCTTCGCGGCAGGACTGAAACCTAAGAAGATTGCTGGCTTCTTGGTTCCATCACATTAGTGTTCATGCCGATGAAGACCGCGACAAAAAGGCCCGAGCTTGGTGCTCGGGCCTTGTCTGCTTTCTGCGATTTGGATCAGTTCATCGTCGGAATGACGAACTCGGCGCCATCCTTCACGCCGGCCCGCGCGCCCGAAGCCGAAGGCGAGGACGCGCAGACAGAAAACCGTCCGGCTAATTCATCGTCGGGATGACGAACTCGGCACCATCCTTCACGCCGGACGGCCAGCGCGACGTCACCGTCTTGGTCTTGGTGTAGAAGCGGAACGCGTCCGGCCCGTGCTGGTTGAGATCGCCGAAGGAGGACGCCTTCCAGCCGCCAAAGGTGTAGTAGGCGATCGGCACCGGGATCGGCACGTTGATGCCGACCATGCCGACCTGGACCCGCGAGGCGAAGTCGCGCGCCGCGTCGCCGTCGCGGGTGAAGATGGCGACGCCATTGCCCATTTCGTGCTCGTTGGCGAGCTTGATGGCGTTCTCGTAGGTCGGTGCGCGCACCACCGACAGCACCGGCCCGAAGATCTCTTCCTTGTAGATGCGCATGTCGGCGGTCACGTTGTCGAACAGGCAGCCGCCCATATAATAGCCGTTCTCGTAACCCTGCATGGAAAAGCCGCGGCCGTCGACGACCAGCTTGGCGCCTTCCTTGACGCCGGTGTCGACATAGGACTTGACCCGCTCCAGGGCCTGCGCCGTGACCAGCGGGCCGAAATCGGCGGACGAATCCGTCGACGGACCGACCTTCAGGCTCTCGACGCGCGGCACCAGTCTTTCCATCAGCCGGTTGGCGGTGTCGTTGCCGACGGGGACGGCCACCGAGATCGCCATGCAGCGCTCGCCGGCCGAGCCGTAGCCGGCGCCGATCAGCGCGTCGACGGTCTGGTCCATGTCGGCATCCGGCATGATGATCATGTGGTTCTTGGCGCCGCCGAAGCACTGCACGCGCTTGCCGGCCGCGCAGCCGCGCGAATAGATGTACTGGGCGATCGGTGTCGAGCCGACGAAACCGATAGCCTTGATGTCGGGATCGTCGAGGATGGCGTCGACCGCTTCCTTGTCGCCGTTGACGACATTGAGGATGCCCGCCGGCAGGCCGGCCTCGATGAACAGTTCGGCAATGCGCATCGGCACGCCCGGATCGCGCTCCGAGGGCTTGAGGATGTAGGCATTGCCGCAGGCGATGGCCGGCGCGATCTTCCACAACGGAATCATCGCCGGAAAATTGAACGGCGTTATGCCGGCGACGACGCCGAGCGGCTGGCGCATCGAATAGACGTCGATGCCGGGGCCGGCGCCATCGGTGAACTCGCCCTTCATCATATGCGGCGCACCGATGCAGACCTCGACCACTTCGAGGCCGCGCTGGATGTCGCCCTTGGCGTCGGCGATGGTCTTGCCGTGTTCGCGCGCCAATATCTCGGCCAGCGCGTCATACTCCTTGGCGACCAGCTCGAGGAACCGCATCAGGACGCGGACACGCCGCTGCGGATTGGTCGCCGCCCAGCCGGGCTGTGCGGCCTTGGCGTTTTCGACCGCAGCGCGCAATTCCGCCTGCGAAGCCAACGCCACCGTGCCGCGCACCGTGCCGTCCATCGGCTGCATGACGTCCTGCTTGCGGCCGCTGGTTCCGGCGACGCGCTTGCCGCCGATGAAATGACCGTATTCGATCATGATCTCTCTCCCTGGTTCGTGATCATGCATTGTCCGCCTTTGCGGAAGCGATGGCAACGCGAGCGAAAACGCAACCGTTGTGCAGAGAATAGAGTGCGATTGACGACAGGGCATCAATTCCCGCAAATGAGAGAGATGTAGTTGCAGATATACGGATTGAGATTGAGATCCTTCACCGCCCCCCTCTGTCCTGCCGGACATCTCCCCCTCAAGTGGGGAGATTGGACGTCACGCCCGCCTTCGCAAATCTTCACCGCAGCAAGAGAGGCGCCTGCAGCGAAGCTGCTAATCTCCCCCCTTGAGGGGGAGATGTCCGGCAGGACAGAGGGGGGCGCCGTAGAGCGCTGCTGTAGTCGTTATCATCCGGACCATCCCGATGAACTGGGATGATGCCCGCATCTTCCTTGCCGTGGCGCGTGCGGGCCAGATCCTGGGCGCTGCCAGGCGGCTGGAGCTCAATCACGCGACCGTCTCGCGCCGCATTGCCGCACTCGAGGATGCGCTCAGGACAAAACTGTTTCGCCGGCTTACCACCGGGAGTGAGCTGACGCCGGCGGGCGAGCGTTTCCTCGAGATCGCCGAACGCATGGAGGGCGACATGATCGCCGCGCGCTCGACTGTTTCAGGCGAAGGCGACGACGTCTCGGGCACCGTGCGCATCGGCGCGCCGGACGGTTTTGGCGTCGCCTTCCTGGCCAGGCGCCTCGGCGCGCTGACTGCTCTGCACCGTGAACTCACCATCCAACTGGTGCCGGTGCCGCGCTCCTTCTCTTTGTCCCGGCGCGAGGCCGACATTGCCATCACCGTCGAACGGCCGACGGAAGGCCGCCTGGTGGCGGGAAAGCTGGTCGACTACACGCTCGGCCTGTTCGCGTCGCGCACCTACGCCGGCACGCATGGCCTGCCGGGAACCGCCGCCGAGCTAGGCCAGCATACGCTGATCGGCTACGTGCCGGACCTGATCGTCAGTCCCTCGCTCGACTACGCGGCCGAATTCAGCGCCGACTGGCGCACCAGCTTCGCCATTTCCTCAGCGCTCGGCCAGGCCGAAGCGGTGCGTTCCGGCGCCGGCATCGGCATACTGCACACCTTCGTTGCCCGCTCGATGCCGGAGCTGGTGCCTCTCGATATCGTCGCACCCATCCGCCGCGCCTACTGGCTGGTCTATCATGAATCGGTCAGGCCGCTGCGCCGCGTCCAGATCGTCTCGAGCTTCATCACCAAGGCCGTCGAACGGGACAGGGGTTTGTTCGCGTGAAGCCTATCGGCCGGCGGCTGTCTTAAGCTGCTGGGGGTCTTACTTGGCGTATCGTCCCGGCCCGAGATCGCCGACGTCGATGTCCGGCACTCGGCTGGAGATGATGTCGGCCAGAACCTTGGCCGAGCCGCAGGCCATGGTCCAGCCGAGTGTGCCATGGCCGGTGTTGAGATAGAGATTGGAGAAATCGGTGCTGCCGATCAACGGCGGCCCGTCCGGTGTCATCGGCCGCAGCCCGCACCAGAAGGTCGCCGATCGCATGTCGCCGCTGCCCGGGAACAGGTCGCCGACCGAATGTTCGAGCGTGCGCCGCCGCGATTCGTGCAGCCGCAGGTCGAAGCCGGAAATCTCCGCCGTGCCGCCGACCCGGATACGGTCGCCGAGCCTGGTGATCGCTACCTTGTAGCTCTCGTCCATCACGGTCGAGACCGGTGCGGCGGCGGCGTCCCTGATTGGCAAGGTGATCGAATAGCCCTTGACCGGGTAGACCGGGATGGGCCGCTTCAGCATGCGCATGAACCGCGCCGAATAGCTGCCCATCGCCATCACATAGGCATCAGCGACCATCCAGCCCTTGCTGGTGCTGATATTGGTGATGCGATCGCGCTTCTTGACGACGCGCCGTATCTCCGTGTCGTATTCGAAAGTGACGCCGCGTGCCGCGCAAAGCTCGGCAAGCCTGTCGGTGAACATCTTGCAGTCGCCGGTTTCGTCGCCGGGCAACCGCAGGCCACCGACGAATTTTTCGCGCACGCCGGCCAGCCCAGGCTCGGCCGCAATGCAGCCGTCGGGGTCGAGGACCTCGTAGGGGACGCCATAGGTCTTCAGCACCTCGACATCGCCGCCGACGCCGTCGAGCTGCTTTTGCGTTCGGAAGAGCTGCAGCGTGCCCTTGGCGCGCTCGTCATAGGCGATGCCGGTCGCCGCGCGCAGCGCCTTCAGCGTGTCGCGGCTGTACTCGGCCAGCGGCACCATGCGCGCCTTGTTCAGCGCGTAGCGTTCAGCCGTGCAATTGCGCAGCATCTTGATCAGCCATATCCACATATGCGGATCGAGGGCCGGTCGCACCACCAGTGGACCGTGCTTCATCAAAAGCCATTTGATGGCCTTCAGCGGAACGCCGGGCCCGGCCCAGGGCGAGGCATAGCCGGGCGAGATCTCGCCGGCATTGGCAAAGCTGGTTTCCAGCGCCGGGCCTTTCTGGCGATCGATCACCGTCACCTGATGGCCGGCCTCGGCAAGAAAATAGGCGGTGGTGACCCCGATCACGCCGCCGCCCAGCACGAAGATCTTCATCGTTTGGTTCTCCGCGGCGGCATCTCGTCGGGATTCGAGACCGGGATCATCGCCGCCTTCTGTCTGCCGGATTCTGTGGCGTCAGCCAAGTGCCGATGCTTAGGGAAAAGACATGCGTGAGGACAACAAGCTTGCGTCCTAGCCATTCACATAGCGCCGGTGGAAACGGTGGCCTAGGCTGGTCAAGACCTCATAGCCGATAGTGCCGGCCTGGCCGGCTACCTGGTCCACCGTCTGCGACGACGGCCCGATCAGTTCGACAAGGTCGCCGGCCTGCAGCCTGCCGGGCGGCAATGCGGAAATGTCGAGGATGATCGAATCCATTGAAACCCGGCCGATGAAGGGCAGCCGTACATTTTCGAACCAGGCGGCAGAAGCGGCGCGTCGATGCCAGCCATCGCCATAGCCGAGCGAGATCGTCGCAGCGGCAAGCGGGGCCTTGGTGTGGAAGGTGTGGCCGTAGCCGACACCGGCGCCGGCCTCCAATATCCGCGTCTGGATGACCTTGGCTTGCAATCGCACCACCGGCAGCATCGGATTGTCCTTCGCCGGCGTCGGATTAATGCCGTAGAGAGCGGCACCCGGACGGACGAGGTCGTAGTGATAGCGCTGCCCGAGAAAAATGCTTGATGAATTGGCAAGCGAAGCCGGCGCCTCCGGCAGCATCCGGCGCAGCCGTTCGAATTCCAGCCGCTGCCGCTCGTTGGCCGGTTGCTCGGGTTCGTCGGCGCAGGCGAGATGGCTCATCACGAACGTCAGTTCGACACCGTCGAAAGCCTGCGGATCCCGCGCCACTGCCTTCACCTCGGACGGCGTCATGCCGAGCCGCGACATGCCGCTGTCGATCTGGAGGGCGGCCGGCAACTTACGGCCCACCCGCCCGGCCATCTCGCGCCATGCCGCGAGTTGGCTGGCGCTGTTGAGTACGGTGCAAAGCCCCGCCGCAACCGCTTCAGCCTCCGCACCCGGCGGAATGCCGTTCAGCACGTAGATGGCCGGGTCTGAGCCGAGCGCCTTGCGCAGCAAGATGCCGCCGGCCAAATGCGCGACAAAGAAAATGTTACAGCCCTCAGCCATCAGCGCCGCGGCCACCGGCGCCGCGCCAATCCCGTAACCGTCGGCCTTGACCACTCCAGCGCAGCCGACGCCGCCCAGCCGCGCCTTCAGCCGCCGGTAATTCTCACGGACGGCGCCGAGATCGATGGTCAGGATCGCCCCCGCCGCCGATTCGCTGATCGGCTCGCTCGGGGCGCCAGCCTGCGGTGGAGCGACGGTCTGCGGAAGAGATTTGCTGGATTTCCTGGAGGAGATGTCGTTCATGCCGACCTGTTTTAGCGGAAGGCCGGCGGCTACGCCACCAGGTGCCGGAACGCTGCCACCACGTCTTCGTAGACCTTGCGCTTGAACGGCACGATCAGATCCGGCAATTCCAGCATCGGCCGCCACGCCCACCGGTCGAACTCGGCCTTGTGGCCACCAGGTGGCGGATTGATCGCGATCTCGCTTTCGTCGCCGTGGAAGCGGAAGGCAAACCATTTCTGCGTCTGGCCGCGATATCGTCCCTTGAAGGCGACGCCGACCAGATGCGCCGGCAGGTCGTAGTTGATCCAGTGCGGCGCCTCGGCCAGCAGCGACACCGAGCGCATGCCGGTCTCTTCGTAGAGCTCGCGCTCCGCCGCGAGCAGCGGCTCCTCGCCATCGTCGATGCCGCCCTGCGGCATCTGCCAGAGCTGTGTCGTTCCAGCGAATTCACTGTCCGGCTCGGCAATGCGACGGCCGACCCAGACCAGGCCGGCCTCATTGAGGACCATCACCCCTACGCAGGGCCGGTAGGGCAGTGTCTCGGCGTCAACGAGCTTGTTCTTTGCCATCTCAGCCTTTTTCCGGATCTCTGGCCACCGCCGAAATCGGCACGATCTCGATGCCGCGCTTCTTGGCCTCGGTCACCCAGGAAGACACGGTATCCACCGTCAGGTCGAAGGCCGAGCCGATGCCGACGGCAAAGCCTTTCGCTCGCGCCGTCGCTTCCAGCCCATCCAGTTTCTTCAAAATGGCGCCGCGGTCCTGCACCGCGTCGATCGCCGTATCGCCGCCGACGAACGGCACGCCGTCCTTCAGCGCCAATTCTGGTGCTAGGCTGCGCGCCGACGAACCGTCGTCGACATAGGCCAGACCACGCTTGCCAAGCTCGGCCATCAACGGCCCCATCGCCGTCGCGTCGGCCGAAAAGCGGGCGCCCATATAGTTCATGACGCCGGTGTAGTTGGTCGTTCGTGACAGCGCCCAGCGTAAATTCTTCAAATTCTCATCCGGCGTTGCAGCAACGGTCAGCGTGTTACGGCCGGGATTGACGTTCGGATAGTCGAACGGCTCGAGCGGCACCTGCATGATGACCTCATGGCCGCTCTGCCGCGCCACCTGCATCCAGCGGCCGATGCTGTTGCCTTGCGGCGCGAAGGCCAGTGTCACTTCCGCCGGCAGCTTGGCGATGGCCGCCTGCGTGCCGGTCTGCGACACGGCAAGCCCGCCGATGACGAGCGCCACGCGTGCGCCGCGAGCCCCGGACCACGGCCGCGCATAGACATCGAACGGGCGCCGGCCGTCGGCGGCGCGGATCGGCAGCAGACCGGTCTCGCTGGCCTCGACCAGCGCCTTGTCGGGAATGTGCGCGATCCTGAGATTCTGGCCGATCGTCGAAGGGTCGCGAATGACGATGGCCGCCTCGGGTGGACCGTCGCCCTCTTCGGTCTGGACATGGATGATCTGCGGACCGCCCGTCTTCGGCCCGCTTATGTTGGCGCCACTTGCGTTGCTTGGCGCTGCTAAGTCGGGCGTCGCCTTGGCCGACGCCACGGCGGTATCCGCCGCCGGCGTCTTCGGCGTCGAAACGGCTACTTCTTGCAGCTTCCGGAACGGCTTGTCGCGTAGGGCGATCGCGCTGGAGACGCCGACCACGGACAGCACGACAAGCGCGGCCGCGAACGCACCGGCGCTGATCCCGCTGCCTGAGCGCGGCGGCCGGATCGCCTGTCCAAGCGGTCGTTCTATGTCCCTGCCGATATCAGCCAAGCCCGCACCCCCGGCGTGCATCCCCGAAGTAAACCTTCTCCGGAGGCGCAAAATCCAAAATGTCGGCGCGTCCCCTTGCTTCACTGGACGCGCAGCATGCCGGCCGCAGCCCCGAATCAAACTGCCGGAGCCTCGCGGCCCCGGCAGCATCGCATCGCTTCGCTCAGGCAGCCAGACCTGTTTGGCCCGGCTTGCCCGCCCTTACTGGTTCAACACGGCCTTTTGCGGATTCGGCGGGAACGCCGGATCGGTCTTCTGGCCGCGCAGCAGCTGCTCGGCAAAGATGAGCTGCAAATCGTCCTTCGGTTCCGGCGGCACATAGGCTGCCGAACCCGAACCGGTCGTGCCTTCGTCGGCGCCCTTGATGTGGCCCTTGAGGTCGGATTCACCGCGCGTCAGGTCCCTGCCCTGCAGTTCCGCCGGCAGCGGCTGGTCGACCTTGATGTCGGGCGTGATGCCCTTGCCCTGGATCGACTTGCCGGACGGCGTGTAATAGAGCGCCGTCGTCAGCCGCAGCGCCCCGTTCTCGCCAAGCGGGATGATGGTCTGCACCGAACCCTTGCCGAAGGACTGCGTGCCGACCACCGTGGCGCGGCGCAGATCCTGCAGCGCGCCGGCGACGATTTCCGAGGCACTGGCCGAGCCGCCGTTGACGAGCACGATCAGCGGCTTGCCGCCGATGTCGTCGCCGGCCCGCGCGTCGAAGCGGGTGACGTCCTTCGGATCGCGGCCGCGCGTCGAGACGATCTCGCCACGGTCGAGGAAGGCATCCGACACGCTCACCGCCTGGTCGAGCAAACCGCCCGGATTGAGGCGCAGGTCGAGCACGTAGCCCTTGAGCTTGTCGTTCGGCACCTGCTTCTTGATGGTGTCGATGGCATTCTCGAGGTCGTCATAGGTCTTTTCGGTAAAGGAGGTGATCTTCATGTAGCCGATGTCGTTTTCGACCCGGAACTTGACCGCCTTGACCTTGATGATATCGCGCACGACCGTCAGTTCGATCGGCTTGTCGGCGCCCTGGCGCAGGATGGTGAGCTTGATCGGCGTGTTGACCAGCCCGCGCATCTTCTCGACGGCGTCGTTGAGCGTCAGGCCGCGAACCTCCTCGCCGTCGATCTTGGCGATATAGTCGCCGGCGAGCACGCCTGCCTTGGCGGCCGGCGTATCGTCGATCGGCGTGATCACCTTGACCAGGTCGTTTTCCATGGTGACCTCGATGCCGAGGCCGCCGAACTCGCCCTTGGTTTGCACGCGCATGTCCTGCGCTTCTTCGGCGTTCATGTAGGAGGAGTGCGGGTCGAGCGAGGACAGCATGCCGTTGATGGCATTTTCAACCAGCGACTTGTCGTCGGGCGGCGTCACATAATTCGCACGTACCCGTTCGAAGATGTCGCCGAAGATCGCCAGTTGCTTATAGGTCTCGGAGCCCGCAGCCTTCGCCGTCGAGCCGGGCGCGCCATAGACCAGGCTCATCGCCGATGCACCCATCAGCGCACCGGCAAACAGAAGCGACAGTTTCCGCATCATTCACGTCCTTCCAGAAAAACGGTCCGCCCACCATGGGGCCGGATCGACGGGTTTTCCATCCTTGCGGAACTCGACATAGAGCTCCGGCGTGGCATTTCCATTCTTCGATGCCGAGGTGCTCGCCACCCGGGCCTCTCCCATCGCGCCGACCGGCTCACCTGCGAGCACCGACTGGCCAGACGCGACGCTGATTCTGCTCATCCCCGCCAGGACGACATGATAGCCGTCACCCGCATTCAGGATCAAGAGTTGACCGTAAGAGCGGAAAGGCCCCGCATAAAGCACATTTCCATCCGCCGGCGCTGTGACGATGGCTCCCGATTGTGTCGCAACCATGTCACCGAGCATCACCGCGCCGTTACCGTCATTGGCCCCGAAGCGCCGCTTGATCCTGCCGGTGACCGGCAGCGCGATCTGTCCTTGAAGCGCGGAAAACGGCGCAGCAGCGGTGAGCCTGTTGCTCTCCGGCACCGGCAGCGAGGCCAATTCCGTGGGCGGTGGGGCTGATGCCGGGCCCTTGTCGGCGTCCGCGGTCTTTTGCTCGGCCGCCTTGGCCGCATCCGCCGCCTTGCGGGCCCTGTCGGCCTCGAGCGATGCGATCAGCTCTTTCAGGCTGCCGGCCTTGGCCGCCAGCGTCGCGGATCGCTGCTTTTCGGCGGCCAGCGCGGTTTGCGTATCGGCGGCGAGCTTCTGCTTGGCTTCGAGCAGCATGCCGAGCCGCTTTTTTTCCGCCGCCTGCTCGCCGACCGCTGCCGTCAGCCGCGCCCGCTCGGCCTCGATCGAGGCCGTCACCCGCGACTGCTCTTTGAGGTCGGCCAGCAACATGTCGGTCTGCAGGCGCAGTTCCGGCACCACGGCACCGAGCAGGATGGCACTGCGCACCGACGACAGTGCGTCCTCGGGCTTGACCAGGATCGCCGGCGGCGGGTTAAGCCCCATGCGCTGAAGCGCGCCGAGCACTTCGGCCAGAACGTCGCGTCTGGCGGCCAGTGAGGCGCGGATTTTCCGCTCCTGCGCCTTCAGCCCTTCGAGCTTGCCGCCAATGTCCTCGATGTCCTGGCCGAGCTTCTGCTCGGTCATCGCCGACTGGATCAGCGCCGCGGTGATCGAGGCGTGGTCCTTCTTGACCGCCGCTATGTCGGCGGCGAGCTTGGCCAGCCGCTCGGACGACAGCGTGATCTCTTTCGATACTTTTTCGTATTCGGCGCGGCTCTGGTCCGGGTCGGGCGCCAGGTCGAGCGTGTTCTCGGCCCGCGCGACGCCGAGCAAAAGCGCGATCGTCGCCACGGCGATGCCGCAGCGTACGCGCCAGGAGCCCGTTCGTGATTTCCAGTCTTCAGACATTGAAGCCTAACTCTATGCGCGGCTTCGTTAACGAACCATCAACCATGTTCGAGCCCCGGCCGCCATCCGCAAACCCCATGCGCCCAAACTGTCGATGAGCATTGGGGCAAAAATCCGGGCGGCTGGCGTCAATTCGCCGACCGAGCCGACTTCATGAACGATGGTAGGGGTGGCCGGAAAGGATCGTGGCCGCCCTGTAAAGCTGCTCGCCCAGCATCACGCGGACCAGCTGATGCGGCCAGGTCGGCGCGCCGAGCGACACCGTCAGATCAGCCAGGTCGCGCAGCGACTGGTCATGGCCGTCGGCGCCGCCAATGGCAATCACCAGCGCCTTGCGCCCGCCATCGCGCAGCGAACCTATGCGGCCGGCGAAATCCTCGGAGGAAAGGTTCTTGCCGCGCTCATCCAGCAGCATCAGCGCCGTGCCCGGCTGCAAGTGCGTCTGCAGCTTCTGGCCTTCCTCGCGCCGGCGCTCATTGGCCGTCTGCGCGCGGCCTTCGGCAATCTCGACGATCCCGGCGAATTCGAGGCCTACGGCAGGACCGCTCTTGGCAAAACGCTCGAAATAGCGATCGGCCAACTGCTTCTCGGGGCCGGCTTTCATTCGGCCCACGGCATGAACGGTAATCTTCATCCTTGCCTCGAAGAGCCGCTGATGCATGTCGGACAACGACATGCATCAAGACGAGTACGGCTCAGTGGAGGGTCTCCTCCTCGAGATCAGGCGCCTGCCACATCTTTTCGAGATTGTAGAAGTCGCGGACCTCGGGACGGAAGACATGGACGATGATGTCGCCCGAATCGATCAGGACCCAGTCGGCGCCAGCCAGCCCCTCGACGCGCGCCGTGCCGAGCCCGGCATCCTTGAGCGCCTTGAGGAGATGATCGGCAACAGCCGAGACATGACGGTGCGATCGACCCGATGCGACGACCATGTAGTCGCCGAGGCTCGATTTCCCCTGAATGTCGATTGAGACGATGTTTTCGGCCTTGGAGTCTTCCAGACTGGCAAGGACTGTCTTGATGGCGCGGGACACGGCGTCGTTTACGCTGATCCCGGCCGGCGAAGGCACGATGTCGGCCTTCTTCCGAAGTGCTGTTCTCAGTGTATTTCCTTTCGCAGCAAGAACAACCAAATCACCTATGAAATCAGGTGACACTGCTTAGATAGGCAGAGTTAGGTTGCAGTTTCAAGACACCGCTCGCAAGCAGGCGCCCGGCAGCGGCCGAATATGCGGCTTTTCGGGCGAGAAATTCGGAACCGCCCCGCCCCGCAGCGGTTATCGGCTCATCCACGAACCGGAATCCCGACATGCCAATCGATCCCCAGAACGCTCTCCTCACTGTGCAATCCGGCCTTGCGCAACTTAGCACGCTGATCGTCTCCTACTCGCTTTCGGCGGTCGGCGCCGTCATCCTGCTGGTCATTGGCTACATCGTCGCCGGCCTCGCCGAGCGTTCGATCTACGCCGGCCTCGGCCACGTTCACGGTTTCGACGAAACGCTCCGCCATTTCTTCTCGCAAGTCGTCCGCTACGCTATCCTGGGACTGGTCGTGATCATGGTTCTCGGCCAGTTCGGCGTGCAGACGGCTTCGATCATTGCCGCTATCGGTGCCGCCGGCCTGGCCATCGGCCTGGCGCTGCAAGGCACGCTGCAGAACATTGCCGCCGGTATCATGCTCCTGGCGCTGCGGCCGTTCCGCATCGGCGAATATGTCGAAGTCGGCGCCATATCCGGTACCGTCGAGGAGATCGGGCTGTTTGCCACAACGCTGAGAACGGTCGAGGGCGTCTACGTGCTTGCACCCAACTCGACCCTGTGGAACCAGCCGGTCCGCAATTTCACCCGCAACGGCGTGCGCCGCGGCGACATCACGCTCAGCATCGGCTCGTGGAACGACATCGATTTCGCGCAAAAGACCATGCTTGGCGTTGCCGCCGCCGACCGGCGTGTCAGGCGGCAGCCGGCGCCGATCGCCTTTGTCGCGACTGTCGGCGATAGCACCGTCACCATCACCTTGCGCTACTGGACGGCAGCCGCCGACTTCTTCGCCGCCCAGATCGACCTCACCAAGAGTGTCAAGCAGGCGTTCGATGCCGAGGGCCTTTCGGTCCCGGCGCCGGCGCCGAAAGCGCCGCAGCCCGATGCCTCAGCCACACGGCAATAAAGCATTTGAAACCAGCTGGAGGGCGTTCAAAGCTCTCCGCGCCCGCGCTGACCTTCGGGCGCGAAGGCGAGATCGACGGGCAACGGCGCCTGCGCCGTCATCGGCGCGAAACTGCCGGTCTCGGTGGCGGGCACCGGCCGCACCATGACGACCCGCCAAAGAACGAACAGGCAGTAGGCTGCGGCAATGACGATCGCCACATAGATGAAGGCCTGCGTGCCGTAGATGGCGGAAAGCCCGGTCACAATGCCGGGCACGACGAAGCCGGACAGCGACCAGGCGAACAGAAGCGAGCTCGACAGCGCCACCATGTCGTCCTTGCCGGCGCGGTCGCCGGCATGGGCGCTGGCCAGAGAGTAGATCGATTCCGAGGCGCCGTCCCAGACCACGTAGATGACGAGCAGCGCCGCCAGCGCGCCACCGTCGAAACCCAGCGCAAACAGGCCCGCCGCGGTGGCAAGCGCCGACGCCGCGATCAGCACAAAGCGCCGGTCGGTGCGGTCGGAAATCCAGCCGAGCGGGATCTGCAGGATCAGCGTGCCGACCGGCATTGCCGAAAGCAGCAAGGCGACGTCGGCCTGGCTGTAGCCTCTGGCGGTGGCATGGATTGGCGCAAAACCCGAAATCGTCATCGACAGGCCGCCGACGGCAAGCATGCCGGCAACGCCGACCGGCGAGATCCGCCAGGCGCGGCCGAGCGCCACCGACGCCGCTTGCGGCGCCGGTGGCTGCGCGAGGCGCGTCAGCCCGACGGGAAGGATCGACAGCGCGGTGAAGGCAATGCCGATCAGCGGCGCATCGGCCGAGCGGATATCGATCAACGCCAGGGTCGAATAGCCGACGCCGAGTCCGGCGACATAGGCAACGTAGAAGATAGCCATGACCCGGCCGCGGATGGCGTTGGCGACGACATCGTTCAGCCAGCTCTGCGCGACAATGAACAGGCCGCATATGGCAAAGCCGTAGAGCGCCCGTGCAGCGATCCATGGCAATGGGTGCGGCCCGACGCCGACCGCGGCGTTGGACAGCACGATCAGTGCCGACAGCACCATGAACACGCGGGCATGACCGACACGCCGCACCAGCGGCCCGGTCAGGATGCAGCCGGCGAGGCCGCCAGCCGAAAGACCCGTGACGATCAGCCCCGCCCATGTCGGATCGAAGCCCTCGGCGCCGAGCCGGACTGGGATATAGGCGAACATCAGCCCATTGCCGACGGCGATCAGCCCCATCGACAAGAGGATGCTGGCAATGGCGATCGACGGCGCCGGCTGCCCTAGACCGTTCTTGTCCTGGTCGCGCTCGAGAATCGTCATGACCGAGGATCGCCCATCAAGCAGGTCAAGGCAGCGGCAAATGCGACATGGCTGGACTTGCCTTCCGCCCGCTCAGCCCTTTGCCACATTGCGGATCGCGCTCGACGACAGCGACGAACGCGGGCCGTGGATGAAGGTCCAGGCCGGCGCGTCCATGCGGGCGAGCCGCGGTGCGTCGCCTTCGTCGACGCGGGCATAGTCGAACGTCTTGGCGACCACGGACGACAGGAACGACAGCGTCGCACCTGGCCGGTCGACCACCGCGATCGGGAACGTCATCACGATACGGCGCCAGCGCTGCCAGCGGTGGAAGTCGCGAAGCGAATCGGCCCCCATGATCCAGACGAAATCGACGCCGGGGTTACGCGCCTTGACCAACGCCAGCGTGTCGGCGGTGAAGCGGACGTGGTGGGCCGCCTCGAAGGCGGTAACCTTGATCTTCGGGTTCTTGGCGATCTTTTCAGACAGCTGCAGCCGCTCGGCCAGCGGCGCCAGGTCTCCGGCATTCTTGAGCGGATTGCCGGGCGTCACCATCCACCACAGCTGGTCGAGCGCAAGCCGTCTGAGTGCGATCTCGGCGACCAGCGCATGGCCGGCATGCGGCGGGTTGAACGAACCGCCGAACAGCCCGACCGCCACGCCTTTCCCGGCATGCGGCATCTTCAGATAGCGGGAGGATATGGCATGTTCGGACAAGGCAAGCATGCGTCAGGCACCCCGCTCTGCCCTGCCGGGCATCTCCCCCTCAAGGGGAGAGATCGTCAGTTTCAATGACGGCATGAACTCTGCCCGCCCGGCAATTGGCGAAATCGCGAAAGAGAGCTGATCTCCCCCCTTGAGGGGGAGATGCCCGGCAGGGCAGAGGGGGGTGGCTGCGCGCACGCCTCTCAGGCTCGGACCGCGGACGGATTCAAGGCCTCACCTGTCCTGACCCGCGCACGCGGTATTTGAACGAGGTCAGTTGCTCGACGCCGACCGGCCCGCGTGCATGCATCTTGCCGGTGGCGATGCCGATCTCGGCGCCCATGCCGAACTCGCCACCATCGGCAAACTGGGTCGAGGCGTTATGCAGAAGGATCGCGGAATCGATCTCGTTGAAGAACCGTTCGACGGCGTTTGCATCCTCGGCGATGATCGCCTCGGTGTGATGCGAGGAGAACGTCTCGATATGCTCGATCGCGCCGCCAATACCGTCGACCAGCTTCACCGCAATGATGGCGGCGAGATATTCGGTCACCCAGTCTGCATCGGTCGCGGGCTGGGCATCGGCATAAAGCTTCAGCACCTCGGCATCGGCATGGATCTCGCAGCCTGCCGCCCGTAGGGCCTCGAGGATCGGCACCAGGTGCGTGGCGGCGACGGCACGGTCGACCAGCAGCGTCTCGGCAGCACCGCACACCCCGGTGCGCCGCATCTTGGCATTGACCGCGATCCTGACCGCCATGTCGAGATCGGCCGATCGGTCGATATAGAGATGGCAGATGCCCTCGAGATGCGCGAACACCGGCACCCGCGCCTCGTTCTGCACACGCTCGACCAGGCTGCGGCCGCCGCGCGGAATGATGACTTCGAGATTGCCGGAAAGCCCTTTCAGCATTTCGCCGACGGCGGCACGATCGGTGGTCGGCACCAATTGTATGGCATCCTCCGGCAGCCCGGCTGCCTTCAGCCCCTCGACCAGGCAGGCATGGATCGCGGCGGAAGAATTCACCGAATCCGAGCCGCCGCGCAGGATCACCGGATTGCCCGCCTTGAGGCAGAGCGCACCGGCATCGGCGGTCACGTTCGGCCGGCTCTCATAGATGACGCCGACGACGCCGAGCGGCGTGCGCACCCGTTCGATATGCAACCCGTTCGGCCGGTCCCATGCGGCAATGACATCGCCGACCGGATCGCTGAGGTTTGCGATCTCGCGGATACCGTCGGCCATGGCCCGGATCCGGGCGGGATCGAGCTTCAGCCGGTCCATCGACGCTGCCGATAGGCCAGCCTCCTCGCCATTCCTGATATCGATGGCATTAGCGTCGAGGATATCCTGCTCATGCCTAAGGATAGCCTGAGCCATGCCGACCAGCGCCGCGCGCTTGCGCTCGGCCGCAGCTATGGCCAGCGGCCGGGCCGCGGCACGCGCGCGGCGGCCGATATCGGCCATCAGCACGACGGTATCATCCCGGGATTTTTCATGCAGCGTCAGCATGGCTCATCCTCCGCTATGTAACCTGGTCACCGACTACTTGCTCGCCACCGGCATGGCTCACCACAAGGTCGTCGCGGTGGATCATCGCCGAACGCGCCTCGTAGCCGAGCACGGTTTCGATCTCGGTCGTCTTCAGGCCAGCGATCCTTACGGCATCGGCCGCATCATAGGCAACCAGTCCGCGCGCAATCTCGCGGCCCTCGGGCGACAGGATCGCCACCGTGTCGCCACGCGCAAAATTGCCGCTGACCAGTTTGACACCGGCCGGCAGCAGCGACTTGCCGGAGAGCAGCGCGCCGATGGCGCCGGCATCGACGGTCAGCCGCCCCGCCGGTTCGAGCTGCCCGGCGATCCAGGTCTTGTAACCTTTGACCGGGCTGCTGCTCGGCCGGAAGAAGGTGGCGCGCTCGCCGCGCTCGATTGCCAGCAGCGGCGACAGCCGCGTGCCTGATGTGATGATCATGGCGGTGCCGGCGGCGGTTGCAATCTTGCCGGCATCGAGCTTGGTGCGCATGCCGCCGCGCGACAATTCCGAAGCGGCGGCACCCGCCATCGCCTCGATGTCGGGGGTGATGCGGTCGACGATCGGAATGAACCGAGCTTGCGGGTCACGCGCAGGCGGTGCCGTGTAGAGCCCGTCAATGTCGGAGAGCAGCACCAGGAGATCGGCGCCCATCATGGTGGCAACGCGCGCTGCCAGCCGGTCGTTATCGCCATAACGGATTTCCGATGTCGCCACCGTGTCGTTCTCGTTGATGACCGGCACCGCCTTCATCTTGAGCAGCGTCGAGATCGTCGCCCGCGCGTTGAGGTAGCGGCGGCGCTCTTCGGTGTCGCCGAGCGTCAGCAGGATCTGGCCCGATTTCAGGCCATTCTTGCCGAGCGCATCCGACCAGGCGCCGGCCAATGCGATCTGCCCGACGGCAGCAGCGGCCTGGCTCTCCTCGAGCTTCAGCGCTCGTTTGCCGAGGCCGAGGATGGTGCGGCCAAGTGCAATCGCCCCGGAAGACACGACGAGAATTTCGGCGCCGCCATTGGCCAGCACGGCGATGTCGTCGGCAAGCGAGGCCAGCCAGTCGCGTTTCAGGCCCGCCGTGCGGTCGACAAGCAGCGCCGAGCCGATCTTGACGGCAATGCGCCGATAATTTTTCAGCGATTGCGTGGCCATGGCTATGTGTTCCAGCGCGTCTCGACCGGCGCAGCGACAGCTTCGCGCGCATCGGCCACCACAGCCATCAGCGCGCGCAACACCGCCTCGACGCCTTCGCCGGTGACCGCCGAAAGCAGCATCGGCGCGCGGCCGGCGGCGCGTTTCAGCGAGGCGGCTTTCGTCTTGCGCGCGGCGGCATCGAGTATGTCGACTTGGGAAAGCGCGACGATCTCGACCTTGTCGGTCAGCCCGTTGCCGTAGGCGTCGAGTTCGGCGCGCACGGTCTTGTAGGCCTTGGCCGGATTTTCTTCCTGCGCCGAGACAAGATGAAGAAGGACACGCGTGCGTTCGACATGGCCGAGGAAGCGGTCGCCGATGCCGACACCTTCATGTGCGCCTTCGATCAGGCCGGGAATGTCGGCGATGACGAATTCGCGCCCGTCGATGCGGGCAACGCCAAGGCCCGGATGCAGCGTGGTGAAGGGATAGTCGGCGATCTTCGGCTTGGCCGCTGTGACCGCCGCCAGGAAGGTCGACTTGCCGGCGTTGGGCAGCCCGACAAGGCCGGCATCGGCGATCAGCTTCAGCCTGAGCCAGATATTGAGCTCTTCGCCCGGCAGTCCGGGATTGGCGCGGCGCGGCGCCTGGTTGGTCGAGGTCTTGAAATGCTGGTTGCCGAAGCCGCCATTGCCGCCCTTGGCCAAAAGAAAGCGCTGGCCGACGACCGTCAGATCGCAGATCAGCGTCTCATTGTCCTCGGCAAAGACCTGTGTTCCGGCCGGCACTTTCAGCGTCACGTCGGCACCCTTGGCGCCGGTCATGTTGCGACCCATGCCGTGCGTCCCGGTCTTGGCCTTGAAATGCTGCTGGTAGCGATAGTCGATCAGCGTGTTCAGCCCATCGACCGCCTCGACCCAGACATCGCCGCCGCGGCCGCCATCGCCGCCGTCCGGGCCGCCGAACTCGATGAACTTTTCGCGTCGGAACGACACCGAACCGGCGCCGCCGTCGCCGGAGCGGATGTAGACCTTGGCTTGATCGAGAAATTTCATCGGATTGTATGGTTTCTGTTATTGGCTTTGCGGGATTGCTCTAAACCAAGGCGGGTCGAAGGGCGAGGGCCGTTTTTGCTACTGTAACGTCGCACGTATCTCTGGACGCGTAGCATTTGGTTGACCCCCTTGCCGAAAATCGATCCTCGGCTTCCAAGCGCGAGATGTCGGAATGAAGCTGGTAACTTACAATATCCACTACGGCGTCGGTCTCGACGGCCGCTACGATGTCGGCCGTATCGCCGATGCCGTGCGCGGCGCCGACGTGATCGCGCTGCAGGAGGTCACTCGCGCCAACCCGAAGAATGGCGGCCGCGACATGGTGGCCGAGCTCGGCGAGGCGCTGCCCGACTATTTTGCCGTCTACGGCAGCAATTTCGAGGCCGACGCCGGCTCGCGCCTGCAGAACGGCCGCGCCATCACGACCACCTTCCAGCTCGGCAACATGGTGCTGTCTAGCACGCCGATCCATCTGTCGCGCAATCTCCTTTTGCCGCGCAGCCGCAGTTTCGAGGCGATGAACTTCCAGCGCGGCGCGCTGGAGGCGCTGATCGAAACGCCGCTTGGTCCGATCCGCTTCTATTCCACCCATCTCGACCACCGCAGCCCGGTTGAACGCCTGAGCCAAATCCGCTTTCTGCGCCAGCGCCTGTTGAACTACCCGCTCGAGGGCGGCGGGCTCTCCGGCGTCGCCGAGATCGGCTTGCCGGAGCTGCCTTGTCCCGATGGCTTCGTCGTCATGGGCGACTTCAACATGCTCGCCGGATCGCCGGAACACGTCGAACTCGCCGGCCAGCCTGACCATGAATTCGGCATGCCGGTGACCGCCGACCTCGCCGTCGATGCCGCCTTGCGCCTCGGCGCTGCCGGCGCCGATCTCGTCACCTGGGTCGACCCCAAACGGCCGGGCGATACCAGTCGCTACAAGCGCATCGACTACATCTTCACCAGCGCTTCGCTTGCCAAATCGCTGAGGCGCCTGTGGGTCGACCGGCAAGTGGCCGGTTCGGATCACTCGCCGGTCTGGGTCGAGATAGCGTGACGTCAACGTTGGTCCGCAATCTTTCGCGCCGAGGTGTGTCGAGATTCAGGTCAGGCCGTGCCGAGAGTGGTGGCTTCCGAGAACCGGAGCGGAGCGTACTTAAAGTACGTGAGCACCGGAAGCGCAGGAAGCCGCCATTCGCAGGCCGGCATCACCTGAACATTGGCATGCCTCAAAAATGCACCCAGTTCCGCAGGCTGGTCCAGGTCTTGCGGTCGAGGCGGTAGCGCTCGACCGGCACCTGGCCGGCAACGATCGAATTCAGCATGCCCTGGCCGGCATACTGGAAGCCGCATTTGTGGATGACCCGGCGCGAGGCCGGATTGATAACCCGCGTCGAGGCGTGCAGCACCTGGATCGTGGTTCTCTGGAAGGCAAGGTCGACCAGTGCGTGCGCTGCTTCCGTCGCATAGCCGCGTTTCCAGTACGGCTCGCCGATCCAGTAGCCGAGCTCCAGCCCACGATCCGTAGTGTTGAGCCCGGCACAGCCGACGAAGGTCTCGGTGCCGGCCAGCGTCAACGCATAGGCGATTCCGTGCCGGCGCGATGCCGTCATGGCCAGGAAAGCGCGTGCCTCCGCCTCGCCATAGGGATGCGGCATGCGAGCCAGCATTTCCGCGACATGGCGGTTGTCGGCGAGCGCCACCAATTGCTCGATGTCGCTTTCACGCGGGGCACGCATGACCAGCCGCTCGGTCGCGAGCACCGGACAATCTATCGTGTAACTTTCGTCGTCTGTCGCTTCCGCTTCGGCAACCATGTCAAAGTCCTCCAGGCAAGAAAAAAGGGAGATGGAAACCCATCTCCCCTGATCCTTTTCCTGGCTTGGCCAGACACCGGTCCCGAGATGGGTGCCGGTGTTCTCGTGCGGAACCGGCTACTCCGCTGCCTTCGTCATCGGGTTCACCGATACGTAGGTTCGGCCATTGGCTTTTTTGTTGAAGGTGACTGCGCCAGCTTCGAGCGCAAACAGCGTGTGGTCCGTGCCAATGCCGACATTGGTGCCGGGATGCCACGTCGTGCCACGCTGACGAATGATGATGTTGCCCGGAATCACGGCTTCGCCGCCGAACTTCTTCACGCCGAGCCGCTTGGAATGGGAGTCGCGACCATTGCGCGACGATCCGCCAGCTTTCTTGTGTGCCATCTAACTACTCCGATGCGCCGCGAGGCGCCTAAACGATCTTATGAACGCGTTCGCGTTCCGTTTCAAGTCCGATCCGGCGACGATTGCGCCGTTCGTTCTACTTCTTCGCCAATTCCTTGGCCTGCTCGCGCCAGTCCTTGATCTGGTCGGCGCTGAACGGCATGTGCTCGTCGATCTTGGCGACATCCTTGTCGGACAGCTTGGCGATCTGGGCGAAGGTGGTGATGCCCTGTTCGTTGAGCTGGCCGGCCGCGACCGGGCCGATGCCCTTGATCGCCGTCAGGTCATCCGGCTCGCCCTTCGGCGCCTTGAACAACGGCGCGGCGGCTTCGGCAGCCTTGTCCTCGGTCGTCTCGGCCTTGGCTTCCTTCTTCGGCGCAGCCTCTGCCTTCGCTTCGGCCTTTGGCGCGGCTTCTGCCTTCACTTCGGTCTTGGCGGCGGCCTTCTTCGCCGGCTTGGCGCCGCCCAGCAGGATTTCGGCGATCCTGACAGTGGTCAAAAGCTGGCGATGGCCGATCTTGCGGCGGGAATTCTGCCGGCGACGCTTCTTGAATGCGATGACGGTGCGGTTCTTGCCCTGCTCGACGACTTCGGCGGTGACCATCGCACCATCGACGAACGGCGCGCCGAACGTGACGTTCTCGCCCTCGCCATGCGCGAGCACATTACCGATTTCGACGATGTCGCCGACATTGGCTTCGAGTTTTTCGATCTTCAGGAGATCGTTGGCGGCAACGCGATACTGCTTGCCGCCCGTTTTGATGACTGCGAACATTTTTTGCCTTTCGCTGTTCGGTCGGCCTTGATGAACCGCTTCAGGCGGTTCGGCCGTCTTTTTGTCAGTCTGCGGGTTCAAAAAACAAGCGGCGCGGAAGATCCCTCCACGCCGATTGCGCGCTGTCCCTAACCGAAGGTTCGGCTTGAGTCAAGGCAAGCGCCGCGGGCAAGCGGCGAGTGAGTTGAGCCCAGTCCGGCAAATATCGAACAGCGGCTACCGGAACCTTGAAGAAAGCACGAACGGGAACCTGCGGCGCCGGGGCAGATTGGCCCTTGTAACCTGCCGGTCCAGCCGTTATCTAGTGCGCCGCGCCGGCAACGGCGGACCATGACCGCGGAGAGGTGGCAGAGTGGTCGAATGCACCGCACTCGAAATGCGGCATGGGTGCAAGCCCATCGGGGGTTCGAATCCCTCCCTCTCCGCCACTGATAATTTTTGATTTTACCTGCCGAACTCAGCCGTAAACGCTCGTGACGGCGCGAAGCTCAATTGCAGTCCTGTGACGATTCTACTGGAACAGAGGGTGAGCGCAAAGCTGCTGGGTTCTGTTGCGAGCAGTTGCTGATCAAAACGCGGTGACTTGTTTCTGGGGCGGCAAGTCCACCAAAATCAGCGAGCGATGCACTAACTGCTGGAGTGTGCCCCGCCTTCGACGTATAAATGGCGCTACATTCCGGGAGGAAGAGCCATGAATGCAGTGCCTCAATGGCGGCTCGCAGGCGACTGGTTCGACATCTGCAGCTGCGATATCCCTTGCCCTTGCGAGTTCGCCCAGCGGCCGACCGGCAACCATTGCCAGGGCGTGCTCGCCTGGCATGTACGCGAGGGTCAGTATGGCGACGTGAAGCTCGACGGCCTGTCGCTGGTGGCGCTCGGCGAGTTCGAAGGCAATCTATGGGCCGGCGAGGCAAAGGCCGTGATGGGCATGTACCTCGACGAGAAGGCGAACGAGCGGCAACGTGAAGCCCTGCAAGCGATCTTCGGCGGGCAGGCCGGCGGCTGGCCGGCGGGTTTTGCCGCCAACATCGGCGAGATGCGTGGCATGGAGTTCGTGCCGATCACTTTCGAGGTGGCGGGCGACCTTGCCACCTGGCGGGTCGAGATTCCTGGCCTCGTCGTCGGGCATGCGGAAGCGCTTTCAGGTCCCACAACACCACCCGGCAAGCGGGTGCAGACGATCAACCCGCCGGGCTCGGAGGTCGGCCCGGGCCAGGTTGCCACCTGGGGGCGTTCGGTCGAGGTGAGCACCAAAGGCTTCGGGCTCGACTGGACGGGCACGGCCCGCTCGAGCAAACACATTCCGTTCGACTGGACCGGCCCGAACTAGGGCGTGCCGATGCCTGACGCGTTTCCCGGGAAATCGTGGCGGCTCCGGAATTTGCGTGGCATGCCGCTCGGTCTGCTCGCATCGCTCGTCGGGCTGACTGCAGCGGCGTGGGCGCTCACCCTCTATCAGACCTTCAGCATGGATATGCCTATGGGCATTGCGGTGCGCGGCGGGATGGAGGGTATGGAAGGCATGGCCGGCATGGCGATGGCCGGAATTGCCGCCGACGGCTGGTCACTCGCCGGCGCCGCCGCCTTTCTTGCTGTATGGACGGTGATGATGGCTGCTATGATGCTGCCGGCGGCCGCGCCCATGATCTTTATGTTCGCGGCGGCGCAGGCTAGGCGCGAACAGCACGTCGCCATTCCGGCGTGGATATTCGTCGCGGGCTACCTGCTCGTCTGGGCGGCGGCGGGCCTGCTCGTGTATGTCCTGGTCCAGCTCGGAAGCGAGTTTGCGGCGAGCCTCGATCCGCCTCAGCGTTCGAAATGGGCGCCGCTCGCGCTCGGCATCACGCTTGGCGTCGCCGGACTCTACCAATTCACGACCCTCAAGCACATTTGCCTCAGCCATTGCCGTTCGCCGCTCGCTTTCGTTGCGCAGCATTGGCGCGACGGGCGGGTTGGCGCGCTCGAGATGGGGCTGCGGCACGGACTCTATTGCTTTGGTTGCTGCTGGGCTCTGTTTGCCGTGCTGGTCGCGGTGGGCATCATGAGCGTCGCCTGGATGCTGCTGTTGACGCTGGTCGTCTTCGTCGAGAAGCTGCTGCAGCGCGGCCGGCGCTTCGAAGTTGCTTTGGGCATTGCGCTGATGGCCCTCGGGATCGCTGTATCGTTCGGCGCGATCGAGATGCCTTGGATGAGCGGCTAGCCCCCAGCCGGGTGGTGAAATTCCGAACACATCGGTCTCATTTTCAGTCCGTAGGAGCAAGCGTGGGCCGCAATTCAAAAGCGCCGGGTGTTTGTCGACCGAGGTAGCCGTCCCACTTCGGAGGCGGCGACACCCTCCGACCGACCGGATCATCGCAATCGCCGCGCGGCTCTGGGCGTTTGCACCGACTGCGCTATCTCCCCATCGTTAGCCTTGTTCTATCGCTGGTTGAAGATCGGGAGGTTTCCATGGATCGGCGACTATTTTTGACTGGAATGTTTGGCATTGCCGGGGCTGCGGCCCTTGCAAGCACAGTTCGGCCAATCAACGCAGTGGCCGGCGTTCCAACTGCCAGAAGCGGCATTCTCGATGAACTCGAGGCGCCGGATGTCGAGACCTTCGACGACGAAACTCAAGCAGAGTTGCAACCAGTCTATCATCGCCGGTGGCACCGGCCGCGTCGCCGCCGCCGGCGCGCTTGGCGAAGGGTCTGTCGCGTTTACTGGCGAAACGGCTATCGGCGCAGGCGGTGCTTCCGCAGGCGCGTTTGGGTCTGGTTTCGATTCTAGCAACTGACCGGCTTGAGCCCTGGCCATCGCGGCCGGGGTTTTCGCCTCAGGCGGCCGTTTGCGCCCTTAGGGAGCTTTCCTAAGGGGCGCGGAGGAGGCTGACGGTGTTTGCAGGTTTCAGAGCCACCAGCTTACGACTGGACGATACGACCATTTTCGCAAGGGTCGGCGGCGCCGGTCCGCCGCTGCTGCTTCTTCACGGCTTTCCAGAAACGCATCTGATGTGGAGGGATATCGCCGCAGCCTTGGCGCCCCGCTTCACGGTGGTCGCTGCCGACCTTCGAGGCTACGGACGAAGCGGATGCCCGGTTTCGTCTGCCGATCATAGCCCATACGCCAAGCGCCCCATGGCCGGCGACATGGTTCAAGCCATGAAGCAACTGGGGTTTGAGCGATTCATGGTTGCCGGGCATGATCGTGGCGGGCGGGTTGCCTATCGCCTGGCGCTCGACCATCCCGACAAAGTCCTCAAAATCGCCGCCCTCGACATCATCCCCACCGCCGCAACATGGGATCGGGCCGATGCCAGACTGGCACTCGGCTTTTGGCCCTGGAGCCTTCTTGCTCAGCCGGAGCCCCTGCCGGAGCGTCTGATAGGCGCGGCTCCCGATGCCGTCGTCGACGATGCGATGACGCAGTGGGGATCGTCGGCGAAAATGGTCTCCAAAGAGGTCAGGAACGCCTATGTTGATGCGCTTCGCGATCCCGCGCATATTCATGCCATCTGCGAAGAATATCGCGCCGCTGCGACGATCGATCGTGAACATGACGCGCTGGACCAGGCAAACGGTCGTCGCATCGAGTTTCCGCTACTGGCGCTATGGAGTGGCGAAGGCGCCCTGGAGAACTGGTATGCGCAAGAAGGCGGGCCGCTGGCCATCTGGAGGAAATGGGCCGACAGAGTGGAAGGACGCGCTGTCCAAGGCGGGCACTTTTTCCCGGAAGAGCACCCCGAAAAGATCGCAGCGGTTCTCTCGGAATTCTTCGAAGACAAGCAGGACGGTCGGCACGGAGTGTTGTAGAGGTCACATGCTTCAGTTACGCGGAACCTCGGGAGTGCTTCGCGGCCCGAGATCGAGAACCCTCCGAAATCCGCCCGTCCGGCATCAACGTGCTTGATAAGGGAATGAAGGCGATCTCCACGGCCACGCCTATGATGTGCAGCCTGATGTTTGTCGGAAGTTGCGCATCGCCTTTGCCGGCATCCTTTGATGCTGCGAAATACGACAAGATGAGTTGCGTCGAGATCAACGTGGCGATAGGCGCGGTCGCCGACGAAATGTCGGCAACGGCCATTGCTCGCGGCAAAGTCGTCCACACCAACATTCCGGGCTGGCTGTTGGGAGGACAGCGTGTCGCCGCGACCGTCGCTGCCCGCCAGAGTGCGAAGATCGAGCGCTTGCGGCAGCAGGAGGCGGCGATTGCGGCGGCGAGACGAAGCAGGTGCTGATTGCGGCGCCGGAGTGAGAGCCTGCGAGGCGAAGGCAGAATCGATGTCACAGCGCGCGGCATTGAGCCGAGGCTCGAAAGGCTCCATGAATTCGGTCACCTCACAGTCACGGCTTCGGTCTCGGCGACACGGCCAAACCGAGGAAAACGACAACGGCCTGATTGATGCGCAGGATGCACGTGTGGCTGCATCTTTGAATGTGTCTGAGCTTCCAAGAAATGCCCAGCCGCGTTTCATAATTAAGGTCTCCAGATGACTGATGAAGAACTCGATTCGGCATACGAAGAGCTTGCCCGCGCAATCGAAACGGCGGCTAAAAAGGCATCTCCCATCGTGCTATCGGCGCCCAACGATGGACGCGCCAGTTGGGCCCATATACCCGAGGCGCTAGTTGGCCCCGTAATAGAGCTGGTGGCTTCTCCCATGACGCGACGAGCATTTATCTGGTTGATCGTGCTATACATGGGCTAATGCGGACGAAATTGCATTTAGCCTCAGGCGGATTGCTCAAACGAAGCAATCTACGGTTGTCACCGTTCAGGCTGTACGAGGCCTAGGACTCGAAAGCGTAATCGATCTCGGTGCCGGCCTCACCATTGAACCTGCGGAGGCTCTGGCCAAGACCGACGCCTGGTTTTGGGCCTTTGCCTCGTTTGACGATCGTCAGCTTCTTTTTACGGAGCGTCCGATGGCTGCGATTGTCGTTCGCGAACTGGATCGCAGAGTGATCTTCGATGGCCCGCCGTCCGACTTTCCAACCTCACCGGAAGACCCTGCCGAAATACTGATCAAGAGGGCAATTCAGGCACTGATCGTAGGTGGCGGCGCAGCACCTGGGCTGGATGCTCGCTATGTCTACTTCGACGACTCTGGATGGCCCCACATGACAGGTGGCAGCATGGTATCCGTAGGCTCAGGTGTTAAACCAACCGTTACCTTGGGCATAGAACGCGCGGCGCAGGTAGCCGCTGTAATGAAGGCGATGGCTAGACCTTCTGAACCGGTAATAGTTCGAGCCATTGAGCGACTTGCATCGGCCCGGGGTCGATCCGATCAGGTCGAGAAGGTGACAGATCTTGGCGTTTGCCTGGAGATGCTGTTGATGCACGACGGCAGCGGCGACAACAGCGAGATTACCTTCAAGATTGCTCAGCGTGCCGCTTGGTTGTTGGGGCGTGACGCCGCCGATCGTTCGCGGATATTTAGTTTAGTTCGAGATGCCTACAAGCTTCGGTCTGCAGCCGTCCATACGGGCTCACTCAAAGAGCCCAAGTCAGCAGACGGTTGGAACGCCCGGGCCGCCACCCTTCGGTCAACCGAGGAGCTGTGCGCACAGCTTATTGTTACACTGCTGGATGGCTGGCCAGATTGGCAAGCCGTAGTTCTTCAACTGCACCAGACGGCGGCTCCAGGGCCCTAAGACTAACCGGACTGATGCGCAGCGATCGCGCCGAGGAATATCTCGCCGAAATCCTTGAGCTTGGCGGCGCCGACGCCGTTGACCGCGGCGAAGGCGTCCAGATCACGCGGGCAGCGTTCGGCCATATCGATCAGTGTACGATCCGAAAAGATCACGAAGGCCGGGACCTGGCGTTCGCGGGCAAGACGCAGCCGTACCGCCTTGAGCGCGGCCAGCAGCGCCGAATCCAGACCTTCCGTGCCTGCTGCGGTATCCTGTACGGTCCGTATCTTGCCTCGCGATGACTGGCGCGCGTCCACGCGATACCGGAACGAAGCCTCGCCCCGAGCCAGCGCACGGCCCTTCTCGGCAATGGCGAGGCCGCCATGGCCGGCTGAGTCCAATGTCAGAAACCCTCCCGCGACGAGCTGGCGGACCAGTGACAGCCACACGTTTTTCTTGTGCGCCACACCGGTGCCGAAGCTGGCAAGCCTGTGGTGGTTCCTGTCTAGAACCTTCTCGGTCTCATGGCCGAGCAGGACATCGACGACATGGGCGGCGCCAAAGCGCTCGCCGGTCTGTGCGATCGCCGCCAGGATGATCCGCGCCTCCGCCTCGCCATCCGCATGCGGCGCCTGGTCGAGGCAGTTGTCGCAATTGCCGCAAGGCGAAGCACTTTCGCCGAAATAGCCAAGCAGGATCTGACGGCGGCACTGCGTCGTCTCGCAATAGCCGATCAGCGTATCGAGCCGGCCATGCGCGCGCCTTTTGTGCTCAGCCGGCGCGTCCTCGTCTTCGATGAAAAGCCGGCGCATGCGGATATCGCCGAGACCGAAGAGCATATGTGCCTCGGCCGCCCGCCCGTCGCGGCCCGCCCGCCCGATTTCCTGATAATAGGCCTCAAGACTGCCCGGCAGGTCGGTGTGGAAGACATAGGCGACATCCGGCTTGTCGATCCCCATGCCGAAGGCGATGGTCGCCACCATCACCACGCCGGACAAGGTCATGAAAGCGTTTTGATTCGCTTCACGCGCGTCCTTGCTCATGCCGGCATGATAGGCGAGCGCGCGTACGCCGTTCCGCTCGAGGAACGCCGCCATCTCTTCGGTCTTTTTGCGCGACAGGCAATAGACGATCCCGCTGCGGCCCGCATGGCGCTGCACGAAGCCTAGCAACTGGCGCTTGCTGTCCTGCTTGGGCTCAATGCTTAACTTGATGTTCGGCCGGTCGAAGCCGAGCACCACGGTATCGACGCGCCCGTCGAACAGTTGCGCGGCAATGTCGGTGCGCGTCGTCTCGTCCGCCGTCGCCGTCAGCGCAATGATCGGCACATCGGGGAAGATGCCGCGCAGCCGTGACAATTCTTCGTATTCGCGCCGGAACGCCGGTCCCCATTGCGAGATGCAATGTGCCTCGTCGATGGCGAGCAGCCGGACATCGAGCTTGATCAACGCCTCGAGCATTCGCACCGTCATGAGCCGCTCCGGTGCAAGGTAGAGCAGGCGCGTCTGGCCTGCCGCGACGCGGCGCCATGCAGCGACATTGGCATCGCGGTCGAGTGAGGAATTGATCGTATCGGCCGCCACGCCCGCAAGGCGCAATGCGGCGACCTGATCCTGCATCAGGGCCACTAGCGGCGAAACGACAATGGTGAGCCCGCCCAGCACCAGCGCCGGGACCTGGTAGCAGAGCGATTTGCCGGCGCCGGTCGGCATGACAGCCAGCACATGGCGCCCGGCCAGCAGCGCCTCCATCACAGCCGCCTGGCCGAGACGAAAATCATCGAAGCCGAATACATCCTTCAGGACGCGCCGCTTGGAATCCTCCGGCGGGATGCTCGCTGCTGCCTGCATTACAGAACTTTCGCGGACACGGCCTGCCGAAATTTCCCGGCGAATCGCCAGGTGATTGCCTGGACAGCAGATTCGAACATTTATCGACCCCTCCGGTCCTCCTCGGCACCGCCTGAAGCGAACCTCTCTCTCATTGGCCGATATCAGACCGTCGTTCCAGCCCCTATTCGCTTTGGCTGTGAATATCGCGCCGCCTCGGAGCGGTTAATCCTATCTTCACCATCATTCGGCAGGTTCAGGTTCTGCGGTGATGTTTTGAGTACCGCGGCGCCACAAGCGCCCAGGCAACACGCCCGCGTCTCTCCGGAGGCGCGGGTTTTTCGTTCCGAGAACCGGCTGCCTGATCTTCGGGCCAGCGGCTCAGTCGAGGAAATCGGCGCGGTGCGGCGTAAAACTGTCGACCAGTCGTCCCGCCTCCAGCGCCGTGACGCCATGGACAAGGTTGGACGGAACGATGAAGCTGCTTCCGGCCTCCAGGATCTCGGTCCTGCCGTCGATGGTGACCTCGAAGCGGCCCTCGGCGACGTAGCTCGCCTGGACATGCGGGTGCGAATGCAGCGCGCCGACGCCGCCCTTGTCGAAACCGAACTCGACCATCATCAGTTCATCGGTGTGCAGGAGCACGCGCCGGCGGTTGCCGTCGGGCGTCGGCGTCCACGCACCCTCGCCGGCATGCGAGAAGATTTTGGTTCCGGTCATCGCCAAACTCTCATTTTTGTTGTTCATCGCGCCAGCCAGCCGCCATCCACCGGCACCACCGCGCCATGCATGTAGTTCGACGCCGGCGCCAGCAGGAAGACGGCTGCGTCGCCGATGTCCTCCGGCGCGCCCCAGCGCCCGGCCGGAATGCGCGCCAGGATCGACGCGCTGCGGTCGGGATCGGCGCGCAGCGCCTCGGTGTTGTTGGTCTCGACATAGCCGGGCGCAATGCCGTTGACGTTGATGCCCTTTGCCGCCCATTCGCATGCCAGCAGCCGGGTAATGCCGAGCACGCCATGTTTGGAGGCGGTGTAGGAGGCCACGCGGATGCCGCCCTGAAAACTCAGCACCGAAGCGATGTTGACGATCTTGCCGCGCCGCGCCGGATCGGCGAGCACGCGCCTGGCAAAGCGCTGGCTGAGGAAGAATACCGTCTTCAGATTGACACCGATGACGTCGTCCCAGTCGGCTTCGGTCAGTTCGACCGCATCGGCACGCCGGATAATGCCGGCATTGTTAACCAGGCCGTCGAGCGGCCCGGTGTCGTCCCAGACGCGGTCAAGCATCGCCTGGGCGGCTGCATCATCGCCAAGATCGCAGCGGACGGCCTCGAAGCGGCCGCCGGCCGCTGCAATCTTCTCCGCGGTCTCGTCCATCGCCGAGCGGCCGACCCCGACCACCGCGCCGCCGGCGCGCGTGATCGACACGGCGATGCCCTGGCCGATGCCGGTATTGGCGCCGGTGACGAGGATGCGCTTGCCGGCAAGGCTGAAGGCCGAGAGATCGCTCACTTGAGCTCCTCCACCGCCACCAGGTCGACATCGGTATAGTCGACATTGTCGCCAGCCATCGCCCAGATGAAGGCGTAGTTCGAGGTGCCGGCGCCCGAATGGATCGACCATCCCGGCGACAGCACCGCCTCCTCGTTGCGCATGACGAGATGGCGCGTTTCGTCCGGCTCGCCCATGAAATGAAACACCCGCGCCGCCTCCGGCAGGTCGAAATAGAGATAGGCTTCCATGCGCCGGTCATGCACATGGCATGGCATGGTGTTCCAGACCGAACCGGAGGCAAGCTGGGTCATGCCGACGACAAGCTGACAAGTCTTTACACCATCGGCATGGATGAACTGGAAGATCGAGCGCTCGTTGGAGGTTGCCTGGCTGCCGAGATCGAGCCGCTTGGCATCGCCGATGCGGATCAGCCGGTTGGGATGGCTCTGATGCGCCGGCGCGCTGAGCAGGTAGAATTTAGCCGGCTCAGCCAGATTGATCGCAGCGAACGATGCCTCATCAGTGCCCATGCCGAGATAGAGCATATCGCGCGCCTGCAACTCATAGGATTGACCGCCGGCTGTCACAATGCCCGCGCCGCCGATGTTGACGATGATCATCTCACGGCGATCGAGAAAATTCTTCGTCCCGGTCGGTTTGATCGCCTGCAGCGGCAGCGGTGTGCCGGCGGGCATAGCGCCGCCGACGATCATGCGGTCGTAATGGGTGTAGGTCAGGCTGATGCGGCCGGGCTGGAACAAGTCCTCGATCAGGAAATTGTGACGCAGTTCGTCCGTTCCCATGGCTGCGGCAGAAACAGGATCGATGGCGAAGCGGGAGGTGAAATCCGTATGATTGTCAGTGTGATTCATTGCTGTCCCATGGGGCTGCCTCAATTGCTTATTCGGTTGCCGCGGCCTTGACCGAGTCGGCATAAAAAACCTGGCGCGCGTGCAGGCGCTCGCGATAGCGCTGCTGGCTGGCACCGAGATGCGCGCGCATCGCCTCCCGGGCCGCCTCGGCATCGCCTGCCGAGATGGCATTGAGGA
Organism: Mesorhizobium sp. WSM4828; assembly: GCF_055811175.1. Classification (NCBI taxonomy): domain Bacteria; kingdom Pseudomonadati; phylum Pseudomonadota; class Alphaproteobacteria; order Hyphomicrobiales; family Phyllobacteriaceae; genus Mesorhizobium; species Mesorhizobium sp. WSM4828. The sequence goes on along the minus strand of NZ_JBVVQK010000003.1, from coordinate 252,286 downwards.
TCACCAGATGCTCACGCTGCAGGCCGCGCTGATAGGCGTCCGATTGGGCGATCTCGGTCGACCAGGGCGAGGTCACGTCGCAAGGAATGGCGCGTCGGCCGAGCACGTCGAGCATCTCGACATAAAATGGATTGTTGGTGGCGCTGGCGATTGCGCGGTGGAAGGCAAGGTCGGCCGGTCCCGTCGGCTCGCTATTGAGGAGCAGCCGCTCGAATTCAAAGAAGGCTTCCTGGATCGCCGCTTCCTGCGCGGCGTTGCGGCGGATGGCCGCGAGCCCGGCGGATTCGATCTCGATCGCCAATCTGACTTCGAGCACGTTGAGGGCGATCGAGTCCTTGCTGCCCATCTCCGCTGCCAGAGCACCGAACGCTGTCGAGATATGCTCGGTGACGAAGACGCCGGCGCCTTGGCGTGGTTCGACCAGGCCGTCCGCGGCAAGCTTGGCCAGCGCCTCGCGTATCACGGTGCGGCTGACCCCGAAGGTTTCAGTCAGCTGACCCTCTGTCGGCAGCTTTTGCCCCGGCTGGATCTCGCCCGCCTGCAACTGCTTGCGGATCGCCGCGACGACCGTTTCCGAAAGCTTCGGTCTTCGTTCGACGCGGAGCCCGACTGCGGTATCCGAGGCCATGTCGCACCCCCTATTTGAAGACGCTCGGCAGCCATAGCGAAATGGCCGGAATGTAAGTGACGAGCGCCAGCACCACGAGACCTGCCGCATAGAACGGCCAGATCGAGCGCATCGATTCCCAGACGGATATCTTGCCCACTGCACACGCCACGAACTGCACTGCGCCCACCGGCGGCGTGTTCAGTCCGATGCCGAAATTGAGGATCATGATGACGCCGAAATGCACCGGATCGACGCCGTAGGCCTGCGCCACGGGCAGGAAGATCGGCGTGCAAATGATGATCGTCGGCCCCATGTCCATGAACGTGCCGAGGAACAGCATCAAGAGGTTGAGCAGGAGAAGCACGACCAGCGGATCGTCCGAGATCGCGTTCATGGAGGCTATCAACGCTGCCGGCACTTTCAGGAAGGCCATCAGCCACGAGAACGCCGCCGCCATGCCGATGATGAGCAGCACCATGGCCGTGGTGCGCACGGCGCCATGGGTGGCATGAACGAACCCTTCCCAGGTCATCTGCCGGTAAACGAAGACGGTCACGAGCAACGCATAGATGACGGCGATACAGGAACTCTCGGTGGCGGTGAAGACGCCCGATCGCACGCCGCCGAAGATGATCGCGATCAGCAGCAGGCCGGGCACCGCAACGGCGAAAAGATGCGCGACGGCGGCGAAGCCCGGAAACGCCTCGGTCGGATAGCCGCGGGAGCGCGCCACGATATAGGCGGTGACCATCAGCGACAGGGCCAGTAGCAGGCCCGGGATGATACCGGCCGTGAACAGATCGGCGATGGAGATCTTTCCGCCTGCCGAGATCGAGTAGATGATCATGTTGTGCGACGGCGGCAGCAGCAGCGCAATCAGCGCCGCCATCGACGTGACGTTGACGGCGTAGTCCGCTCCATATCCACGCGCCTTCATCTGCGGGATCATCAGGCCGCCGACCGCCGCTGCCTCCGCAACCGCCGAGCCGGAAATGCCGCCGAACAGTGTAGCGGTGGCGATATTGACCTGGCCGAGGCCGCCGCGCAAATGGCCGACGAGCGAGCCGGCGAAGGCAACGATCTTGCTGGCGATGCCGCCGCGCACCATCAAGTCGCCGGCGTAGATGAAAAACGGAATGGCCAGCAGCGAAAAGACGCTCATGCCGGAATTCAGGCGCTGGAATACGATGAGCGGCGGCAGGCCCATATAGAGGACGGTGGCAAGACTTGCGACGCCGAGGCAGAAAGCGATCGGCGTGCCGATAAGCATCAGCAGGGTGAAGACGCCGAAGAGAATCCACAGTTCCATGGCGTCAGACCTTCACATCAGCTGTGTCGAGTTCGGCTGCGACTTCCGCGGGCGGCAATTCATCGAGGGCATCGTCGATCGGCGCGCCGGAGAGGCGAAGCACGATGCGCTCCAGTGTGAAAAGCACGATGAGCGCGCCTCCGGCGACAAGCGGGACGTAGTCCCAGCCCCCCGATATGCCGAGTGACGGCAAGACGGAGCCCCAGGTCAATGCGACCAGCTGGCTGCCATACCAGATCATGCCGATGCCGAAGGCGAGCGCGACGAGATCCGAAATCATCCGCAGCCAGCGCTTGCCGCCTTTCGGCAGCACGTAGAGCAGGACGTCGAAGCCAAGATGATAGTTCTCGCGCACACCGACGGCAGCGCCGAGGAAAATGAACCAGCTCATCAGCATCACCGAACCCGGCTCGGTCCAGCTCGGCGAGCGGTTCAGGACGTAGCGGCCGAACACCTGCCAGGCGACGAACGCGGTCATCAGCACCAGCCCGATGCCGGCGATCGACAGCGCCGCCGTGCTGACGCGCGACATCACTTGCGCGACGCCCGACAGGAGCGGTGTTGGTTTTGGGCTGGAAGTCACCGGTTTTCTCCCCAGGAGGATGGCGGCGCGGAATGTCCGCGCCGCCGCTTGATCACTGCACGGCCTTGATGGCTTCGACCATGGCCTTCAGCTTGTCGTCCTTGACGTGCTTCTCGTAGACCGGCCCCATCGCGTCGATGAAGGGCTGCTTGTCCGGCGTCGTGATCTGCGAACCGGCCGCCTCGACCTTGGCGCGCGATTCCTTGACCTTGGCGGTCCACAGCTCGCGCTGCTTGGCGACGCTTTCCTTGGCGGCCGCCTTGAAGATCGCCTGGTCTTCCGGCGTCAGCTTGTCCCAGCTCGACTTCGCCATCACGAAGGCTTCCGGCACCATCGTGTGCTCGTCGAGCGAATAGTACTTGGCGACTTCCGCGTGCTTGGCGGTGTCGTAGCTCGGAAAATTGTTCTCCGCGCCGTCGATGACCCCGGTCTCGATCGCCGAATATACTTCGCCATACGGCATCGGCGTCGCGTTGGCGCCGAGTGCCGCCACCATGTCGACGAAGATGTCGGACTGGATAACGCGGAACTTCATCCCGGCCATATCGGCGACGGTGTTGATCGGCTTCTTCGAATTGTAGAAGGAGCGCGAACCGCCGTCGTAAAAGGCGAGCAGCACCAGCCCGACCTGGTCGAACGCCGCTGCGATCTGGTCGCCGATCGCCCCGTCCATGACCTTGTGCATGTGCTCTTCCGAACGGAAGATGTAGGGCAGCGAGGGCACGGTGGTCTCCGGGATGAGCCCGTTGAACGGCGCCATCGAGACGCGGTTGAGATCTATCACGCCGGTGCGCACCTGCTCGATCGTGTCCTTTTCCTCGCCGAGTTGCGCGGAAGGATAGATCTCGACCACATAGCGGCCGGCCGTGCGCTCCTTCACCAGCTCGCCGAAATATTTGACCGCCTCGACCGTCGGATAGCCGTCCGGGTGCGTGTCGGACGAGCGCAGGACCGTCTGGGCGCTTGCCGTTCCGGCCAGCAGTGCGGCGGCAAGTAGCGTAGCTCCCGCCAATCTCGAAAAATGCAGCATTGGTTCCTCCCGTTTTGAACGATGGCGGCAAGCGCCGTTAGAGCCGGTACGCCTTTTTCGCGAGCGTATAGGCAAGTTCCTGCGCCAGCTCGTGCGCCTCGTCTTCGCCGAGCCGATGCTCGGCGACGAGACGCGCCAGATATGCGCAATCGACCCGGCGCGCCACATCATGGCGGGCCGGTATGGATGGAAAGGCGCGGGTGTCGTCGTTGAAACCGACGGTGTTATAGAAACCGGCCGTTTCGGTGGTCATCTCACGGAACCGGCGCATCCCTTCGGGGCTGTCGTGGAACCACCAGGCTGGCCCGAGCTTCAATGCCGGGTAAACGCCGGCGAGCGGCGCCAGCTCGCGCGCATAGCTCGTCTCGTCGAGGGTGAAGAGGATGATGGTGAGGTCGCGCTCCAGCCCGACACAGTCGAGCAACGGCTTCAGCGCCGTCACATAATCGGTGCGGGTCGGGATATCGAAGCCTTTGTCCCTGCCGAACTTGTGAAAGATAGCCGGCGAATGATTGCGCCAGGAGCCGGGATGGATCTGCAGGACCAGCCCGTCGTCGCGGCTCATCTTGGCCATCTCGGTCAGCATCTGGGCGCGAAACAGTTTTCGCTCCCGCTCGTCGTCCGAGCCCCGGCGGATGCGGTTGAACAACTCCTGCGCGGCGGCATCCGAGAGATTGGCGGTTTCGGCCGTTGGATGGCCGTGATCGGAGGACGTCGCACCGAAACTTTTGAAGAAGGCCCGCCGCTGGCGATGTGCATCGAGATAGCCGGCCCAGTTGCCGGTATCGCACCCGGTGATCTCGCCAAGCCGGTCGAGATTGGCCGAGAACCCTTCGAAATCGGGATCGACGACCGCGTCCGGCCGATAGGCGGTGACGACGCGGCCCTCCCAGCCGCTGTCGCGGATCATCTGGTGCCATCTGAGATCGTCGAGCGCTCCTTCGGTCGTCGCGATGACCTCAATGTTGAAGCGCTCGAACAGCGCTCGGGGGCGAAAATTCTCCCACTGCAGCAGCATCGCGATCGTGTCGTAATGGCGGTCAGCCGTCTTGGCATTCAGCGGCTCTTCGATGCCGAACAGGTGGGCAAGAACATGGTCGAACCACAGCCGGGTCGGCGTGCCGCGAAACAGGTAGTAATGCTCGGCGAAGCGCCGCCAGATCGTCCTGCCGTCGGTCTCCACCGGCGAGCCGTCAAGAGTCGGCACGCCAAGCTCCTCAAGGCGAACGCCCTGGCTGAACAGCATACGGAAAATGTAGTGGTCCGGCACGATCAGCAATTGCGCCGGATCCGGAAACGCCTCGTTGAGCGCATACCAGCGCGGGTCGGTGTGGCCGTGCGGGCTGACGATCGGCAGGTCCTTGACCGCGGCATAGAGATCGCGGGCCAGCGAACGCGGGCGCGCCTCGGCGGCAAACAGCAGATCCGGATCCGTCAATGCGGCCACGTAAATCCTCCCAATCCGGACATCGGTAGGGTTCGAAAGAAATAATGTCAACATACAAAAACTGGGTTGTTGTATGATGACTTTTCGTGGGCCATTGCCCATTGTGCATGATGGCATCGGGTGTTACGCCGCCTGCCAGCAGTGACCCAACAATCTCGATCAGACACGTGGCGCAATGACCAATAGACGCCTTTCCAACAGCACGCTGAAGGCACTGCCGGCTTCGGTCGCGGTTCCCCGCTACGCCCGCGGCGTCGTCGCACCGGGCATCGTCCATCTCGGCGTCGGTGCGTTCCATCGCGCCCACCAGGCGGCGTATGTCGACGACTGCCTGGCGGCGGGAGAGGCGGACTGGGGCATTGTCGGCGTGTCCTTGCGCAGTCCAGACACGCGCGACGCACTGGCGCCGCAGGATGGCCTCTACACGCTGGCGATCAGAAGCAGCATCGGCGAAGAGCTGCGCGTCATCGGTTCGATCCTGTCGCTGCTGGTCGCGCCGGAAGATCCGGTTGCGGTGCTCGCAGCTCTGACCGATCAGCGCACCCGCATCGTCACGCTGACGATCACCGAAAAGGCCTATCTGAGAGCAGCCGGCGGCGGACTGGACAATACCCACCCCGACATCGTCCATGATCTGGCCAACCCGCAAATGCCACGGACGGCGCATGGTTTTCTGACCGAAGCGCTGTCGCGCCGCCGTGCCGCCGGCATCCAGCCTTTCACCGTGCTCTGCTGTGACAACCTTCCGGCCAATGGCGCCACGCTGCACCGCCTGCTGGTCGAATTCGCAGCACTGCGCGATTCCAGGCTCGCCACTTCAGGCGATGCCAGGCTCGCCGCGTACATCGCCGACGGCGTCGCTTTTCCGTCGAGCATGGTCGACCGTATCGTGCCGGCGACCACCGATGCCGACCGGGCGCGTATCGCCGTCGAGCTCGGTTTCGAGGATGCCTGGCCGGTGATGACCGAGCCGTTCTGTCAATGGGTGGTCGAGGACGATTTCCCGGCGGGCAGGCCGGCCTGGGAAAAGTTCGGCGTCACCATGGTCGGCGACGTCAGGCCGTTCGAGGACATGAAGCTGCGGCTGCTCAACGGCTCGCATTCGGCAATCGCCTATCTAGGCCTGCTCAGCGGCTACGACACGGTCGACCGCGCCTTTGCCGATCCGGCGATCCGGCAATTCGTCGACGGACTATGGGCCGAGGCCATCCCGACGCTGCCGCAGGACGCCGGGCTCGATACGGCCGGCTACACGGCCCAACTTGCCGAACGCTATTCGAACACGGCGCTCGCCCATCGCACGGCGCAGATCGCCAATGACGGCAGCCAGAAGCTGCCGCAGCGCATCGTCGCCTCGGCCCTCGATCGGCTGGGTGCCGGTGACCCGCCTGCGCATCTCATGCTGGTGGTAGCCGCCTGGATCGCCGCTTGCGAGGCGCGCGGCAAAACCCTGCCGGAAGCCCATTTCACCGATCCGATCGACACTCGGCTTACGCTCGGCAGCCGGCCGGCTGTCGAAACGGTGACAGCAATGTTCGATCTCGCCGGCTTCGCCAAGGACCACTCCCACCGCATGACACTGATCGATCTGACGGCAGCCCATCTCGAGCGCCTGCGGCGGGGCGGGCCTGGCGCCGCCTTCGCGGCGCTTGGCATAGGGAGTGAGAAGCGATGAGACAGACCTGGCGCTGGTTCGGGCCCGACGATCCGGTGACGCTTGCCCATGTCCGTCAAGCCGGCGCCGTCGGCATCGTCAGCGCGCTGCACCACCTCAATGACGGCCGCGCCTGGCCGGCGGACGAGATCGCCAGGCGCAAGGCCGAGATCGAGGCAGCAGGCCTGACCTGGGATGTGGTCGAGAGCATCGTCGTCCATGAGGACATCAAGACCCGCAGCGGTGACTGGCGCAGCCTGATCGACAAATACAAGGCCTCGATCCGCGCCGTCGCCGCCGCCGGCATCAATACCGTCTGCTATAATTTCATGGCAATCACCGACTGGACGCGCACCGACCTCGATTATCCCATGCCGCATGGCGGCACGGCGCTGCGCTTCGATGTCGTCGAGCTCTGCGCCTATGACGTCTTCATCCTTGAGCGAGAAGGGGCGGAGGCCGATCACCCGCCGGCCCGTATCGAGGCGGCGCGTGTGCGGCTGCAAGGGATGAGCGACAGCGACAAGGCAAGGCTGGAGCGCAACCTGATCGGCTGGGTGCCGGCGCGCGAATTCATCTTCGATCGGGCAAGCTTCCGCCGCGCCCTCGACCTCTACAAGGACGTCTCCACCGAAGGACTACGCGAAAACCTGTTTGCCTTCCTGCGCGAGATCGTGCCGGTGGCCGAAGAGGCCGGCGTCAGGATGGCGATCCACCCCGACGATCCGCCTTTTTCGCTGTTCGGCCTGCCGCGCATCGTTTCCAACGCCAATGACGCACGCGCGCTGCTCGACGCTGTCGCTTCGCCGGCTAACGGGTTGACACTGTGCACCGGCTCCTACGGCGCGGGCGCGCAGAACGATCTGCCGGCAATGGCCAGGGCCTTCGCCGAAAACATCCACTTCGCCCATCTGCGCAATGTCACCAAGGAGCCCGACGGCTCCTTCCACGAAGCCGAGCACCTCGACGGCGACACCGATATGGTGGCCGTCGTGTCGGCGCTGATTGGTGAAGAGCGGCGGCGCAAGGCGGCAGGCAGGGCGGATTGGCAGGTCCCGATGCGTCCCGATCATGGCCACGCCATAGTCGACGACATCGGCAAGAAGGTGAACCCCGGCTATTCCTGCATCGGCCGCCTGAAGGGCCTCGCCGAACTGCGCGGCGTCATGCGGGCGGTGGAAACGCTGACAGTTTGAGCAGCCCCTCCCTTCTCCCCTTGTGGGAGAAGGGGCCGAGCGAAGCTCGGTCGGATGAGGGGTGTTCCAGGGAACGCCAACGTCCCATTTCTTCCAACACCCCTCAACCGTCTTGGCGCTGCGCGCCAATCCACCTTCTCCCACAAGGGGAGAAGGGAGAGAGCGCCTGTCAAGCCGGCAGGATGGCGCCTTCGAGCGTGGTGAGCTGGTTAAGGAACTGCTCGGCCTTGCTGCGGGTCTGATCGTCCTTGGCGTCGGCGGCGTCTTCCCTGGCCTCCTGGATGCGGCGGGCAAGGTCGGCGCGGTCGATGTCGCCGACGGCCACAGCCGATTCCGCCAGCAGCGTGCAGCCGGCCGGAACGATGTCGGCAAAGCCGCCGAACACCACATAGCGCTCTTCCTTGCCTTGCGCGGTCTTCAGCGTAACGACGCCCGGCTTGATTGTGGTCATGACCGGCGCGTGATGCGCCATGACGGTCATCTCGCCTTCGGCGCCCGGGATGACGACGGAGTCGACCTGCTCGGAAACCAAGAGGCGCTCCGGCGAGACCAGTTCGAATTTGAAAGCTTCAGGCATGATCAGTTTAGCGACTGGTGAATGGTGAATGGTGAATGGTCAAAAAGAATGACCTTCACTCAGCCCCGATTTCCTATCCGCTACTCCCCATTCACAATTCACTATTGACCATTCACCATCAGGCCGCTTCGGCGGCCAGGCGCTGCGCCTTCTCGACCGCTTCCTCGATGCCGCCGACCATGTAGAAGGCGGCTTCTGGCAGATGGTCGTAGTCGCCGTTGCAAAGGCCCTTGAAGCCCTTGATGGTGTCGGCGAGGTCGACCAGCTTGCCCGGTGCGCCGGTGAACACTTCGGCGACGAAGAAGGGCTGCGACAGGAAGCGCTCGATCTTGCGGGCGCGGGCAACCGTCTGCTTGTCCTCTTCCGACAGCTCGTCCATGCCCAGGATGGCGATGATGTCCTGCAGCGACTTGTAGCGCTGAAGGATCGACTGCACCTGGCGGGCAACCTGGTAATGCTCTTCGCCGACAACCATCGGGTCAAGCATGCGCGAGGTCGAATCGAGCGGATCGACGGCCGGATAGATGCCCTTTTCCGAAATCGCGCGGTTGAGCACGGTCGTCGCGTCGAGGTGGGCGAACGAGGTCGCCGGCGCCGGGTCGGTCAGATCGTCGGCCGGCACATAGATCGCCTGCACCGAGGTGATCGAGCCCTTGGTCGTCGTGGTGATACGCTCCTGCAGCGCGCCCATGTCGGTGGCCAGCGTCGGCTGGTAGCCGACGGCCGAAGGAATGCGGCCGAGCAGCGCCGACACTTCCGAACCCGCCTGCGTGAAGCGGAAGATGTTATCGACGAAGAACAGCACGTCCTGGCCCTGGTCGCGGAAATATTCGGCAACCGTCAGGCCGGTCAGGCCGACGCGGGCGCGCGCGCCCGGCGGCTCGTTCATCTGGCCATAGACGAGCGCTGCCTTGGAGCCTTCGCCGCCGCCCTTCTTGTTGACGCCGGACTCGATGAACTCGTGATAGAGGTCGTTGCCTTCGCGGGTGCGCTCGCCGACGCCGGCGAAAACCGAGAAGCCGCCATGCGCCTTGGCGACGTTGTTGATCAGTTCCTGGATCAGCACCGTCTTGCCGACGCCGGCGCCGCCGAACAGGCCGATCTTGCCGCCGCGGGCATAGGGGGCCAGCAGGTCGAGCACCTTGATGCCGGTGACCAGGATCTGCGCCTCCGTCGACTGCTCGACATAGGTCGGCGCCGGCTGGTGGATCGAGCGCATTTCGATGCCGTCGACAGGGCCTGCCTCGTCGACCGGCTCGCCGATGACGTTGATGATGCGGCCGAGCATGCCCGGACCGACCGGCACGGTAATCGGTGCACCGGTATCATAGACGTCCTGGCCGCGGACCAGACCTTCGGTCGAGTCCATGGCGATGCAGCGCACGGTGTTCTCACCGAGATGCTGGGCCACCTCGAGCACCAGGCGATTGCCGACATTGATCGTCTCAAGCGCGTTCAGGATCGCCGGCAGATGTTCGCCGAACTGGACGTCGACAACGGCGCCGATGACCTGGCGAACCTTGCCCGCCAGGCCGGTTTTCTTGATTGTGGCGACCGGCGTATTCACAGCGGCGGCCTTGGTTGCTGCCGCCTTCTTGGCCGGAGTTGCCTTTGCTGCCGGAGCCTTCGCTGGCGCCGCGGCCTTGGGGGCTGCCGTCTTCGGGGTCGCTGCTTTCGCCATCGTCTTTACCCTTTTCGTCTCTTTGTTTCTCACACGCTTGAGGTCGATGACCTCCTTGTGAGCGTGCCTAGAGCGCCTCGGCGCCCGAAATGATTTCGATCAATTCCTTGGTGATCTGCGCCTGCCGCTGGCGGTTGTAGGTGATCGACAATTTGTTGATCATGTCGCCGGCGTTGCGCGTCGCATTGTCCATGGCGCTCATCTTTGCGCCCATCTCGCCGGCCGCATTCTCGAGCAGCGCGCGAAAAACCTGCACGGAAATGTTGCGCGGGATGAGATCGGAAAGGATTTCGCCCGGCTCCGGCTCGTATTCGTAGACGGCGCTGCCGCCATCCTTCACTTCCGCGGCAGCCGAAGCGACGCCCGCCGGGATAATTTGCTGCGCCGACGGGATCTGGCTGATCACCGACTTGAACTGCGAGTAGAACAGCGTGCAGATGTCGAAGCCGCCTTCGTTGAACAGGTGGATCACCTTCTTGGCGATGGCATCGGCATTGACGAAGCCCAGCGTCTTGACCTCGCGCAGGTCGACACGCTCGACGATCAGCGCCCCGTAGTCGCGGCGCAATATATCGAACCCCTTCTTGCCGACGCAGATGATCTTGACCTGCTTGCCATCAGCCAGAAGCTTGCGGATGTGGTCGCGGGCAAAACGGGCGATCTGCGAATTGAAGCCGCCGCACAGACCGCGTTCGGCGGTGCAGACGACAAGCAGATGCACGTCGTCCTTGCCGGTGCCGGTCATCAGCGCCGGGGCATCGCCGCCGCCACCGATCGCCTGGGTGATATTGGCCAGCACCGCGCCCATGCGCTCCGAATAGGGACGCGCCGCTTCCGCCGCTTCCTGCGCGCGACGCAGCTTCGCCGCGGCGACCATCTGCATCGCCTTGGTGATCTTCTGCGTCGCCTTGACCGAGGCGATACGGTTACGAAGGTCTTTTAACGAAGGCATGCTTCAAACCTGATCCCGTCCGTCCTGCTCAAGCAAAGGTCTTGGCGAAGGCGTCGATTTCTGCCTTCAGCCTGGCGCGCAGATCGTCGGACAGCGCCTTCTCCTTGCGGATGCCGTCGAGCACGTCCTTGCCGGCCGAGCGCATATGCGACAACAGACCATGCTCGAACTTGCCGACCTGGTTGATCGCCAGCTTGTCGAGATAGCCGTTGACGCCGGCGAAGATCACCGCGACCTGCTCCTCGACCTTGAGCGGCGAGAATTGCGGCTGCTTCAACAGCTCGGTCAGGCGCGAGCCGCGGTTGAGCAGGCGTTGCGTGGCGGCGTCGAGATCGGAGCCGAACTGCGCGAAAGCAGCCATTTCGCGGTACTGCGCGAGCTCGCCCTTGATCGACCCGGCAACCTGCTTCATCGCCTTGATCTGCGCCGAGGAGCCGACGCGCGACACCGACAGGCCGACATTGACCGCCGGACGGACGCCCTGGAAGAACAGATTGGTCTCAAGGAAGATCTGGCCGTCGGTGATAGAGATGACGTTGGTCGGGATGTAGGCCGAAACGTCGTTGGCCTGCGTCTCGATGATCGGCAGCGCCGTCAGAGACCCGCCGCCGTTTTCGTCATTGAGCTTGGCGGCGCGCTCGAGCAGGCGCGAGTGCAGGTAGAAAACGTCGCCGGGATAGGCTTCGCGGCCCGGCGGGCGGCGCAGCAGCAGCGACATCTGGCGGTAAGCGACGGCCTGCTTCGATAGATCGTCGTAGCTGATCAGCGCGTGCATGCCGTTATCGCGGAAATATTCGCCCATGGTGCAGGCGGTGAACGGCGCCAGGAACTGCATTGGCGCCGGATCGGAGGCGGTCGCGGCGATGATGATCGAATAGTCGAGCGCGCCGCGCTCTTCCAGGACCTTGACGAACTGCGCCACGGTCGAGCGCTTCTGGCCGACTGCGACATAGACACAGTACAGCTTTTCCTTCTCAGGGCCGTTGTCGTGCACCGATTTCTGGTTGAGCATGGTGTCGAGGATGATCGCGGTCTTGCCGGTCTGGCGGTCGCCGATGACCAGCTCGCGCTGGCCGCGGCCGACCGGGATCAGCGCGTCGATGGCCTTGAGGCCGGTCGACATCGGCTCGTTCACCGATTTGCGCGGAATGATGCCGGGCGCCTTGACGTCGACGCGCTTACGCTCGGTGGCCTGGATCGGGCCTTTGCCGTCAATCGGGTTGCCGAGCGCGTCGACGACGCGGCCGAGCAAGCCCATGCCGACGGGCGCGTCGACGATGGCGCCGGTGCGCTTGACGGTGTCGCCTTCCTTGATGTCGCGGTCGGCGCCGAAGATGACGACGCCGACATTGTCGGCTTCGAGGTTGAGCGCCATGCCGCGGATGCCGCCGGGGAACTCGACCATCTCGCCGGCCTGGACATTGTCGAGGCCGTAGACGCGGGCGATACCGTCACCGACGGACAGCACCTGGCCGACTTCGGAGACCTCGGCCTCCTTGCCGAAATTCTTGATCTGGTCTTTCAGAATTGCGGAAATTTCCGCGGCGCGGATGTCCATCAGCCGACCTCTTTCAGTGCAAGCTTGAGCGAATTGAGTTTGGTTTTGAGCGACGTATCGATCTGGCGCGAGCCTATCTTGACCACCAGTCCGCCGAGCAGCGACGGATCGACGGTGACCGTGATCGCCACGTCCTTGCCGGCGACGCTTTTCAGCGCTGCTTTCAGCTCGGTTTCCTGGGCAGGCGTCAGCGCATGTGCCGAGGTGACCTCGGCAGCGGTCTCGCCACGGTGTTCGGCGGCGATCTGGCGGAACGCCTTGATCATGCCGGGCACGGCAAACAGCCGGCGATTCTGGGCAACGACGCGCAGGAAATTGCCGGTGAGGCCGGTAATCCCTGCTTTGTCGGCGATCGCGGCGATCGCCTTGGCCTGGTCCTCGCTGGAGAAGACAGGGCTCCTGATCAGCCGCGAAAGGTCAGCGCTGCCTTCGAGCATCGCTTCGAAACTGTTGAGGTCGGCCTCGACGCTGGCGACCGAATTGGTCTGCAGCGCGAGTTCGAACAGCGAACCCGCATAGCGTTCTGCGACACCTGAGATTGGCGATGACGATTGGGCCACGGACCGTCTTTTCTCTTGTCTGACAGGCCGCAGATTGTTGGCGCGAGCAAAAACTCTGGCTAAATCTTTGACCTTACTGCATTTTTCCAAGCACGGAGGCGCGGCTTCCGCTATCCCCGGTCGAAAGTCGATTGCCGTCTAGCACAGGCATTTTCAGACCGCAATGCGTCGTCCGGCATGGTTTTCAGGCACTATTGTCGCATCCGCTGGCCGAGTTCAGCAACCAACCCCGGATTGATCCCTGATTCAGGGCAAAAAGCCGAAGGCGAAGGCAAGCGGCAGCGCCGCCAGCACCAGCTCGACGACGATGGATGCCCAGTTGAACGGCGTGTTGGCGCCGTCCGACATCATCGACAGCAGCCGGCCGAAGGCGGTGAAAAGCCAGGAGAAGCCGAGCGCCATGTAGAGCAGCGGCTGCGCCAGGAGGATGCAGCACAGGCTGACGCCGAGATAGAAGCCCGACATCCGGCCGCGCCCCTCGGCGATCGCCGCTGCCTTGTCCGGTCTGACCTGCAGCCGCAGAATGCGAAAGGCCAGCTGTGGAGCCAGGAACAGCAACAGGCCGAGCAATAGGGTCGCGACCGCGCTCGACCATGCCAGCCACTCGCCCTGGCTCATCGGCCACGGAAACGCAAATTCCATCTTGTCCCCTCGTAAATGGATATTCAAAATTTCGGGCATTCTAGCGAAGCAACTGACATACGCCAGATGGGCCGTCGGCAATTTGCAGGGCGCGTCAGCCCAACGCGGGCGCGACCGTTGTCTCGACCGGGCTAACAAGACGTTACACAACGGGCTGTTTTTTTCTGCACAATTCCTATATTGTGACTACATGAGACCACAAGGGGTTCCGCGCATGAAGACGATGCAACTACGAGAGGCAAAGGCCAGCCTTTCCGCGCTCGTGGAGGCTGCTGAGAACGGTGAGCCCACGGTTATCACCAAGCACGGCAAGCCCGCAGTCATGGTGGTGCCAATCGGTGAGGGACGGAAACTTTATCCGCAGAACAGCCAAAAAGACTTCGTGGATTTCCTGCTTCAGTATCCAGGTGGCATCGAGCTTGAGCGAAACGAATCGCCGTCGCGGGAAGTGGAGTTTTGACCGGCTATCTGCTTGATACGTCTTTTCTCTCGGCGTTTGCACCTGGTCGGCCTCTGCTTCCGTCGCACGTGCAGAACTGGGTTGCCGAACAAGGAGAACGCGGCTCTTGGCAGCTCTCGTCGATCGTCATCTTGGAGGTGGAACGAGGAATCGCGAAACTGAAGCGGGCGGACGGGCATATGAAGGCAGAGCGCATCAACGAGTGGTTCGAAAGGTTGCTTCTAGAGTTCAACCAGCGCATCCTTCCTATCGATTTAGCAATCGCGCGAGAAGCCGGAAAACTGGAAGACGCCACTATCGCCAAAGGCGCCAATCCGGGTCTGGCGGACGTTCTGATCGCAGCTACTGCCCGTTTGCACGGCCTGTCGGTTTTGACGGCCAACACCCGGCATTTTGCGATTCTTGACGTGCCTTACTTGAACCCATTCACCGAACGCGTCTCGAAAGGGTAATTCGACACCTCACAAAAAGCTCTGCGGGTCGATGTCGACCTGGACCCGCACCGAGCCCCTTATCTTCGGCCCCTCGGCCAGCATGGTGCGGATGAACCCTTGCATGTCGGCGCGCCGTTCGCCCTGGATCAGCAGGCGAAAGCGATGGCGGCCGCCGATCAATGACAGTGGCGCCTCGGCCGGGCCGAGCACGAACAGGTCAGTGGCTTGCGGCGCGGCGCGACGCAGGCCACGGGCGTGCGCTTCGGCTTCGGCCCGTGTCGCCGCGCTGACGATGACGCCGGCGAGCCTGCCGAAGGGCGGCAGCCCCGCCCGCTCGCGCTCGGCGATCTCGCGCTCGTAGAAGGCCTCGGCATCGCCGGAGACGATCGCGCGCATCACCGGATGGTCCGGCTGGAAGGTCTGCAGCAGGCCGAGGCTCTTCTTGCCGGTGCGGCCGGCGCGGCCGGTCACCTGGCTGAGCAGTTGGAAGGTGCGCTCGGCGGCGCGCGGATCGCCATTGGCAAGGCCGAGATCGGCATCGACCACACCGACCAGGGTCATGTTGGGGAAATTATGGCCCTTGGCGACGAGCTGCGTGCCGATGACGATGTCGGCCTCGCCATTGGCGATAGCTTCAAGCTCGAGCCGCAGCCGGCGCACGCCACCCATCAGGTCCGACGACAGTACGATGGTGCGGGCGTCGGGGAAATGCTCGACGACCTCCTCGGCTATGCGCTCGACGCCCGGCCCGCAGGCGACCAGATGATCGAGCGTGCCGCATTCCGGGCAGGCTTCTGGCCGGCGTTCATTGTGCCCGCAATGATGGCAGACGAGCTGGCCGCGAAAGCGGTGCTCGACCAGCCAGGCCGAGCAGACCGGACAGCCGAAGCGGTGGCCACAGACCCGGCAGAGCGTCAGCGGCGCATAGCCGCGCCGGTTCAGGAACAGCAGCGACTGTTCCTTTCTTTCCAGCGTCTGCCGCATATGGCCGAGCAGCACCGGCGACAGGAAGCCGCCGCGTGCCGGCGGCGCGCGGCGCATGTCGACCGTCTTGAGATCGGGAAGTGCCGCCTCGGCAAAGCGCGCCGAAAGCACCGCCCTGCTGTAGCGGCCCTGGCTGGCATTGACCCGGCTTTCGACCGACGGTGTCGCCGAGGCGAGCACGACCGGAAAGCCGCCGATATGGCCGCGCACCACGGCCATGTCGCGCGCGTTGTAAAAGACGCGATCCTCCTGCTTGTAGGCGGGATCGTGCTCTTCGTCGACGACGATCAGTCCAAGCTCCCTGAACGGCAGAAACAGCGCGGAGCGCGCGCCGGCGACGACCCGCACGCCGCCTTCCGCCACCTGCCGCCAGACCTTTTCGCGCATCCTTGGCGGCAGATCCGAGTGCCACTCTGCCGGCTTGGCGCCGAACCGCTCCTGAAAGCGTTCGAGGAAAGCATGGGTCAGCGCGATCTCCGGCAGCAGGATCAGCACCTGCTTGCCGCGGTCGAGCGCGGCCGCGACCGCCTCGAAATAAACCTCCGTCTTGCCGGATCCGGTTACACCGTCGAGCAGGGTGACGCCGAATGTACCGGTCGTGACATTGGCGCGCAGCGTCTCGGCGGCATCGCTCTGGTCGGGCATCAGTGTCGGCACGGCGTAGCCGGGATCGGGTGCTGCGACCACCGGCCGCGGCGGGATCATCACCGTCTCGAATACGCCCTGCGCCCGCAGCCCGTCCACGACCGTCGACGACACGCCTGCCGCATGCGCCAGGCCGGACCGCGTCCAGGCCAGTCCGCCTTCGGCCGTTTCCAGCACGCGCGTCCTCGCCTCCGTCATCCGGTCGGGCTTGGCGAAGGTGCGCTGCAGCCCTTCGATCCACGGTTCCGGGTCGAACGCCTCCGGCGCCCTGAGCAGCATGCGCGCCACCATGCCGGGCGGCGACAGCGTGTACTGCGCCACCCAATCGACAAAACGCCGCATCGCGCGGTCGATCGGCGGGCAGTCGAAAACCTGCTCGATCGGCCGCAATTTCTTCGCGTCGACCTTTTCGACGACGCCGTCCCAGACGATGCCGGCGACCTGGCGGGGTCCAAGCGGAACGCGCACGATCGAGCCCGGCACCACGCGCATGCCAGCCGGCACGGCATAGGTGTAGGGGCGCTCGGCGGGCATCGGCACCAGCACCGGTGCGGCCGCGACAAAGGGCGAATCTTCGATCATGAGGCGTGACCTTGCCCCGACTTTGGTCTAGATCAAAGTCCGACCCCAAATGTGCATGACGCGCACATGAAAAATCTTCAGGAGACCGCCATGAAATTTTTTGTCGACACCGCCGATGTCAAGGAAATCCGCGAGCTGAACGATTTGGGGCTGCTCGACGGCGTAACCACCAATCCGTCGCTGATCCTGAAATCCGGCGGCAAGATCGCCGACGTCACAAGAGAGATCTGCGAGATCGTCAAGGGCCCAGTCTCGGCCGAAGTCGTCGCCACCGAATACAAGGACATGATGGCGGAAGCCAAGATCCTGGCCAGGATCGCCGACAATGTCTGCATTAAGGTGCCGCTGACGCTCGACGGCCTGAGAGCCTGCAAGGATATCCGGTCGGACGGCCGCATGGTCAACGTCACGCTGTGCTTCTCGGCCACCCAGGCGCTGCTCGCCGCCAAGGCCGGCGCCTCCTTCATCTCGCCCTTCGTCGGCCGCATAGACGACAGCGGCTGGGACGGCATGGAACTGATTGCCGATATCCGCACCATCTACGACAATTATGACTTCCAGACCGAAATCCTGACCGCTTCGGTGCGCACCGTGAACCATGTCAAGCAGGCGGCACTGATCGGCGCCGACGTCATCACCGCGCCGCCGGCGACGCTCAAGGCGCTGGTCAAGCACCCGCTGACCGACAAGGGCCTGGAGCTGTTCCTCGCCGACTGGGCAAAGACCGGGCAGACGATCGGCTGAAGCGACTATCCTGCGAACAAAAAAGGCCGAGCAATCGGCCTTTTTTGCAGATTGCGCACTCTGGAAAGACCTAGCTTGCTGCCGGCTTGCCGTGTTTGATCAGATCCTGGGCGATCGACAGCCGCAGCACATCCGCCAGTTCGCGCGCCGCACGGTTCTCGGCGTCGATCTGCGCCCGGTATGACGCGAATTCCTGGCGCGGCCTGTCGTATGACGACGGAATCGAGCGCTTGCCCCTCGCTATGACCGTGCCCGTCTTGGCATCGCTGAGCACATAGTTGGCGGTCAGTGTCACAGTGCCGGCGGTCGGCTCGTCCTCGTCGGTCGTGACCTGCTCGATTGCCGCCGATTCGACGAGTTCGGAGACGCCGAGATCAAGCGAATAGACCGGCGAAGCCGGCTCGCCGGCGCCCTGGCCGAGCGCGAAGATCAAATTGTTGCGGACCTGCTGGGCGTAGCGGGTCTTGACCGGCTTGACCGAGATCGATGCCAGCTCGGCAGCAGCGCCGACCTGCGAGCCGGCGACCAGCGGCGCGCTCGAATAGAGCGGCCGTACCGTGCAGGCGGAAACCAGCGCCACCGACGCGAGCAGCCCGCAAAGCATGACCCGGCGCAGCGTCAGCTCTGTCTTTCGCGGCTCAGGCAACGACATTGACGATCCTCTGCGGCACGATGATCACCTTGCGCGGCGCCTTACCTTCGAGCGCTCTCTGCACGAAGTCGAGAGCCAGAACCGCTTTTTCGACCGCACCTTGGTCCGCGTCGCGGGCAATTGTCAAATCGCCGCGCTTCTTGCCGTTGACCTGCACCGGCAGCACGATCTCGGCGTCGACGACAAGCGAGGGATCGTAGTCCGGCCAGGGCCGTTCGGCGACAAGGTCGGTGCCGCCGAGCGTCTGCCAGCACTCTTCGGCCAGATGCGGCATGACCGGCGCGATGAGGTGCACCAGGATCTCGACGGCCTCACGGCAGGCCGCTTGCAGCGCCGGACCGGCCTTGCCCTCTGCCGCCTCGTTGAGCGGCACGGTCAAGGCATTGGCGAGCTCGTAGATGCGGGCGATGGCGCGGTTGAAGGCGAGCTTTTCGATATCCTCGCCGACCGACTTCAGGATCTTGTGCGCTGCCCTGGACACTGTCCCGGCCTCGCCGTCCTTCGCCGCCTCTGGCCGGACCCCGGCGAGCGATTCGGCAGCCGTCGACACCAGGCGCCAGATGCGCTGGATGAAGCGATGCGCGCCGGCCGCACCCTCGTCGGTCCATTCGACATCGCGCTCGGGCGGCGAGTCCGACAGCATGAACCAGCGCGCCGTATCGGCGCCGTAGCCGTCGGTGATCTCTTCCGGGCTCACCGTATTCTTCTTCGACTTCGACATTTTTTCGAGCGGACCGATCACCGCCTCTTCGCCGGTGGCGATTTCGAAGGCGCGGCGCTTGCCGTCGGCGTCTTCCAGCCTGACCTCGCTGGGCGCAAGCCAGCGGCCGTTCGAGGCGCCGCCAACCCGATACGTCTCGTGCACCACCATGCCTTGCGTGAACAGGCCCCTGAACGGCTCGGCGAGATCGACATGGCCGGTCTCGCGCATGGCGCGGGTGAAAAAGCGCGAATAGAGCAAATGCAGGATCGCATGCTCGATGCCGCCAATATACTGGTCGACCGGCAGCCATTCAGTCGCGGCCTTGGGATCGGTCGGATCGTTTGCCCAGGGCGCCGTAAAGCGCGCGAAATACCACGAAGAATCGACGAACGTGTCCATCGTGTCGGTTTCGCGCCGCGCATCCTTGCCGCAGCGAGGGCATTTGACATGCCGCCATGTCGGATGGCGGTCGAGCGGATTGCCCGGCCGG
This sequence comes from Mesorhizobium sp. WSM4828, assembly GCF_055811175.1. NCBI lineage: Bacteria > Pseudomonadati > Pseudomonadota > Alphaproteobacteria > Hyphomicrobiales > Phyllobacteriaceae > Mesorhizobium > Mesorhizobium sp. WSM4828. Next base: position 232,793 of record NZ_JBVVQK010000003.1, on the reverse strand, counting down.
TCGAACTCGATATCGTCCGGCAGCTTGACCGGCAGGTCGGCTTTCGGCACCGGCACCACGCCGCAATCCTCGCAATGGATCATCGGGATCGGGCAGCCCCAATAGCGCTGGCGCGAAATGCCCCAGTCGCGCAGGCGGAAGTTCACCTTGCGCTCGGCCATCGGCCGGTTGCCGATGGTCTTTTGTTCCAGCAGCTTCGCCACCTCGTCGAATGCCTGATCCGGCTTCATGCCGTCGAGGAAGCGCGAATTGATCATCGCGCCATCATCGACGTAAGCCTCGTCGATGACCTGGAAGCTTCCTTGATTCTCGCCTTCCGGCATCACCACCGGAATGACCGGAAGGCCGTATCTGTTGGCGAAGTCGAGGTCGCGCTGGTCATGTGCCGGGCAGCCGAAGATGGCGCCTGTGCCATAGTCCATCAGCACGAAATTGGCGACGTAGACAGGCAGCGTCCACCTCTCGTCGAACGGATGGACGACGCGAATGCCGGTATCGAAACCCTTCTTCTCGGCCGTCTCCAAGGCCGCCGCCGAAGTGCCCATATGGCGGACCTCGTCGATGAACTTTGCCAGCGCCGGATTGTCTTCGCCGGCCTTTTTGGCCAGCGGATGGTCGGCCGCAATCGCCATGAAGGAGGCGCCGAAGATGGTGTCGGGCCTGGTCGTGTAGACTTCGAGCTCATGCTCGCCGGCGACTGGCTTGGCCAGCGGCCAGCGGATCAGCAGGCCTTCCGAACGGCCGATCCAGTTCGCCTGCATCAGCTTCACTTTTTCCGGCCAGTCGTCGAGTTGATCGAGCGAATCCAGCAGATCCTGCGCGTAGTCGGTGATCTTGAAGAACCACTGCGTCAGCTCGCGCTGTTCCACCAGCGCGCCCGAGCGCCAGCCGCGTCCGTCGATGACCTGCTCGTTGGCAAGCACCGTCATGTCCTCCGGATCCCAGTTGACCTTGGAGGATTTGCGCGTCACCAGCCCCTTCTCGACGAAATCGAGGAACAGCATCTGCTGGCGGTGATAGTAGTCGACATCGCAGGTGGCGAACTCGCGCGCCCAATCGAGCGAGAGGCCCATGACCTTGAGCTGCTCGCGCATGGCGGCAATGTTCTGATAGGTCCAGTCCTTGGGATGGACCTTGTTCTGCATCGCCGCGTTTTCGGCTGGCATGCCAAAGGCATCCCAGCCCATCGGGTGCAGCACGTTGAAACCCTTGGCCCGCTTGTAGCGCGCCACCACGTCGCCCATCGTATAGTTGCGGGTATGGCCGATATGGATGCGGCCCGAAGGATAGGGGAACATCTCCAGCACGTAGTATTTCGGGCGCGGGTCGTCGTTGTCGGCTTCGAACAGCTTCTTGGCGTCCCAGGCCTTCTGCCATTTGGGCTCTGACGCGCGCGGATTGTATCGTTCGGTTGCCATCGGGTGTTTTTCACTTAAAAGCATGCACGAGCCGCCGGACAATGCCCGGGCGGCTCAGGAAATGTCGTCGCGGTGTTCACCATGGATTGCCGGACCCGTCAACTGCGGCGATCCGGCGAAAAGCCAAACACAGGCAGGATATAGGCATGGCGAGCGCCGTCGAACAGCTTTTCACGGTCAAGGCAAGGATCGCTGCCGCCGAGCGCGAGGCAGGACGCGAGGCCGGAGCGGTGACGCTGGTCGCGGTCTCGAAAACCTTCGACGCCGCCGATATCCGCCCAGTTGTCGAGGCCGGCCAGCGCGTCTTCGGCGAAAACCGCGTCCAGGAAGCACAAGCCAAATGGCCGGTGCTGAAGGAGGCGTTTCCCGACATCGAGCTGCATCTGATCGGTCCGCTGCAATCGAACAAGGCAAGGGAGGCGGTGGCGCTGTTCGACGTCATCGAAACCGTCGACCGTGAAAAGATTGCCGCAGAGCTGGCCAAGGAGATCGCCAGGCAAGGCCGGTCACCAAGGCTGTATGTCCAGGTCAACACGGGCTCGGAGCCGCAAAAGGCTGGCATCGAGCCGCGCGAGGCGGTCGCCTTCGTCGCCCGCTGCCGCGATGTCCATGGCCTCGCCGTCGAGGGGCTGATGTGCATTCCGCCGGCCGACGAGAACCCCGGTCCGCATTTCGCGCTGCTGGAAAAGCTTGGGCTTGAGGCCGGCGTCGACAAGCTCTCCATGGGCATGTCCAGCGACTACGAAACCGCGATCGCCTTCGGCGCGACCAGTGTCAGGGTTGGATCGGCGATTTTCGGCGCAAGATGAGGCGCAGCCGGCCTTAGGCCACAGACTGACATTGACTAAGCCAGCGTATAGAAACGGAACGTTTCGTTCCTATATGAGGTCGAGTTATTCTCAACCCGTCTGGAGTCACCATGCGTTACAATCAACTTGGAAATACGGGGATGTTCGTCTCCGAACTTTGCCTCGGCACGATGACGTTCGGCGCGGCCGGCGAGAATGCCCAATGGGGCCTGATCGCCAGCCTCGACCAGAAGGGCGTCGACGAGATCGTCGCCCGCTCGCTCGCCGCCGGCGTCAATTTCTTCGACACGGCGGATGTCTATTCCTTCGGCGCCTCGGAACGGCTTCTCGGCCAGTCGCTCAGGAACCTTGGCGTCAACCGGCAGGACGTGATCATCGCCACCAAGGTTCATGGCACCATGGGCGCGGGCCCGAACCAGCGCGGTTCCTCGCGCGGCCACATCATGGATTCGGTCGAGAGCAGCCTCGAGCGGCTACAGCTCGATCACATCGATCTCTACCAGCTGCACGGCACTGACACGGTGACGCCGATCGACGAAACGCTGCGGGCGCTCGACGACCTGGTTGCCGCCGGCAAGGTCCGCTATGTCGGCGTCTCTAACTGGCAGGCCTGGCGCATTGCCAAGGCGTTGGGTATTGCCGAGCGCAAGGGCTTTGCCCGCTTCGAGACCGTGCAGTCGTATTATTCGATCGCCGGCCGCGATCTGGAGCGCGAGATCGTGCCGCTGCTCAACGAGGAGAAGCTCGGGCTGATGGTCTGGTCGCCGATGGCGGGCGGCTTGCTCTCCGGCAAATACGGACCGGGTGCCCCCGGCAATGGCGAGGGCCGCCGCGCCAGCTTCAATTTCCCGCCGGTCAATGAGGACCGTGCCTGGGCAGCGGTCGCCGTCATGCGCGAGATCGCCGCCAAGCACGGCGTCAGCGTCGCCACGGTGGCGCTTGGCTATGTCCTGGCCAAGCCATTCGTGATGAGCGTCATCATCGGCGCCAGCCGCATGGAGCAGCTGGAACAGAACCTTGCAGCCACCGAGTTGCAGCTCGATGCCGATGACCTTGTTCGCCTCGACGAAGTCAGTGCCCTGCCCGCCGAATACCCCGGCTGGATGCTGGAACGTCAGGCAGCCGGCCGGCGGCCGGCGCCCTTTGTGCCGAAAACGTAACCCAATCTCACCTTCGATTCGATGCTTCGGGAGCCGGCAGGCTCCCGATTTTTTTCGGCTCAGGTCAGCCGGACGGTCTCGACCAAAAAGTCCAAAAACGCCCGCACCCGCGCCGGCAGATGCTTGCCTTGGCCGACATAGACGGCGTGGGTGAGTTCCTCGTCGCCGGGGTTGAACTCTTCCAGCAGCGGCAGCAGCCGGCCGGCCGCAATGTCGGCCTCCACATGCCAGCGTGCCAGCCGGGCGATGCCCGCCCCAGAGAGCGCCATCAGCCGCATCGCTTCGCCGTCGCTGACCAGCGTATTTCCGATGATCGACAGGGTAGTCGGCTTGCCGGCCGCGTCGATAAAAGGCCAGCCCTCGAGGTGACGTATGAAACGGAAGCCCATGCGGTTGTGACGATCGAGATCGGCGGGCGTCTTGGGCGTACCACGCGCCTCGAGATACGATGGCGCTGCAACGACGACCACCCGGCTCTGCCCGAGCTTGCGCGCCACCAGCCGTGATTCGCCGAGCGGCCCGGCGCGGATGGCGACGTCAGCGCGCTCCTCCATCAGGTCGATGACATCGTCGGTCAACACCAGATCGACCGAGATTTCGGGGTAGCGCTCTAGGAAACGCGGCAAAAGCGGGATCAGCCGATGTTGCCCGAAAGGCACGTAGCTGTTGATCCGCAGCCGGCCACGCGGCGCGGCACCCGCCGCTGCCTCGCGCTCGGCCGCTGCCATGTCGGCCAGGATGCGCACGCCGCTGTCGAAGAACGCCGCGCCCTCTGGCGTCAGTTGCAGCTTGCGCGTCGAACGGCTGACCAGCCGCGCGCCAAGCCGCGCCTCCAGCCGCGCGATCAGCTTGCTCACCGCCGACGGCGTCATCCGCAACGCACGGGCAGCGGCTGAAAAACTGCCCGCCTCGACGACACGGACGAACACTTCGATCTCGCCGGAGCGATTGATGTCGGGCCTGGCCATTGGTGAATCTATTTCACAGACGATGTGCCCGATGCAAGGCTGGTTCACAGCACACCGCGGCACGATCTTCGGCATCGGCGCGTGGGAGGACACGGCGCCGTCGTCAAAACTGGTCGTCATCGAAGTGGGAACCGCCATGCCCCTTGCTCTTTACGCTCTTGCCGCCGGTGCCTTCGGCATCGGCGTCACCGAATTCGTCATCATGGGCCTGCTGCTCGACGTCAGCACCGATCTCGGCGTCTCGATCTCGGCTGCCGGCCAGCTGATTTCCGGCTATGCGCTCGGCGTTGTCATCGGCGCGCCGCTGCTGACGATCGCAACCGGCCGTTGGCCACGCAAAACCGTGCTTCTGGCGCTGATGGCGATCTTCACGCTGGGCAACCTCGCTTGCGCGCTTGCCCCAGACTACTGGACGCTGATGGCTGCGCGCGTGCTCACCGCCTTCGCCCACGGCACCTTCTTCGGCGTCGGCTCGGTCGTGGCGACCGGGCTGGTGGCGCCCAACAAGAAAGCTTCGGCGATCGCCCTGATGTTCACCGGCCTGACCATCGCCAACATCCTCGGCGTGCCCTTCGGCACATGGCTCGGCCAGGCCTTCGGCTGGCGTGCGACCTTCTGGGCGGTGACCCTGGTCGGCATCGCCGCCTTCGCCATCATTCTCCTGCTGGTGCCGCGCAGCCGAACAGAGCCCGAGAAGAGCAATTTGCGCGCCGATCTCACCGTGCTCGGCCGCACGCCCGTCCTGCTTGGCTTTGCCACCACCGTACTTGGCTATGCCGGCGTCTTCGCCGTCTTCACCTACATCGCCCCGTTGCTGACCGAGATCACCGGTTTTGAGGAAGCAGCGGTGTCGCCTATCCTGCTGGTCTTCGGCGGCGGCCTCATCGCCGGCAACCTCGCCGGCGGCAAGTTCGCCGACCGCTGGCTGGTACCTTCCGTTCTCGGTAGTCTCGTCGTGCTGGCGCTGGTGCTCGGCACCATGACCTTCGCCCTGCACAGCCAGGTCATGGCCGTCATCTATGTCGGTCTGCTCGGCGCTGCCGCCTTCGCCACCGTCGCGCCGCTGCAGATGTGGGTACTGGAAAAGGCACAAGGCGCCGGCCAGAGCCTCGCCTCATCCTTCAACATCGCCGCCTTCAACCTCGGCAATGCGGCCGGCGCCTGGCTCGGCGGCTTGGTCATCGCCCATGGTCCCGGCCTCGGTGCCGTCACCTGGGTCGCGGCCCTGTTGCCGCTTTCAGCGCTTGCCGTGGCGGCGTTTGCGCTGCGCCTCGACCGAGACCCCGTCCTCGCCACACCGGAAATCGCGCGGTCTTAGAACGGCAAACCTCAATCAATCCAAACCTCAACCAATCTTCGAAACAGCCATCCTTCCACAAGGAGCAAAACCCATGGATTATCGAAATCTTGGCGCATCGGGCCTGAAGGTCCCGGCGCTCTCGTTCGGGGCTGGAACCTTCGGCGGTTCAGGCCCGCTGTTCGGCGCCTGGGGCAACAGCGATGCGACGGAAGCACGGCGGCTGGTCGACATTTGCCTTGAGGCCGGCGTAAACCTGTTCGACACTGCCGATGTCTATTCGAATGGCGCTTCCGAACAAGTGCTCGGCGCTGCCATCGAGGGCCGCCGCGACGCCGTGCTGATCTCGACCAAGACCTCGCTGCCGATGGGCGACGGTCCCAACGATGCCGGCTCGTCGCGTTCACGCCTGATCAAGGCAGTCGAAGACGCGCTGAGGCGTCTTGGCACCGACTACATCGACCTGCTGCAACTGCACGCTTTCGACGCCGCAACACCGATCGAGGAGGTGCTGTCGACGCTGGACAGTCTCCTGCGCGCCGGCAAGCTGCGTTATGTCGGCGTCTCCAATTTTTCCGGCTGGCAAGTGATGAAGTCGCTCGGCCTGGCGGACAGATACGGCTATCCCCGATACGTCGCCCATCAGGTCTATTACTCGCTGGTCGGGCGCGATTATGAATGGGAGTTGATGCCGCTCGGCCTCGACCAGGGTGTCGGTGCGCTGGTGTGGAGCCCGCTCGGCTGGGGCCGCCTGACCGGCAAGATCCGCCGTGGCCAGAAGCTGCCTGAGAAAAGCCGACTGCACGATACCGCAAGCTTCGGACCGCCCGTCGAGGATGAGCATCTCTATCGGGTGATCGACGCGCTTGATGTTGTCGCCGAGGAAACCGGCAAGACCATACCGCAGATCGCAATCAATTGGCTGCTGCAGCGGCCGACCGTCGCCTCCGTCATCATCGGCGCGCGCAACGAGGAGCAGTTGCGCCAGAATCTCGGCGCCGTCGGCTGGTCGTTGACAGCCGAGCAGATGAAGAAGCTCGACACGGCAAGTGAGGTCACCGCACCCTACCCGTATTTTCCCTACCGCCGGCAGGAGGGATTTGCCCGGCTGAACCCGCCCGCAGTCTGACGCTCCAAAAGCTGGGGCGGCGGCTCCCAGCCTGCCGCCCGCCCGGCTAATGCAGCACGAACTCGCCGTCGACCTTGCGCCATTCGTTCGGCGCGATCAGCTTCTGGTGCGTGTAGCTGACCGAATGCAGCGGGCCTTCGAGCTTGGCCTGCCAGAACTCGATGAAGCGGATCAGCACCGGAAATTTCGGGGCGATGTCGTAATCCTGCCAGATGAAGCTCTGCAGCAGATGCGGATGATCGGGAAAGTGATAAAGAATCTTGGCCGTGGTCAAGCCATAGCCCTTGAGCATCAGGTCCATTTCGGAATGGTCGCGCATTGCGGTCCCCTGGTTGATTCTCCTTCCTCCCAGCCTGAAATTGTGCACCCCATTTGCTTAATCGTCTATTGATATTTCTATGATCGAACCAGATTCCTCCCGCAAAAACATGCGCTTAGCAGCCGCCTCACGAGAGTGCTGACACCGCCTGGGTAAGGCACCTGCGGCATCCCGCCGCGCGAATCCAACGTCTAATGTTGCCGTCGCGGCCGAACTGTTAATAATGCGCGCGAATTCGCGGCCGCATCGCTGCGATCCTGCCGGCGGTCAAGCCGGCGGTTTGGTTTTGGGGAGGAAGGCGAAGAAATGTCCGATGTTCATGTCCATCGCGTCCAGCCGGCGTGGAAGAAGAACGCGCTGATTGACAGTGACACCTACCTGAAATGGTACGCCGACAGCGTCAAGAACCCGGACAAGTTCTGGGGCAAGCACGGCAAGCGCATCGACTGGTTCAAGCCCTACAGCAAGGTCAAGAACACGTCCTTCGACGGCAAGGTTTCGATCAAATGGTTCGAGGATGGCCAGACCAACGTTTCCTGGAACTGCATCGACCGGCATCTGAACAAGCGCGGCGAACAGACCGCCATCATCTGGGAAGGTGACAATCCCTACGACGACAGGAAGATCACCTATAACGAGCTTTACGCGCATGTCTGCCGCCTCGCCAATGTGATGAAGAAGCACGGCGTCAAGAAGGGCGACCGCGTCACCATCTACATGCCGATGATCCCGGAGGCCGCTTATGCGATGCTCGCCTGCACGCGCATTGGCGCCATCCATTCGGTCGTCTTCGGCGGCTTTTCGCCGGACGCGCTGGCCGGACGCATCGACGACTGCAAGTCGACCTTCGTCATCACCGCCGACGAAGGCCTGCGCGGCGGCAAGTCGATCCCGTTGAAGGACAACACCGACAAGGCGATCGAGATCGCCGCCAAGGCCGGAACGAAAGTCGAAAAGGTCTTGGTAGTACGCCGCACCGGCGGCAAGACCGGCTGGGCCGCCGGGCGCGACGTCTGGTACCATGACGAGGTCGCCACGGTTAAGGCCGAATGCAAGCCCGAGAAGATGAACGCCGAGGACCCGCTCTTCATCCTCTACACATCCGGCTCGACCGGCAAGCCGAAGGGCGTGCTGCACACCACGGCCGGCTATCTCGTCTATGTCTCGATGACCCACCAATATGTCTTCGACTATCATGACGGCGATATCTACTGGTGCACCGCCGATGTCGGCTGGGTGACCGGCCACAGCTACATCGTCTACGGGCCGCTCGCCAACGGCGCCACCACGCTGATGTTCGAAGGCGTGCCGAACTACCCGTCGCAGTCGCGTTTCTGGGACGTGATCGACAAGCACAAGGTCAATATCTTTTACACCGCACCGACGGCGCTGCGCGCGCTGATGGGCGCCGGCGATGCCCATGTCACCAAAACGTCGCGCAAGTCGCTGCGCGTGCTCGGCACCGTCGGCGAACCGATCAATCCGGAAGCCTGGGAGTGGTATTTCAACGTCGTCGGCAACGGCAAGGTGCCGATCGTCGACACCTGGTGGCAGACCGAGACCGGCGGCATCATGATCACGCCGGTTCCGGGCGCCACCCATCTCAAGGCGGGTTCGGCGACGCGGCCCTTCTTTGGCGTCAAGCCGCAGCTGGTCGATGCCGACGGCAAGGTGCTGGAAGGCGAAGCCAGCGGCAATCTTTGTATTGCCGACTCATGGCCGGGCCAGATGCGCACCGTCTATGGCGATCACGACCGCTTCGTGCAGACCTATTTCTCGACCTACAGGGGCAGGTACTTCACCGGCGACGGCTGCCGCCGCGATGCTGACGGCTACTACTGGATCACCGGCCGCGTCGACGACGTCATCAACGTCTCCGGCCACCGCATGGGCACCGCCGAGGTCGAATCGGCGCTGGTTTCCCATGAGAAGGTCTCGGAGGCCGCCGTCGTCGGCTACCCGCACGATATCAAGGGCCAGGGCATTTACTGCTATGTCACGCTGATGGCCGGCGAGACGCCAAGCGAGGAACTGCGCCAGGAGCTCGTCGCCCATGTCCGCAAAGAGATCGGCGCCATCGCTTCGCCTGACAAGATCCAGTTCGCGCCCGGCCTGCCGAAGACCCGTTCCGGCAAGATCATGCGGCGCATCCTGCGCAAGATCGCCGAGGACGATTTTGCCACGCTCGGCGATACCTCGACGCTGGCCGATCCGGCGGTCGTTGACGACCTGATCGCCAACCGGCAAAACAAGAAGGGCTGATGCAACCCACATTAGGCGCCGTCACCGAGCTTTGGCGCTATCCCGCGAGCTCGCTCGCCGGCGAGTTTCAGGAGACGATCTCCGTCGACTGGTACACCGTCGAAGGCGACCGCCTGTTTGGCCTTGTCGATACCTCGACCGACGAAATCGCACGGCCCGACCGCGAAGCGAAATGGCACAAGGTGCCCCGCATCCGCACCCGGCTGTCGCAGGCCGGCAGACTGGAGGTCACCGTCCCCGACGGACGCTGGCTTTCGGCACCTGGCGCGCAAAGTGATCGCGCCATTTCCGCCTATCTCGGCTTTGCGGCTTCCATCCGGCCGTTCCGCCGGGAAAATGCGGCTCCGGATTACGCCGGCCCCCTGCTGACGGAACGCTACGTCAAAGCCCCTATTCATCTGCTGACCGCCGCCTCACTGGCGCGTTTGAAAGCGCTGCACCCAAAGGGCACCGCCGACGCGCGCCGCTTCCGCCCCAACATCGTCGTCGATATGCCGGAGGTCGAGGGATCGTTCCCCGAGACGGAATGGATCGGCCGCAAGCTGGCAATCGGCGACCTGCTGCTGACCATCTCCGAACCATGCCGCCGCTGCGGCTTCACCATAATCGCCCAGGACGGCTTCGACCACGATCCGGCAATCCTGCGCAGCCTGGTCCGCCACAACGCGCATAATATGGGCGTCTACTGCACCGTCGACCGGCCAGCCCGTGTTGAAATCGGCGCGCCGATGCGGTTCGTGTAATTACCGGTACAAATCCGCGCGTGTCGGCGGCAGGCCGCTCGGCCCACGCGCGCGCCTGGTGGCGACGGTCTGGAAAACCTGCGCCGATGCACGTTCGAAGGTAATCGAGCAGCCGGTGAGATAAAGCAGCCAGAGCCGCGCCTTGGCTTCGCCGACCTCGGCGATGGCTTCGTCGAAGCGTGCGTGGAGGCGCTCGGCCCACAGCCTGCAGGTGCGCGCATAGTGCTCGCGCAAGTTTTCGACGTCGTAGACGAGGAAGCCGTGCGCCTCGAGATTGCCGAGCGTCATGCCGATCGTATCGAGCTCGCCGCCCGGAAAAATGTATTTGATCAGCGCCTTGAATTCCGGCCCCTTGCGCAGCGTCTTCTTCATGTTGCCCTTGTCGCGCCGGGTGATGGCGTGGTGCAGATAGATGCCGCCCGGTTTGAGCAGGCGATGGATCCTCGAGAAATAGGCCGCATGGTTGGCAAGCCCCAGATGCTCGAACATGCCGATCGACGAGATCTTGTCGAAGGAGCCGGACAGCTCGGCATAGGACTTGATCTCGATGGTGATGCGGTCCTCCAGCCCCTCGGCGCGGATGCGTTCGCGGGCGAGCTCGGTCTGTGCCTCCGACAGAGAAACGCCGTGGCCGACGACGCCATAATTCTTCACCGCGTGGATGAGCATCGCTCCCCAGCCGCAGCCGATGTCGAGCAATCTGTCGCCGGGCTTCAGCCGAAGCTTCCGACAGATATGGTCGAGCTTGTCTCTCTGGGCCTGATCGATATCGTTGGCGAAATCCTTGAAGTAGCCGCAGCTATAGACCATGCGCTCGTCGAGGAAGAGCCGGTAGAATGCGTTGGAAATGTCGTAGTGATGCTGGATCGCCTCCTTGCTCGAACCGCTGACGTAAGGATTGCGGCCGGAAAGATCGGTTCGCGCGGTCATCTGTTTTCGCGAAAACAGCACCGCCGGCAGGTCGCGCAGGATCGCCAGCTTCGGCAATGTCTTGAGCTTTGTCCTGAGCTTGCCGTGCGTGGGCAAGGCGTAGAAATCGAACAGCGATCCGTCTTCGACGTCGACCGCCTTGGCAATCCACATCTCGATCAGCGTCGATAAAGAAGGGCGGCGTACGATCTGCCAGACGATGTCCTGGTCGTTGATAGTCAGCACCGGGCCGGTAGCCGGGCCGATCCGCTCGCCTGTCCACAGCCTCACCGCGAAACCCGGCTTCAGCGTTTCGATGACCGTCCGAACAATCCGGGCCGCTCTCTCGGCTGCCTCCATCCCCGTCCTCCCTTACCCGGCAAAATAGTGGCCCGGAACAATAGCGGCTCGATCTTGCCTGCCCGATCGGCCGGCCGCAAGCCGCCCGGGTGCACAAGCACGCTTGTTCAGGATTTTCGAGTGCCGCGCCTTGCCATTTTCCGGATGACACCCCATCATGAAGGAGTGTTCAACAAATCGAAAGGAGGTGATCCGATGTCGAGTGATTTCGTTTTCCAGAACGTGGCCTCAGCGGATCGCACTTTCGGGAAGCAGTCTTCCCGTTAAGGCGCGAGATGCGCGGCTGGCGACCAGCGTCGCCGCCAGGAGCCGCGCCATGGACGGAAACACGGAAGGCCGCCGGCTTCGCGAGAAGCGGCGGCCTTTTCCTTTTTGGGCTGTTTGTCCTCTATTTGGTTACGGTCAACATCTCGACGTTGCGCGCTATATCCTGGAAAGCCTGGTTGAGTTCCGTTCCATTGGCCGCCTGATAAAAGTGCTTGATCTTGGCGGTGTCCGGGCTCGCGCAATCCTGGAGCGTCGCCTTGGCATTCGTTTCGTTTAGGTCAAACCCAATGGTGAAGACCTCGATGCCCTTGTCGCGCATGGCTGCGCAAAGTTTCTTGGCTGCCGTGCGGGTCGGCTCCTTGCCGGCGTCATTGTAAACGTCGCTCACCGTGCTCGCATCGAAGTAGGACAGATTGAATTCGCCGTCTGTCATCAGGATCGCGATCTTGGCAACCTTTTTTGGATCCATCTTGGCCGGCCGCTGCGAAGTCCTCATGATGCCCCCCCAGTTCTCCGACAGCATGTACCAGGTCCACTGCACGCCGATATGGCCGGCGGTCCCGCCGGAGGCGACGAAATTCTTGATGACCGTCTTGAGCGCCGTCGCATCCGCCGTCAGCGGCATCAGCGTGGCGGCCGGGCAGGCGGCGGTGCCGGTTTGCCACGCGAAGGACGACAGCAGGTAGTCGCGGTTGACCATGCTGGCGTCGGGGCCGGCGTCCGAATATTGATAGATCCCCTTGCGCTCGGTAGCGCAATTATCGGGACGGATAAAGCCCGAGACATACTGCACGGCGTCATTGGCCGGCGCCTGTTTGCGTTGACTGGCGGTGGTTTCCACATAGACGCTGCTGGCGGCAAGTGTACCGGCGTTCACCGAATTGGCATAAGGCACGATGGCAACCCGCACACGCGGCTTGGAGGGATCCTGGCCGCCCAGGAAGCTGTCGACAGCATTCGCTGCAGCCGTCCGCAGATCGATGATTTTCTGGCCGGCCATCGACCCGGTCACATCGAGCATCATCGCGACTTCGACCTGCTTGTCCGAATAGAGCGCCGTCGTCGATGCGGGGACGCGTTGCATGCCACTCGTGCCGAAAAGCGGGAAGTAGTAGCTGACATTGACATGGACGTCCGCCTGGACCGTGTTGGCGGTCCGGTCGACGGTCAATTTGTCGAGGACGATCTGGTCGTCCTGCAGGATACCCGCCGTGCTGTTGGCATCGAGAAAGGCCTGCACCGATTTGCTGGCGTCGGCCTCGCTGATAACGCCGGTTGTCAGGTCGCGGGCGGTCGAGGTGACCGCTGCATCGACGACGCCCTGCAGGCTCGACTTTACATTGTAGAGTTGGGACATGTTGACGGCAAAGCCGACACTCAGTGCCAGCACTGAGCCGATTATCCCAAACAGCACCGCGAAATTTCCGCTGCGATCCCCGGCAAAGTCGCCGATCGCCTGAACAAGCCTCCCGAAACGCCGCATTCCTACCGCCTCCATTCGCTACAGCCTGCAGCTGTCCGAACGCGCATTGCAGGAATCCGGCCGGATAGCGCCGCCAGGCGAGGGAAGGTAGGCGGCTACCGCTCAGGCCATTGTTTCCAAACGGTTTCGAGCGGTGACAAGGTAAACAGGTGGTAAACGAAAGCCGCGTCGGCGCGGCTTTGTTCACAAAGCGCTTACCAAGATTCGGGCTCGCAATTCGAGACGGCTGGACAGCGTCCCAATCCGGTACAGACGAGATGTATCGAACAGGATCAGTGCTACCGCGGTGGCGGCAGGTGGAAATCCGGACTGCGAATGTGTCCGAAGATCAGGCCAGCATCCGTGCGCTGACGGTCTTGTCGACGCCACGATAAGGCGGCTTGAACAGATTGCCTTCCTGCTCGTGCGTCCAGACCTTGAACAGGCTGAGCCGATGCGGGCCGAAACTGTGCAGCAGCGGCACGTCGGTGGCGTCGCGGCCGCGCGCTATGACGACGCGGCCGATCCTCGGCACATTGTGGCGAGGATCGAACGTGTACCATCTGCCGTCGAGGAACACTTCCACCCACGCCGAGAAATCCATCGGCGCCGGATCGGCGGGCACGCCGATATCGCCGAGATAGCCGTTGACGTAGCGGGCGGGGATATTCATGCAGCGGCAGAGCGTGATCGCCAGATGGGCAAAGTCGCGGCAGACGCCGACGCGCTCCTCATGCGCTTGCGCCGCCGTGCGGGTCGAGCGCGCATAGCCGTAGCCGAAAGACAGCCGGTTATGGACATAGTCGACGATCGCCTGCACCCGTGCCCAGCCCGGCGAAAGCTGGCCGAAAAGTTGCCAGGCCAGGTCGCCGAGATGGTCGGTCTCGCAGTAACGGCTGCCGAGCAGATAGCCGAGCACATCATCCGGCAATTCGGCGACCGGGACTTCCCTCGCCAGCGTGTTGACCTCGTCCGGCTCGCCGCTGTCCTCGACCACCGCGTCATAGAGGATGCAAAAGCTTCCGGCTGGCGCCGTGAAGCGGCGGCAGCTATTGCCGAAAAGATCGTGGTAGACCCTGGTTGGAACCGACGGCGAGGTCAGCACGCGCGTCTGCCGCTTGATGTCGGCCTGGCGATCCCTGTGGATCTCGAGCAGCGAAACAATCGGCGTGGCTGCAGCGCATTCAATGGCAATTTCATAGCCGAGTCTAATCAGCATCGCCGTCCCCCTACGATCGTCATGGAAGATAGTGCTGGTCAACGCAGGAGAGTGCGCGGCGGTTCCTTGCGAACGTCGAAAACGACGCCTCGCGGCTTCCCATACGGACGCGGCAACGTTACGGTCGATCGACACGCGTCTTTCGAAATAATCCCTCCAAGATGACCCCGGGAAAACCGATGTTCGCAGGCAGAAAATTCGCCGCCTTCCTGTTCGATATGGACGGCACGATTCTCAATTCGATTGCCGCGGCGGAAAGGGTCTGGGCAGCTTGGGCGCATCGGCAAGGTCTTGACGTCGCCGCATTCCTGCCGACCATCCACGGCGTGCGGGCGATCGAGACCATCGGCCGGCTGGCGCTCCCGGGCGTCGATCCTGCGCGCGAAGCCGATTCGCTTTTGCAGGCCGAGGCGGCCGATGTCGAGGGCATTCGCCCGATTGCTGGCGCCGCGGCGTTCCTGGCGTTGCTGCCGCCCGGAAGCTGGGCGATCGCCACCTCGGCACCGCGCGAACTCGCCCTGCTGCGGCTGCAGGCCGCCGGCATTCCGGCTCCCGCCGTGATCGTTGCGGCGGAGGACGTCTCCCGCGGCAAGCCGGCACCCGACTGCTTCCGGCTGGCGGCCGAACGGCTTGGCGTCGATGTGCGCGACTGCCTCGTCTTCGAGGACGCGCCGGCAGGCATAGCGGCTGCCGAAGCCGCGGGCGCTGCAATCATGGTGATCAGCGCCACGCACCGGCATCCGTTGGAGACGCCGCATGCCGCTATCGCCGGCTATGACGCGATCGGCATCGCTGTCGATGCCAGCGGCTGGATTGCCATCGAAGCGGAGCGGACGGCGCAGCCTGCGTAGTTTGGCGCCCCTGCCTGGGCTAAAAGTCGCTGGTCAGGCCCTTTACCTCCCAGTCGCCGTAGCGGCCGGGCTCCTTGCCGCCGCGCCCGCCGATCTCTCTCGGATGTGCGGCTTCCTTCTCGCGATATTTCTCCCGCCGGGCCTCGGCCTCGGCCAAGGCACGCCGGGCTGCTGGCCTCAGCGCCTTTTGCGGCTCGCCGTTAGCATTCGTTGTGCTGGTTTCGTCGATCATGTGATCTTCCGCTAGATTGAAACAGGCCCCCGATTGAAACGGGAACCGCTGTTTCCCATCATATAGCGATGGGCCCACAAGGATCGACCCCTTTGTTGGGCCAGAACGGAGCAGATGATGAACACCCTTCGCACCGCCATGCTTTTGGCCGCAATGACGGCCCTGTTCATGGGTGTCGGCTATCTGGTCGGCGGGTCCGGCGGCATGATGATTGCCTTGCTGATCGCCGCAGGCACCAATTTGTTCAGCTATTGGAACGCCGACAAGATGGTGCTGTCGATGCATCGTGCGATCGAGGTCGACGAAAGCAACGCGCCTGAATATTACGCCATCGTGAAGGGTCTGGCGCAACGTGCCGGCCTGCCGATGCCGAGAACCTATCTCATTGACAATCCGCAGCCCAATGCCTTCGCCACCGGCCGCAATCCGCAAAATGCCGCTGTCGCCGCCAGCACCGGCCTGCTCGAGCGGCTCTCGCATGAAGAAGTCGCGGCGGTGATGGCGCACGAGCTCGCCCATGTGCAGCACCGCGATACGCTGACCATGACGATCGTCGCCACCTTTGCCGGCGCAATTTCGATGCTCGGCAATTTCGCCTTCTTTTTCGGCGGCAACCGCGACAACAACAATTCCTTTGGCATCGTCGGCGTGCTGGTGGCGATGATCGTCGCGCCCCTGGCCGCCATGATCGTGCAGATGGCGGTGAGCCGCACCCGCGAATACGAGGCAGACCGGCGCGGTGCCGAAATTTGCGGACACCCGCTGTGGCTCGCCTCGGCACTTGACAAGATCGCGCGGGGCGCCGAACGCATCCGCAACCCCGATGCCGAGCGCAATCCGGCAACCGCCCATCTCTTCATCATCAATCCTCTTTCCGGCGAGCGCATGGACAGTTTGTTTTCCACTCACCCGAGCACAGAAAACCGCATTGCCGCATTGCAGAGGATGGCGAGCGAGATGGCCGGCGCACCCGAAGCGGCCGCGACGCCAAGGCCGGCGCCGGAAGGGACGGGGCAGCAGCCGTCGGGTCCGTGGGACAGGGCCGCGCGGCCCGAGAGGCCGGCTGAGCCGGCCAAGCCGAGGCCCAATCCCTGGGGACGCAATCCGACCGGACCCAAAGGTCCGTGGTCGTGAGTTCAGCGAAGCGCCGGCACGGAATTTCAGGCGATCGTGAACACAATTCGGGCGGCGAGGCTGTTGCCGGCCTCGCCGCGCGTAAGGCGGCCGCCCGCCTGCTTGCTGCCGTCATAGACGCAAGGACGCCGCTCGACGGGCTGACCGACCACGAAAACGGCCATCCGCAATACAAGGCGCTGGACCTGCGCGACCGCGCCCTGGTGCGCGCCATTCTGGTCACCGCCCTGCGCTACCGCATGACCATATCAGGCCTTTTGGCCCGTCGCCTGGAAAAGCCGCTGCCGCCCAACGCCACGGCGCTTTCGCACGTCTTGCATGTGGCGGCGGCACAGATCCTGTTCCTCGATGTTCCCGACAGCGCCGCTGTCGACCTCGCCGTCACCCACGCCAAGTCCGATCCGCGCACGGCGCGCTTTTCCGGCCTCGTCAACGGCGTGCTGCGCACGCTGGCGCGGGCCAAGCAGGACGAGCTCGCGGCCGCACTTGCCGCCACCGACGAGGCGCCAAAATGGTTTTCCGACCGTTTGAAAATGGTCTACGGCCTCGACAAAGCCAGGCAGATACAGCTCGCCCATCGCCATGAGGCGCCGGTCGATTTCTCGGTCAAGTCGGACCCGGCGCTGTGGGCCGAACGGCTCGGCGGCTTTGTCTTGCCGGCCGGCACGGTGCGGGTGGAAAAGCTCAGCGCTTCCGTGACCGAACTGCCCGGTTTCGCGGAAGGCGCCTGGTGGGTTCAGGACGCGGCGGCCAGCCTGCCGGCCCGGCTGTTCGGCGACATCAATGGTTTGCGAATCGCCGACCTCTGTGCCGCGCCGGGCGGCAAGACCGCCCAGCTGATCCTCGCCGGCGCCTATGTCACCGCGCTCGACATGTCCAAAACGCGGCTGGCACGGTTGACGCAGAACCTTGAACGGCTCGGTCTGGCCGCCGAGATCGTCCAGGCCGATCTGCTCAAATACGAGCGGAAGGACCTCTTCGACGCCGTCCTCCTCGACGCACCTTGCTCTTCGACCGGCACGGTGCGGCGGCATCCCGACGTCCCCTGGACGAAGACGGCGGCCGACGTCGAAAAACTGGCCGACCTGCAACGCCGGCTGCTTGCCCGCGCCGTCACCCTGGTCAAGCCTGGCGGTCGCATCGTCTTTTCCAACTGTTCGCTCGATCCGCTGGAAGGCGAAGAGCTCTATCGCGACTTTCTCGCCGGCAATGCGGAGATTGTCGACGACCCGCTTCGGCCGGGTGAGATCGCCGGCATCGACCCGTTCCTGACGCCGCAAGGCACGTTGCGCACCACGCCTGCCGATCTGGAGTTAGGCTCGCCGGGCCGCTCCGGGCTGGACGGCTTCTTTGCCGCCCGCATGCGCAGAGCCGGCTAAGGGCCGATGTTGAAGCGCCGTCCGGCTTCTTGGGGCGAGGAGGCATGGAAAACAGGCTGAACGGCCCCACTGCCGCGGAATTCGCCTTCGCACAAGTTCTTGAATCATATAAACTTGTGCTTGGGTGAGGACGATCAGGAGGGGTTTTGGCAATCGCTGCCGGTAACACGACGCGTCTGTGGACGCTTGTCGCGAGGGAGTTCTGGCGCAAGACGCGCCGGCGCTTGCGCGCCGGGCCACTCTATCGCTGGCGCTACTCCGGCCGCACGCCGGAGCGCGTCCTGATTGCCCCGCCGGACCTGCGCCTCGCCGATCCTCAGATCGCGCTCGAGATCTATTACGGCCGCTATCCGCTTTCGGGGCATCTGGTCGAGACCGGTGGCAAATCGCCCTTCCAGATCGAGGTGCCCAATCCCGGCTGGCAAAAAACGCTGCATGGCTTTCGCTGGCTGCGCCATATGCGTGCCGCGGGTACCGAGCTCGCCGCCGCCAACGCGCGGGCGTTGGTTTCCGACTGGATTGCAATCCATGGCAGCTATATTTCCGGCGTCGCCTGGGAGCCGGGCACGACGGCCAAGCGCGTCATTGCCTGGCTGCAGCATTCCTCGATCGTGTTGCAGGGCGCCGAATTTCCGTTCTACCGCGCCTTCCTGAAATCGCTCGCCGTCCAGATCCGCTACCTACGCGCCATGGTGCGCGAGATGCCGGATGGCAAGGACAGGCTGCGCGCGCGCATTGCGCTGGCCTTTGCCGCTTTGTCGCTGCCGGCGCCGGCCTCGGCGCTGCGCGGTGCCACACGCAATCTCGCCGAGGAGCTCGACCGCCAGATCCTGCCTGACGGCGGCCATATCTCGCGCAATCCGATGACCGTGCTTGAAATCCTCGCCGACCTTCTGCCGTTGCGCCAGACCTACGCCAATCAGGCCGAGACGCCGCCGGCCGCCCTGATCGGCGCCATCGACCGGATGCTGCCGGCACTGCGCTTCTTTCGCCATCAGGATGGCAGCCTTGCCCGCTTCAACGGCATGGGCGCCACTATTCACGACCGTATCGCCAGCATCCTGCATC
Source organism: Mesorhizobium sp. WSM4828 (assembly GCF_055811175.1). NCBI lineage: Bacteria > Pseudomonadati > Pseudomonadota > Alphaproteobacteria > Hyphomicrobiales > Phyllobacteriaceae > Mesorhizobium > Mesorhizobium sp. WSM4828. The sequence continues at coordinate 213,807 of NZ_JBVVQK010000003.1, read as the reverse complement.
ACGACGACACCGCCGGCGCACCGTTGCTGCACGCGCCGCATTCGGGTTACGAGCGCCTGTCGATGGGTGGTGCCACGGTGATCGCCGATAGCGGCCCGCCGCCGCCCGTCGACGTATCCAATGCCGCTCACGCCGGATGCCTCGCCTTCGAATTGTCGTCGGGCCGCCAGCACTATATCGTCAACGCCGGCATAGACACTTATGGCGCCGCCGAGTTCCGGCCGCTTGCCCGCGCCACCGCCGCCCACTCGACCGCCACCATCAACGACACCTCGTCAGCGCGCTTCAACCATTCCTTGCGCGTCAACGATCTGCTCGGCACGCCATTGATCGGCGGGCCGCAGCATGTGCCCTGCAAGCGCACCGACCAGAAGGGCAGCCAGGGCTTCATCGCTCGTCACGACGGCTATGTGGCGCGCTTCGGCTTCCTGCATGAGCGCGAGCTGAAATTATCGACCGAAGGCAATGTGCTTGCCGGCAGGGACCGCTTCCTGAGGCCGGGCGGCGCGTCTATCCGCAACAATGGCCGTGATTTCGTCACGGTGCGTTTCCATGTCCATCCCGATATAAACCTGCTCCAGGATGAGCATGACCGTCTGGTGCTGGCCGCCGACCATGCCGACACCTGGGTGTTTACCTCTACCGAAGTGGCGCCCGAGGTCGAGGAATCGATCTATTTCGCCGGACTCGGCGGCCCACGCCGCAGCCGCCAGATCGTGCTTGCCTTCAAGGCCTCGGAAATTTCCGAGGTCCACTGGCAATTGACGCGCACCATCATCGCCGGCCGTCCGGAAAAAGCTGAAGCCGGTGGCAACGGCAGACACTGATCAAGCCTTGCGGCTTGATTTCCGAGCCTCATATGCTACGGCCCGCGGACGCTCTCCAACCAGAACTGGAAAGGCCGCCAGCCCATGGCCGTCGCCGCCAAGAATATTCCCGCGCCCGACCTTGTTCCCATCCGTCGCGCGCTGCTCTCCGTCTTTGATAAGACCGGCCTGATCGATTTCGCCAGGGCGCTGGCTTCGGCCGGCGTCGAGCTGGTCTCGACCGGCGGCACCGCAAGGGCCCTTGCCGAGGCAGGCATGGCGGTGCGCGACGTGTCCGAGCTCACCGGCTTTCCCGAGATCATGGACGGCCGCGTCAAGACGCTGCACCCGTCGGTGCACGGCGCACTGCTTGGCGTGCGTGACGATCCCGAGCATGCCGCGGCGATGCGCGACCACGGCATCGAGCCGATCGATCTCGTCGTCTCCAATCTTTATCCGTTCGAGGAAGTACGTCGCTCCGGCGCCGACTACGCGGCGATCGTCGAGAACATCGACATCGGCGGCCCGGCGATGATCCGTGCCTCGGCCAAGAACCACGCCTATGTCGGCATCGTCACCGACCCCGATGACTATGCCTCGGTGCTCAACGCGCTGGAGATGAATTTCGGCTCGCTGTCGCTGGATTTCCGCAAAAAGCTGGCCGCCAAGGCTTTCGCTCGCACCGCCACCTACGATGCGGCGATCTCGGGATGGTTCGCCGAGGCGCTTGAGATCGAGCACCCGACATGGCGCGCCTTCGGCGGCAAGCTGCAATCGGTGATGCGCTATGGCGAAAACCCGCATCAGGGCGCCGGCTTCTATGTCAATGGTGACAGGCGGCCGGGCGTCGCCACGGCGCGCCAGCTTCAGGGCAAGCAGCTGTCCTACAACAACATCAACGATACCGACGCCGCCTTCGAGCTGGTCGGGGAGTTCGACCCGGCCCGCTCCGCCGCAATTGCCATCATCAAGCACGCCAATCCGTGCGGCGTCGCCGAAGGCGCTTCTCTGCACGCGGCCTATGCCAGGGCGCTGGCCTGCGACCCGGTCTCGGCCTACGGCGGCATCGTCGCCATGAACCGCATTCTCGATGCCCCAACCGCCGAAGAGATCGTCAAGACTTTTACCGAAGTGATCATCGCACCGGAGGCGTCCGAAGAAGCGGTCCGCATCATTGCCGCCAAGAAGAATCTACGCCTGCTGGTCACCGGCGGCCTGCCCGACCCGCGCGCGGCGGGCCTTGGCTTGAAATCGGTTGCTGGCGGCTTGCTGGTCCAGGGCCGCGACAATGCGGTGGTGGATGACCTCGACCTGAAAGTGGTGACCAGGCGCGCTCCGACGCCGGTCGAATTGGCCGATCTGAAATTCGCCTTTCGCGTGGCAAAGCACGTCAAGTCCAACGCCATCGTCTATGCCAGGGACGGCGCCACAGTCGGCATCGGCGCCGGCCAGATGAGCCGGGTCGATTCCTCGCGCATCGCCGCGCGCAAGGCGCTCGACGCGGCCGAGGCCGCCGGTCTGACGGAGCCTTTGACCAAGGGATCGGTCGTCGCCTCCGATGCCTTCTTCCCGTTCGCGGATGGGCTTTTGTCGGCAATCGAAGCCGGCGCCACCGCCGTCATCCAACCCGGCGGCTCGATGCGCGACGACGATGTCATCGCCGCCGCCGACGCTCACGGCATTGCCATGGTCTTCACCGGAGTGCGGCACTTCCGGCATTGAACTCCCTCCCTTCCCCTTGTGGGAGAGGGGAAGAGCAGCTCACTCCGCCGGCCGATCCGCCGGATAGGGCGTGCCTATCAGGATCGCCATGCCGGCGCCAAGGAACAGCACGATCGCCGCCATGCCGAGCCGCGCCGAGCCGCTGGCCAGGGTGATCGTGGCCACCATGAAGGGTGCGGCAAAACTCGTTGCCCGGCCGGCCAGCGCATAGATGCCGAAATAGCGCCCCGATTCGGCTGCTGTGACGCTGCGCGCCATATAGGAGCGCGACGACGCCTGCACCGGCCCGAAGGCAAGCCCGATCAGCAGGCCGTAGAAAATGTAGGCCTTTTCCGCCGCCGTGCCGAACAATCCGCCGCCGTCCAGTCCGGGCATAACCCAGGCACCGAACAGCGTGTAGCCCGGTCCGGTCGAGACGATGCCGATCGTGGCAATGCTCAGCATGACGAGCGAAATCATCACTATGGTCTTGGAACCCAGTGCTGTGTCCAGGCGTGCGGCAACCAGGCAGCCGACGATGGCAACGACGTTGAGGATGATGCCGAACAGGCCGATCTCGGTAATCGACCAATGGAACATCGCCGCCGCAAACGTTCCGCCCAGCGCCAGCAGCGCGTTGACGCCGTCCTGATAGATCATGCGGGCGACGAGAAAGCGAAAAATGCCGCTGCGCTTGCGCACTTCGGCCAGCGTCGACTTCAGTTCCGACAGGCCCTCGCGTACCGCCGGCCCGATTGGAATGCCTTTGATCGCATCAGGCGTGAAGAAGAACATCGGCAGAATGAACAGGAAATACCAGGCCGCCGACAACGGTCCGGTGGCGCGTGCGTCCTCGCCGAGCCTGGGGTCGAGGCCGAAGATCGGGTCGAGCCCGACGACGGTCTTGCCGGTTTCAGGCGAGCCGGCCATGACGGTAACGACAAAGATCAGTGCGATCATGCCGCCGAGATAGCCGAGCCCCCAGGCCATGTTCGAGATCCTGCCGATGTCGCTCTTCGGCACCAGGCGCGGCATCATCGAATCATTGAACACGGTCGAGAATTCCGCCGCGACCGACGCCAGCGAGAACAACGCCACGACCAGAAAAAGATTAGAGCCGGGCGCGGCGAACCACAGCAGGGTGAGGCAGGTGATCTTGACCGCGGCGAAGAAGGCTATCCACGGTTTGCGTGGTCCGGTCTGATCGGCGATCGACCCGAGCACCGGCGACAAAACGGCAATGACAACGCCGGCGGCGGCAATGCCGTAGCCCCAGGCCGCTTGCCCGGTCTCCGGATTGCTGGCCATGCGCGAGACGAAATAAGGACCGAAGATGAAGGTGGTGACGACCGTGAAAAACGGCTGTGCCGCCCAGTCGAACAGCATCCATCCCCAGATGCCGCGTCCCGATGCCCGCTGCACTGCCATCTCAGCCATGTCCCCTCCGCTGGAGCTTGCTCAATGCCGATCGAATCGGAATGACGCTCCGTCTTCTTGTTGAGCACGATCTTGTCCAAAAGCCGATCGTCACTTTTTGGGATCACGCTCCGGCGCTCCCCAAAGCAGCGCGCCATTTGCTCTATAGCTCAGTCCTTCCCGGCAATCCCGCGCGATGTGGAAGACGTCTCACAGCTGCGTCAGATCACTCATCAGGCCGGACGCCACTGACAGCCTCGACACGGTGATGTCGCCGCCCTCGGTCAGAGCCTGCAGCCGCTCGCGGATGCGTCCGACCCGTTCGCCACCGGCCTCCAGCCATGCTGTCACCGGATCCGCCGCCTCGGCATGACTGGTGAGTGCCGCCACGGCGATGCCGCGCCTGGCCGCGCCGATCGTGTCGGTGGCGCGGGAAAGCGCCAGTTGATCGTAATAATCCGAGGGCATGATCGCGCGCGCCGCATCTTCGACGCGCGGGATGCGGAAGACATCACTGACTGCAAAAAACGCCTTGGCGGCAGCGACGATGCCGGCATTTGCCGTCCGCGCCGTCAGCGCAATGTCGGGGATGAGTTCCGCCACATCGGTCAACGCCAGTTGCTCGGCGAGGCTCTCGGGCGCGCCGCCCTTCGACAGGCTGTGCCGCCGCTCCTCGATCCGCTCGCGCGAGAAGGCCGGCAGCAGCGAAGCGAGCTTCGGCTCCAGCGCCTTGCGCGCATCCTGCAACTCGGCGATCCGCTGCCCGAGCGGTGCGGTGCCGGCATCGTTCTTCAGGTACCAGCCGCTGGTCACATAGATCAGCCGGCTGACCGCCTGATAGAGGTCGAGCTGGATCTGTCCGTCGATCTGGTTGTCGAGCGCGTCGATCTGGCGATAGAGCGCCGGCAGTGCAAAGCCATCCCGCACCACGGCGAAGGTGCGCACGACATCGGCGGCATTGCGCCCGGTCGCCTCCTGCAGCCTGTTGACGAAGGACGGGCCGCCGCGATTGACCAGATCATTGGCGACGACACGGGCGATGATCTCGCGACGCAGGCGATGGCCGTGGATTTCCGCAGCATATTTCTTCGCCATGCGGTCGGGAAAGTAACCCATCAGGTCGCGGTCGAAATGCGGATCGTCCGGCACCTCGCTGGCGACGATATCGGAAAACAGCACGATCTTGGCATAGGCAAGCAACACGCCGAGCTCGGCCCGGGTCAGCGGCTCGCCGCGCGCCTCGCGCTCGGCAAGGGCCGCCGGCGACGGCAGCGTCTCGACGGCACGGTCGAGCAGCCCGCGCGCCTCGAGCGCCTCCATGAAGCGGCTCTGATGGGCAATGTCGGCAAGGCCGCGCTTACGGGCAAGGGACAGCGCCAGCGTCTGCTGGTAATTGTTGGACAGCACCAGGGCGCTGACCTCATCGGTCATCTCGGCCAGTAATTTGTTGCGCGCCGGCCGGGTCAACGATCCCTTGCGCATGGCGGAAGCCAGCGCGATCTTGATGTTGACCTCGACGTCGGAGCAGTTCACGCCGCCCGAATTGTCGATCGCATCTGAGTTGCAGCGGCCGCCATTCAATCCGAATTCGATGCGCGCCCGCTGCGTGACGCCGAGATTGGCGCCCTCGCCGATGACCTTGGCACGCAGCTCCAGCGCGGTGATCCGGATCGCGTCATTGGCACGGTCACCGACGTCCTGGTTGGTCTCGCCCGATGCCCTGACATAGGTGCCGATGCCACCGAACCACAAAAGGTCTGCGGGCGCCTTGAGGATGGCACTCATGATCTCGACCGGTGTGGCCGTTGTCTTGCCGAGGCCGATCGCTGCAGCCGCGGCGGCCGGCAAGGTGATCGACTTCTGGCTGCGCGAGACGATGATGCCGCCTTCGGACAGCTTCGTCTTGTCGTAATCCTGCCAGCTAGAACGGGCGAGAGCGAACATACGCCGGCGCTCGGCCATCGAAGCCGCCATGTCGGGATCGGGATCGATGAAGATGTCGCGATGATCGAAGGCGGCGATCAGCCGGGTCTGCTCCGACAGCAGCATGCCGTTGCCGAACACGTCGCCCGACATGTCGCCAACACCGACGACGGTGAACGGCGTGGTTTGGATGTCGCGGTTCATCTCGCGGAAATGCCGCTTGACCGCTTCCCAGGCGCCCTTGGCGGTGATGCCCATCTTCTTGTGGTCGTAGCCGGCCGAACCGCCGCTGGCGAAAGCGTCGTCGAGCCAGAAGCCGTGCCGTTCGCTGATGGCGTTGGCGGTGTCGGAGAAGGTCGCCGTGCCCTTGTCGGCGGCGACGACGAAATACGGATCATCCTGGTCGCGCCGCACCACGCCGGCTGGCGGGATGACGCCGTCCAGCCCGATATTGTCGGTGATCGACAACAGGCTGGAAACATAATTCTTGTAGGCGGCCGTGCCGGCCTCGAAAATGGCGTCGCGCCCGGCGCTCATAGGCAGCTTTTTCGGGTAGAAGCCGCCCTTGGCGCCAACCGGCACGATCACCGCATTCTTGACCTGCTGTGCCTTGACCAGGCCGAGCACCTCGGTGCGATAGTCCTGGGCACGGTCCGACCAGCGCAGGCCGCCGCGCGCGACCGGACCGAAGCGCAGATGCACGCCCTCGACCTCGGAGCCGTAGACGAAGATCTCCCGCCATGGCCGCGGCGCCGGCAGCCCGTCGACCGATTGCGAATCGAGCTTGATCGCCAGTGATTGGCCCTTCTCTTTCGTATCGGTAACGAAATGATTGGTGCGCAACGAGGCTTCGATGAGGTTCAGATAACGGCGGATGATGGTGTCGTCGTCGATGTTGGGAACGTCTTCCAGCGCATCCGTGATCTTGGCCTTCAGATGTTTGGCCTGGCCGACGCCTTCCGTTTCAGCCGTCGGGCCGAGGCGGGCGACGAACAGCGCATGCAGGCCGCGGGCGATCTCGGGATAACGGTTGAGTGCGGCGGCGATAAAATCCTGGCTCTGCGGGATACCGGCCTGCTGCAGATAGCGGCCATAGGCGCGCAGGACGGTGATCTCGCCCGACCACAGGCCGGCGGTCTGGGCAAGGCCGTTATAGCCGTCATTGTCGACATCGCCGCGCCAGACGGAAAGGAACGCATCCTCGAACAGCGCGCCGCCATTGCCGAGGTCGATCGGCCTGCCGTAGCTGTTCTCGAGTTCCATGTCGTGGATGAAGACCATGCCGGGCTGATCACCATTGATCATGCCGGATTGAATGACGCCGACCTCGAAAGTGCGCTCGCTGATGACGCGGAAACCGATGTTTTCCAGCACCGGCACGCGCCGCGACAGCGCCACCGGGCTGCCATGGTGATAGATCTTCAGCGCCGCCTGATGCGGCTTCTGTTCGGCGTGACGGTAATAGTCGATGGCGATCGGATTTGACGCGTCGAGCTTGGCGATGCGCCCGGCGTCGGCCAGCGCCACGGACGGCGGAAAACTGTCGCGATAACTTTCCGAAAAACGCGAGGCAATGGCCGTGAGTCTGGCATCGGCGCCGGTCTCTGTCGCGGTCTCGCGCAGTGCATCGTCCCAGGTCCGTACGATGTCGCGGATCGCCGCCTCGATCGTCGCTTGCTCGACCTTCGGCGTCTTGCCGCCGGAGCGGCCGATGATGAAATGGACGCGCGCCAGCCCGCCTTCCGGGAAGGCCGGATAATAGGCCGACAGCCGGCCTTCGAAGACGGTCTTCAGATAGGTGCCGATCTTCTCGCGCACGACGCTGTCGTAGCGGTCGCGCGGCACGAAGACGAGCACGGAGACGAAGCGGTCGAACTGGTCGACACGCACCAATGCCCTGACGCGCGGCCGCTCGATCAAGCCCAGTATGGCTTCGGCATGCTTGCGCAGGATCGGCACCGGAACCTGGAAAAGCTCGTCGCGCGGATAGCTCTCCAGCACGTTGATCAAAGCTTTGCCGGAATGATCTTCAGGGTTGAAACCGGATTTGGCGATGATGGTTTCGGCTTTCGACCTGAGATAGGGGATCTTCATCACCGAGCGCGTATAGGCGGTCGAGGTGAACAGGCCGACGATGCGCAGCTCGCCCGAAAGCACGCCCTTGGCGGTGTACGTCTTGACGCCGATGTAATCGAGATAGATGCGGCGGTGCACCGATGACTTGGCGTTGGCCTTGGTGACGATCAGCGGTTCCGGCCCATGCAGGAAGGCGCGGATCTCCGGCGTCGTGCTCACCGCCTCGGTGCCGCGCCTGAGCACCAGCACGTCGGGATCGGAAAGGATGCCGAGGCCAGGCTTTTCGGCGCGCTCGAGCATGCCGCTCGTCTCGCCGCCGGTGTAGTTGAATTCGCGCATGCCGAGAAAGGTGAAATTGTCGTCGCGCAGCCATTCGAGGAAGGCGATCGCCTCGGTGACATGGGCCTTGTCGAGCGGCACTGGCGAGTAGCGGAATTCCGAGATCGCCCGGTCGAGGCGGGCGAGCATCGGCTTCCAGTCGGTGACGGCGGCGCGCACCTGGCCGAGCAGCTTGGTCAGGCGTGCGGCCAGGCCTTCGGCCTGCTCGGCCGAAAGGCGGCCGATATGGACGTGGATGACGCTCAGCCGGTCATGGCTGTGGTCGCCCTTGGCATAACCGCCATCGCCGAGGATTTCCTCGACACCGTTCTTGCCGTGCCTGACCACGATGACCGGATGGGTAACCAGCAGCGGCTCGCCGGCGCTTTCGGTAATCTCGCCGAGGACGGAATCGAACAGGAACGGCATGTTGTCGTTGACGACGGTGATCACCGTCATCGGCCGGCCCTGGCGGACGACACCGGAATCGACGTCTATGGCAACGACGCAGTCGTCCTTCTTGTGCCTGGCGACGGCGCGGCCGGCGAGTTCGGCAGCGCGTTCGAGATCGATGACGTCGTAGGCGGCGACATCTTCGGCCGGAGCTCGGGCCAGCAAGTAGTCGGCAAGCCTGCCGGGCTTTTCGCCGCCCGCGGCTTCACCCCTCGTCAAGCCGGCTTTTTTCAACCGGCTCGCTGACTTTACGCTGGCCATGAATCCCTCCCGTCACATGTTTTTTGCGGCTATGCTAACAGATGACCGGTATTTGGCGACAAAGGTTTGACGGCTTGCGACGAAATGTCGGAATTCACCGGCAGCCTGGCGAAAAACGAGGAGAAATCCGCCATGACGGACAAAATCACCGCGCTTGACCTGGCACCGGCGGAGCTGAGCGACGCGACCAAGGCTTATTTCGCCAAATGCCGGGAGAAGCTCGGCCTCGTTCCCAACGTGCTGCTCGCCTATGCCTTCGATGAGAAGAAGCTGCGCGCTTTCACCGACATGTATAATGATTTGATGCTGGGTGAATCCGGCCTGTCGAAACTCGAGCGCGAGATGATCGCGGTGGCCGTCTCGTCGGTCAACCATTGCTATTATTGCCTGGTCGCGCATGGCGCGGCGGTGCGCCAGCGGCGACCCGGCCTTCGGCGAGATGATGGTGATGAATTTTCGCGCCGCCGAGCTGTCGGACAGGCAACGCGCCATGCTCGAATTCGCGGTGAGGCTGACCGAACAGCCGGCAAAGATCGTCGAAGCGGACCGGGCGGCGCTGCGGCAAGTCGGCTTTTCCGACCGCGACATCTGGGACGTCGCCTCGACCGCGGCGTTCTTCAACATGTCGAACCGGCTGGCATCGGCAATCGACATGCGGCCGAACGATGAATACCACGCGATGGCGCGATAGGGCACCGCTGTTGCGAGCCAACCGCACATTATATTAGCTACTTCGCATTCTCGTTGCTTGTTTGCCGGTTTGGTCCGATGATCGGCATGCGGCATGACCGCATGCCGGTTCGATGCCGCCGATCAGAGGAGGAGAACATGGCGAAATTTCTCTACGTCTATCACGGCTCGGGCAAGATGCCGACCGAGGAGGCCGAACGGAAGGCAGCAATGGATGCCTGGAACGGCTGGTACGGCAAGCTTGGCTCAGCCGTGGTCGACGGTGGCAATCCAGTCGGCATGTCGAAGACCGTGCTGCCTGGCGGCAAGGTCGAGAACAATGGCGGCAGCAATCCGACCGCCGGTTACACCATCATCGAAGCAAAAGACATCGACGATGCCGTCGGCAAAGCCAAGGATTGTCCTATCTTGACGGACCCGGGTTTCAGCGTCGAGATTGCGCCGATAATCGAAATGGGTTGACGCGCCGGCTCAGGACCGTGCCGCGATCGCCGCCGCAGCGCCGGCCATAGTGCCGGCGCTGACGCGGTTGGCGATCTTCATCGCCCGCTTGCTCCTCAAGAGCTTGCGCGCCTGCGATGCGGCGAGCACCCATGTCAAATCGATGGCGACCAGGACCACGGCCATGGTCGCCGTCAGCTCGACCCAGCCGACCATGCTGACCGAACCGAGGTCGATGATGGTCGGCAGCAGCGCCAGATAGAACATCATGATCTTGGGGTTGCCGAGCGTCACCGCCATGCCCGCAAAGAACAGCTTGGCGGGCGAATCTTCGCGCGGCAGCGAACCTTCCTTTGCCTCGACCGGTGCCGTCCACATCTTCCAGGCAAGCCAGCCGAGATAGGCGACGCCGACCCACTTCACGACGACAAAGGCGAAGTGAAAGGTCTGCGCCACCACGGCGAGGCCGAACACCGCCAGTGACAGCCAGATCGCTTCGCCGATCCACATGGCAAGCAGGAACGGAAACACGTCGCGAAAGCCCTTTGCGATGACCCGCGCCACAAGAGCGGCGATCGATGGGCCGGGCGAGCCGGCGGCAACAAGCAGGGCGCCGGCAAAAATCAGCAGCGACGTGAAATGCATGACGCGGTCTCGTTTGAAATGTTTGGGTGTTCAACATAACCCAACTGTTCCGGCGACGGTAGCGTCTACCGAATGAAGGCTTGTCGGCCAGGCACCTCACGGCTAGAGATGTCGTCCCGAAATCCTTTCCGAGCTTCACTTTGCCTACGTAACCGCCGGTCTCGTCAACTCCCCCAACACAGAGCAGGGCGTCGCAGTCGCGGTGCCTGTTTTCACATCACGTGTTCCTCAGGGTGGCGGTTCGAGACCGGTTTGGCACTGCTGAACCGCTGTTGCGCATAGCCACCCGCGACACCTGATTTCCAACTGCCGCAGTCTCTCGCCACGCCGTGCCCGCAAGGGTTCTCGATATCGCCGATCTGACGAACTTCCCGACGGGAAGGGCTTTTCGGCATGCCTTCGACACTGCGTATCCGCTGGGCGATCGCGCCCAAAACCGCACCTCGACCTCACCTCAACTGCAATCGCTGCGGCGGCCTGAAAGCCTATCGCTGCAGCGGCAAATTCCGCGTCAATGCCAATGGCAAACGCATTGACGCCTGGTTGATCTACCGCTGCATCGACTGCGACAACTCCTGGAATTTCGGCATTCTGGAGCGCTGCAGCCACCGCGATATCGAACAGGCAATGTTGCAGGCGCTCGAAAGCAACGATCCGGTCCTGGCGCGGCGCCATGCTTTCGATGTTGTCGCACTGCGAAGCAGGATCGGACGCGTCGAGGAGTTTCCTGAAGCCATCGTTCATAAGCAGGTGCTCGGGGACAGGCCGGAAAACACCACCGTTCTCGAACTTCAGCTCTGGCTCGAAATGCCGACAGCGCTGCGGCTCGACCGGTTGCTCGCCAGCGAACTCGGTGTCTCGCGATCGCGGCTTCAGGCCTGGGAAGAGAAGCGATTGCTTGCCGTTGGTCCGGACGGGTCCAAAGCCTTGCGCCGGCCGGCACGAGCGGGAACGTCGATCCGTATCGACCTGTCTGGTGAACCAGACCGGGACGACATTGTCGCGGCTGCCGGCGGATAAGATAAAGGGAGGAAGCACGCACGTGCTCCCTCCCTGATAATGGCGGAGAAACGTGGCTTATGCCGCGCCGACCACTTTCGCTGATTTCTCAAAACGCTTGCGCTCGTTCGGGTCGAGATAGAGCTTGCGCAGGCGGATGGTTTTCGGCGTCACTTCGACCAGCTCGTCGTCCTGGATCCAGGCCAGTGCGCGCTCCAGCGTCATGCGGATCGGCGGCGTCAGCTTCACCGCCTCGTCCTTGCCGGCGGCACGGATGTTGGTCAGCTTCTTGCCCTTGAGCACGTTGACTTCGAGGTCGTTGTCCCTGGAATGGATGCCGATGATCATGCCCTGATAGACCTTGACACCGGGGTCGATGACCATCGGGCCGCGGTCTTCCAGGTTCCACATGGCGTAAGCCACCGATTCACCCTGTTCGTTGGAGATCAGCACGCCGTTGGTACGGCCCGGCAATTCGCCCTTGTAGGGTTCATAGGCATGGAACAGCCGGTTCATCACGGCGGTGCCGCGTGTGTCGGTCAGCAACTCCGACTGGTAGCCGATCAGGCCGCGCGTCGGTGCGTGGAAGACGATGCGCTGGCGATTGCCGCCCGAAGGGCGCAGCTCGACCATCTCGGCCTTGCGCTCCGACATCTTCTGCACGACGACGCCGGCATGCTCCTCGTCGACGTCGATGACGACTTCCTCGACCGGCTCCAGCAATTCGCCGTTCTCGCCCTTCTGCATGACGACGCGCGGCCGCGACACGGCGATCTCAAAACCTTCGCGGCGCATCGTCTCGATCAGCACGGCCAGCTGCAACTCGCCGCGGCCGGAGACGAAGAACGAATCCTTGTCCGGCGATTCCTCGATCTTCAGCGCGACATTGCCTTCGGCCTCGCGCAGCAGGCGGTCGCGGATGACGCGGCTGGTCACCTTGTCGCCCTCGGTGCCGGCCAGCGGGGAATCGTTGACGAGGAACGACATCGTCACGGTCGGCGGATCGATCGGCTGCGCGTGCAGCGGTTCGGTCACCGACAGGTCGCAGAACGTGTCGGCGACGGTGCCCTTCGACAGGCCGGCAATAGCGACGATGTCGCCCGCCTGCGCCTCGTCGATGGGCTGGCGCTCGAGCCCGCGGAAAGCGAGGATTTTCGAGATTCGGCCGGTTTCGACCTGGGTGCCGTCATGGTGCAGGACCTTGACCGCCTGGTTGGATTTCAGCGTGCCGGATTCGATACGGCCGGTGATGATGCGGCCGAGGAACGGATTGGCTTCCAGGATGGTGCCGATCATGCGGAACGGCCCAGGATGAACGGTCGGCGCCGGCACGTGCTTGATGACGAGGTCGAACAGCGGCGCCAGAGCCTGGTCCTTCGGACCTTCGGGGTTTTCCGAGACCCAGCCGTCGCGGCCTGAACCGTAAAGGATAGGGAAGTCGAGCTGCTCGTCGGTGGCGTCAAGTGCTGCAAAGAGGTCGAACACCTCGTTGACCACTTCGACATAGCGGGCATCCGGCCGGTCGATCTTGTTGATGACGACGATCGGCTTCAATCCGACCTTGAGTGCCTTGCCGACCACGAATTTGGTCTGCGGCATCGGCCCCTCGGCGGCGTCGACCAGCACGATGGCCGAATCCACCATCGACAGGATGCGCTCGACCTCGCCGCCGAAGTCGGCATGGCCGGGTGTGTCGACGATGTTGATGCGGGTGTCCTTCCAGTCGACCGAGGTCGCCTTGGCCAGGATGGTGATGCCGCGTTCCTTTTCGAGATCGTTCGAATCCATGGCGCGTTCGGCAACACGCTGGTTGTCGCGGAACGAGCCGGACTGTTTCAGAAGCTGGTCGACGAGGGTGGTTTTTCCATGGTCGACGTGCGCGATGATCGCGATATTGCGGATTTTCATGTTTTGGTCTCGGGAGCGTTGCAGGCAGCAGGCCAAAAGGCGCTGCCTCTTTCGGTTGGGCGGCTCATACAGGGTTTTTCGCAATTGCGAAAGAGGAGGCGAGCCACCAAATAAAGTCACCAAATCTTAAATGTCTTGGTGTGAAGTGGAATTATTAACCAAGGCGGAACCTTTCATGGTCCGGACAGTTCGAATTTCATGATCGAGATAGGCAACAGACTCCGGCCGATTTTGGCATGTAGCGCACTCGCCGTCCTCCTCGCGGCAGGCGCGGCGCAGTCGGCGGCGTCGTTCAAGGAGACGCGGACTGCTTTGCCGTCCGACAAGCGGTCGGCGGAGCAGCTTTTTGCCGATGCTCCCGACGGCGTCGATCCGGTGGTGACTGGGCCGGTCAGCACCGCCTTCAAGCAGCGGCAGCAAAATGCCGGATGCGACAGCGCCGTCTGGCCCAACATTCCCGTCGTCTGCTATCCCGATTGATATACGTCCTACCCTCGGGCTGGCCCGAGGGTAGGACGCAATCACTCACGCCGACCGCACCGGATCGAGCGTGACCTTGTAGAGTTCGCTGTCGTCGCGATCCATCAGCCGCACCGTCAACTGCTCGGTGGCGCCGTCGATGTCGACGAGCCCGAAGAACTGCAGGCCGGCCGACGGCGGCAGGTTTTGACCCTGTTCGGCAGTCGGTGCCTTTATGAACTTCAGCTCCGGGCCGAATGTCATGTCGAAACCATTAGGCCCGAAGGTGCCGGAATGGATCGGACCCGAAACGAATTCCCAAAACGGGTTGAAGTCCTGGAACTGCGCCTTGTCCGGATTGTAGTAATGCGCGGCTGTGTAATGCACGTCTGCGGTGAGCCAGACAGTGTTGCTGATACCAGCGTTCTTTATATAGCGAAGAAGGTCGGCAATTTCCAGCTCACGCCCCTTGGCCGGGCCATTGTCGCCATTGCTGACCGCCTCGGCCCCTACCTTCTTGGTGCCGTCGTTCCAGACGACGAGGCCGAGCGGCATGTCGGCGGCGATGATTTTCCAGGTTGCGTTGGAATTCGCCAGTTCACGCTTCAGCCACTTGATCTGCTGTTCACCGAGGATGCGCGATTGCGGCGTCATCGTCTCCTGCATATCCGGACCGTTGGGGCCGCGGTAGGAACGCATGTCGAGGAAGAACACGTCGAGCAGCGGACCATAGACGATCTTGCGGTAGACGCGGCCGGGCTCCGACGGCTCGTAACGGATCGTCGTCATTTCATGGAAGGCGCGCGCCGCACGTGCCGCCAGCACATGGATCGATTTTTCGGTGTAGCGGTCGTCGGCGCTCAGGTCCTTCGAATCCGACCAGTTGTTCAGCACCTCATGGTCGTCCCACTGATAGAAGGTCGGGCAGATGGCGTTGAGCCCCAGCACGTTCCTGTCCATCAAATTGTACTTCCACTGGCCGCGGTACTCGTCCAGCGTCTCGGCAACCTTGCGCTTCTCGTCGATCAGCACTGTGTTTTTCCATTTGCCGCCACTGGGCAGGTCGACCTCGTCCTTCATCGCGCCATCGGCATAGACCGTGTCGCCCGAATGCAGGAAGAAGTTGGGCGTGTGCTTGGCGATCGTGGCGTAGGTCTTCATGCCGGTCTCGTCGATGCCCCAGCCTTGGCCGGCGGTGTCGCCCGACCAGGCGAAACGAATGTCGCGCTTCGAGGCAGGTGCCGTGCGGAAGCGGCCGACGATCGGCTCGGACACGACATTGATATCGGCAAGATCGGCCGCGACCATGCGGTAGAAAATGTCCTGGTCGGAAGCGAGCTCGGTAAGCAGCCGCTTCACTGTATAATCGCTGGCCGGCGAGGTATCGAGCGGCGCTAAGCGGACGGCATTGGCGAAGCTTTCCGTCGACGACACTTCGAACATGACGCGCGACGGCCGGTCCGTGCGCGTCCAGACCATGCCGCTGGTCGCGTCGACGTCGCCGGACTGGATGCCATGGGTGAAAGCCGGGCGCTGATTGGCGCGCGAGTAATAGGGAAGGGCGAGGCCCGACGCGCCGACCAGGCCAACGGCGCTGGCCGACGTGACGAAAGCGCGCCGCGTCATCGAAATCTTGTTCATGGCTGTCTCCTGGATGGCGTTGAACGTCGCCGCCAAGCTCCAGCTTCAATGTTTCAGGCACATTTCGAAACGATGAAGGTTTGATAACAGTGAACAGGCTGGCGAATCTCCCTCCTTGAGGGGGAGATGTCGCCGAAAGGCGACAGAGGGGTCGTCTCGCGAGAAGCGCCGACCTCCTGCGTCTGCTATACGGGGGCCTGGCCCGGTCGGACCGACCCCCTCTGGCTGCTTCGCGGCCATCTCCCCCTCAAGAGGGGAGATTAGCGCTCAGCCGTTGCAGCTCAAGCCGCCTGCGGTTCCGGATCAAACGCCGGGCGGGCGGTATTGATCAGCAGCGATATGCAGGCGGCGGCTATTGCCGTCATGCCGGCGATCAGGAAGGCAAGCTCGTAGTTGCCTTGCAGCTCGCGCATGGTGCCGCCGAAAAAGGCCGCCGTCGCCGCACCGACCTGATGGCCGGCGACGATCCAGCCGAAGACGATCGGCCCGCTGCGGTCGCCGAACGCCTCGTTGGAAAGCCTGAGCGTCGGCGGCACCGTGGCGATCCAGTCCAATCCGTAAAACACGGCGAAGATGATCAGGCTGGTCGCCGAGAAGCCGGAATAGGGCAAATAGATCAGCGACAGGCCGCGGATGCCGTAATAGACGCCGAGCAGCTTGCGCGGGTCGAAACGGTCGGTGAGCCAGCCCGACAGCGTCGTGCCGATCAGGTCGAAAATGCCCATCATCGACAGCAGGCCGGCGGCCTGCACTTCGCCGATGCCCATGTCGCCGCAAAAGGCGATCAGATGCGTGCCGACCAGCCCGTTGGTGGTGAAGCCGCAAACAAAGAAGGTAGCAAACAGGTACCAGAACACACGCGTACCGGCGGCTCGGCGCAACGTGCTCAGCGTATGCGCGAGGAAATTGCCTTGCGAGGCCGGCGGCACCGGCGGCACGTCGTCGGCCTCGGCACCGTAACGCACCATGCCAATCGCAGCCGGGCGCTCCGGCACCAGCATATAAACCAGCGGCACCAAGGCAGCGGTGGCCACTGCTATGGCAAGGGCGACCGGCTTCCAGCCGCCCGACTGGGCGAGCGAGGCGAGCAGCGGCAGGAAGACCAGCAGCCCGGTGGCGCTGGAGGCCGACATCAGTCCCATCACCAAGCCGCGATTGGTCTTGAACCAGCGGTTGACGATGGTCGCGCCGAGCACGGTGGCGACAGCGCCCGAACTGATGCCGGAAAACACGCCCCAGGTGAGGAGCAGATGCCACGGCTTGGTCATCAACAGGCTGAGCGCGGTCGATCCCGACATCAAAAGCAGCGCAGCAAGCAAGGTGCGGCGCAGCCCGATCCGCTCCATCAGCGCCGCGGCAAACGGCCCGGTCAGGCCATAGAGGAAGATGCCGGTGGCCGCCGCCAGCGACACCACATCGCGCCGCCAGCCGAAACTGTTCTCCAGCGGCAGCATCATGACTGCCGGCGCCGAACGCAGACCCGCTGCGATCAGCAGGCAAAGGAAGATGACGGCGACCACGACGAAAGCGTAGCGCTGGCCAAACGGGCGGGATTGAGCTATCATGTTACTGACCGGTACGTTGCAGGAGCGCGAAACATACGTACCGACCGGTAACATTGTCAACCAGCTAATCGGCAGACCAGGCATGAAAAGCATTGAACCAACGATCAAGGCCAATGACGCACCGCCGCCTCGCGCCGCCGAACGGATTCTCCAGGTCGCGCGCGACCTGTTCTACCGGCAAGGCATCAGGGCGATCGGCGTCGATGAGATCGTACGGCGTGCCGGCGTCACCAAGCCCAGCCTCTACCGCAGCTTTCCGTCCAAGGACGAGTTGGCCGCATCCTACCTCCGGCACTATGACCTCGAATTCTGGGAGCGTTTCGACGAGGCGGTGGACGCCCATCCCGGCGACCCACGCGCCCAGATCGTCGCTTTTCTGACGCGTGTCGGCAAGCGCACGCAAAGGCCCGATTATCGCGGCTGCGGCATGACCAATGCCGCGGTCGAATATCCCGAACCTGGCCATCCGGCCCGCGTCGTGAGCGAGGCCAACAAGCAGGAACTGCGCCGCCGCCTGCGCGCCATGGCGGCAGCGATGGGCGCCGGCGACGCCGACACGCTGGGCGACGGGCTGCTGCTGCTGATCGAGGGCGCCTATATTAGCGGCCAGCTGTTCGGTGCCGGCGGACCGGCGCAGTCGGTGGCCCGCAACGCCGACCTTCTGATAGAGGCAAGCTTGAAGAAATAGTGTTCCGTTTACCAGACCACTGTGAGCAGCCTGGCTTCGTCTAGGCTGCTGTTAAATTTGACGGTACGCTGCGGCAGCCGAACCGAGTTGTCCGCCATGCGCGCGCTTTCGATCCTGCTTGTCCTCGCCGGTTCCTGCCAGGCGGCCCGGGCCAGCGAGATATCCAGCGTCTATACCGATCTCGATTGGGAAAAGGACTGCGTCACCTATGCCCAGGCGGAAGAAGGCGACGGCGACTGGGCCGATCTCGCCTGTTCGGGCTACCGCGGTTACCCGGTGCTGGTTTCCTACGACGACGCGCGGGAATCGCTGTTCTACGGCTTTCCACCTGGCGATATGACCACGGTCTGGGAAAGCTTTTCCGCCCTCAATTCGGCTGGACCCAAAGTCGAGTGGCGGATCGAGACCAACGGCAAAACTGCCATTCCCTTCGCCGTCATTCATCGTCGCTCGATCAGCGATACCGAGGGCGAGAACAAGTCGACGGAAGTGCTGATCGTCGCCAAGGTTGCCCAGCCTGACGCCCACGAAGGCTGCACGATCGGCCTTGTGCTCGCCACGGGCAATCCCGCCGCCAACGATCAAGCGCGCAAGCTTGCCGACGAAAAGGCACGCACCTTCGCCTGCGGCAAGGACAAGCGTGAGGTGCTTGGCAACACGCCCGCTTTCGGCCGCGTCGACAACTGATTACTTGCGCCCGACAATTACTTGCGCTTGGCCCGCTCGATTGCCTCGACGATCATCTTCTTGGCATAGGCGGCATCGTACCAGCCTTCGATCTTGACCCATTTGCCGGGTTCGAGATCCTTGTAGTGCTCGAAAAAGTGCTGCACTTGCTGGCGGGTAATGTCAGGCAATTGCGTGTATTCGTGGACGTCCTCGTAGCGCAAGGTCAGCTTGGGTGAAGGCACCGCGATCACCTTTTCGTCCTGGCCGGCATTGTCCTCCATCACCAGCACGCCGATCGGCCGCACATTGATGACGCAGCCCGGCACCAGCGCGCGTGTGTTGCAGACCAGCACGTCGATCGGGTCGCCGTCGCCCGACAGCGTGTGCGGCACGAAACCGTAATTGCCGGGATAGCGCATCGAAGTGTGCAGGAAGCGGTCGACGAACAGCGTGCCGGCTTCCTTGTCCATCTCGTACTTGATCGGCTCGCCGCCGATCGGCACCTCGATAATGACGTTGACGTCCTCGGGCGGGTTCTTTCCGCTGGCAATCGCTTCGATACGCATCGCTTTATCCCTCTCTCGATTGAAGATCGATAGCGGGCGGCGGCGAATGGTGCAATGCGGCGAATGGTACTGGGGAGATCGTCCGACCGGGAACCGGCCGGATCATGCGCTGGCCGTCATTCCCAGACGAAAGCGACCTTCTTCAGCGCCTTCTGCTCGAAGATCTCGACGCCCTCGGCAACATCGCGGCCACCGGCGCCGGCATAGAAGGCAAGTGCGTTCTGATTGTCTTCCAGCGCCCAGACCACCATGCCTTTCAGGCCATGGTCGGCCAGCCGTGCCCGTGCGGCCGAGAACAGCCGGCTGCCGAGCCCGATGCCTTGATATTCCGGCCGCAGGTAAAGTTCGTAGATCTCGCCCTGCTGCCTGAGTTCGCGGGCGCGGTTCTTGCCGATCGTCGCATAGCCGGCAATTTTGCCGCCGATTTCGACGACCAGGACGGTGGCGGCGCGGCGAATGGCATTCGCCCACCAGTCGGCGCCGCGGCGGTTGATCATCGAGGTCAGCGTGCGGTGCGGGATGATGCCCGAATAGGCGCCGCGCCAGGCCTCGAGATGCACGTCGGCGATGGCGGCTGCATCGCGCGGTTCGGCTTTCCTGATGTCGATGCTCAGCGTATTCATGATTGGTTAACCATAAACCCGCCGCGCCCGATTGCAAGAGTCCGGTCAGCCGCCGCGATGCTTTCACACAGCCGAACGGTGCGTCCTTGAGACGCTGCAAAACTGCTTTCAGCGAGATCAAATCTCGACCAGATGGTCGTCCAGTTCGTTGCTGTCGCCGGTCGAGACCGGAAAATGCTCGGCCAGTACGGCGCCGACCGCTTCGATCGCCTTGATGAAGCCGTCGGCAAGCCGATCGTCGCCGGCATGCGCCGTAAGGTCGCGGACGACACCGTCCCAGACATGCTGGCCGACACGAGAATCGATACCGCTGTCGGCAACCACCTCGGCGTAGCGCTCGGCGATCGAGACGAACACCAGCACGCCAGTGCGCGCTGTGGTGCGGTGGACGTTGCGGGCGAGGAACTGCTTCATCGCATTGGCGTGGGCGGCCTGGTAGCGCAGCCGCCTCGGCACCAAATGGATGCGCAATGCGGGCAATGCCCACAACAGGATGAGCACACTGGCAAGCGCCAGAAGCTCGGCGATGACGAAATGCGGCAAGCGGATCGACAGCCACCAGGCTTCCAGCCCGTAACCGACGCCAAGACTGACGACGAGCATGCCGAGCATCGCCATGAAAGCGGCCGGGAAGAAATAGCCGTCGCTGGCATGCGCCACGACGCAGTAGATCTCGCCGTCGGTCTTTGATTCGGCAGCGCGGATCGCATCGGCGATGCGCTCATGATCCTCGGGGCTGATCGGTCGTGTTGCCATGATTGATGTCTCACCAGCTTCCTGAAGAACCGCCGCCGCCGGACGAACCGCCGCCGCCTGAAAACCCGCCGCCGGAACTTCCGGACGACCAACCGCTGCCGGAACTTCCAGACGACCAGCCACTGCCGGACGAGGTCCCCGACGTCCAGCCACCGCCACCGGAGGGTGACGAAGCTGGCCCACGGCCGTAGCGGAACGTCATGCCCAGCCATTTGTACACGCCCGGCGAGAGTTTCGTGCCGAAGATCGGCGGCAGGAACGCCATTGCCAAGCCGCCGAAGAACATCGTCGCCCAGAGGACGATGAACAGCATGAAGATCGGATCGACAGGATTGTCATTCGCCGGATTGCGCTTGCCGCGCGCCTCCAGTTCTTCGGGATTGCCTTCCAGCACCATGATCATGTCGTCGACGGCCTTGCTGATGCCGCCGGAGAAATCGCCGGCACGGAAGGCCGGCACCATGTCGTTTTCGATGATCAGCTTGGTGTGCAGGTCGGTCAGGGTGCCTTCAAGCCCATAGCCGACCTCGATGCGCATCTTGCGGTCGTTCGGCGCCACCAGAAGCAGGACGCCGTTGTTCTCCTTCGCCTGGCCGAGTTTCCAGGCGCGGAACAGCCGGTTGGCGTAAGGCTCGATCTCCTCGCCGTCGAGGCTGGGAATGGTCGCGACGACGATCTGGTCCGAACCCTTGGTCTCGAACTCGGCAAGCTTCTGCGTCAGCGCCGCCTCGGTCGTGGTATCGATGATGCCGGCACCGTCGACAACCCGTCCGGTCAGCGTCGGCAGTTCGGCGGAAAGGGCCGCGAAGCCGACCAGCAGCACCGCCATGGCCATAAGCGCGGTGCCGGTCATTTTGATGAAACGGCCGGATTCCACCGGGCTGATGGCGTGTCTTGTCATCTCGTCACCAACTTCCCGAAGAGCCGCCGCCGCCGGACGAACCGCCGCCGCCGGAAAACCCGCCACCGCTTGAACCCGACGACCATCCCCCGCCGGAACCTCCCGACCAGCCGCCGGACGACCGCCGGCTTGGCTCGAAGGTCATGCCCAGCCAGCGATAGCGGCCGGGACCGATCTTCTGGCCGAAGATCGGCGGCAGGATGGAGGCTGCGAGGCCGCCGAAAAAGATGATTGCCCAGATGGCTATGAAGATCGTGAAGAACAGATCGTCGCTGTTGAACGGCGGCTGCTGGTTGCGTTGGCCGCGCGCCTCCAGTTCTTCGGGATTGCCTTCCAGCACCATGATCATGTCGTCGACGGCCTTGACGATGCCGCCGGAGAAATCGCCGGCACGGAAGGCCGGCACCATGTCGTTTTCGATGATCAGCTTGGTGTGCAGGTCGGTCAGCGTGCCTTCCAGCCCATAGCCGACCTCGATGCGCATCTTGCGGTCGTTCGGCGCCACCAGCAAAAGCACGCCGTTGTTCTCCTTCGCCTGGCCGAGTTTCCAGGCGCGGAACAGCCGGTTGGCGTAAGGCTCGATCTCCTCACCGTCGAGGCTGGGAATCGTCGCGACGACGATCTGGTCCGAACCCTTGGTCTCGAAATCGGCAAGCTTCTGCGTCAGCGCCGCCTCGGTCGCGGCATCGATGATGCCGGCATTGTCGACAACCCGTCCTGTCAGCGCCGGCAGTTCGGCGGCAAGGGCGGTGAGCGGGAGGAGGAGAAAGGTTAGAACGAAGCCAAAAAAAATCAGGCCGGCGTTTCTTCCCATCCCCCTCTGTGGGGAGATGGCCGGCAGGACAGAGGGGGGCGCGAAGGAATACAAGGCCAACAGGCCCAGGCTCAACAGGCGCCGTTCACCCGCCTTGCGTGGTGTTGGTACCGAAATCGACCTTCGGCGGCTGCATCTTATCCTCCTCGATGGTGAAATTCGCAAACGGCTGGTTGCCGCGGAACCACAAGGTCGCCCAGATCACCGACGGGAAGGTCCTCAGCGTCAGATTGTACTCTCTCACTGCCTGGATATAGTCGCGGCGGGCGACCGTGATGCGGTTCTCGGTGCCTTCGAGTTGTGCTTGCAGCGCCAGAAAGTTCTGGTTGGCCTTGAGATCGGGATAGTTCTCCACCACTGCCAGCAGCCGCGACAGCGCGCTGGTCAGGCCGGCCTGGCTGTCCTGGAATTTCTTGAAGGCTTCCGGATTGTTCAGCGTTTCCGGCGTCACGGTCACCTGCGTCGCCTTGGCGCGCGCTTCGACCACGGCGTCGAGCGTATCCTTCTCGTGCGCGGCGTAGCCCTTGACCGTGTTGACCAGATTGGGGATGAGATCGGCGCGGCGCTGGTATTGATTCAACACCTCGCTCCATGCTGCCTTGGCGTTTTCCTCAGCCGTCGGGATGGTGTTGTAGCCGCAGCCGGCAAGCAGCGGCAGCATGACGGCCATGACCAGGAACGCAGCCAGATTACGGAAGATTGGCGGTGAAGAAAGGCGCTGGACAAGCATGATAAGGTCCCCTCGATGGCATTGGCACGCGAAGCATTAGCACAATCCTTGCGCAAGAAAATGACTTCGGCCGAGAAGTGTTACTGGTTTTCTACCATCCGCCGTCGGGCCCTGTGACAGACGAGGCGAACGGGTTAAGCTCGGCATAAAACGGGACATCACCATGGCGAAACGCCACGACAGCGACGCGGAATCGCGCCGCATCATCGAACGGGTGGCGCGCGAGACCGACGCGGGCGGCGCCTCGTTCCTCGCGCGAACCGCCAGAGGGGCGCGCGACCACGTCACCGCGGCCGATGCCGACCGGTCGGATCCGATCGAATATTGGGGCACCCGCATCGGTCGCGCAGCGGGCTTGCTTATTGCCATCGGCCTGTTGATCTGGCTCGTGCTTTTCGTCACCAGGGGCGGTTAGGAAAAATCAATGAGTGCCGAAAAAGCCGACGCGCCGCGCGCGGTCATCGTCGTCTCCAGCCATGTCGCACGTGGCTCGGTCGGCAACCGTGCCGCCGTCTTTGCGCTGGAGACGCTCGGCTTTCCGGTTTGGGCGGTGCCGACCGTCATCCTGCCCTGGCATCCGGGCCATGGCCGGGCCACCCGCATCGTGCCGCCGCTGGACCAGTTCAAGGCGCTGATGGCCGACCTCGAGCGCGCGCCGTGGCTGGGCGAGGTCGGCGCCGTGCTGTCCGGCTATCTCGGCGAGGCCGGCCAGGCCGAAGTCGTCGCTTCGCTGGTCGGCGCGGTCAAGGCGAAGACGCCGGACGCCCTCTATATCTGCGACCCGGTGATGGGCGATTCGGGCGGGCTCTACGTACCTGAGCCGACCGCTATCGCCATGCGCGACCGGCTGATGCCGATCGCCGATATCGCCACGCCCAACCGCTACGAGCTGGAATGGATGGCCGGAGCGCCGCTGCCCGACCTGAAATCGGCAATGGCTGCAGCCCTGCAAGCCGGCCCACCGGCAATGCTGGTCACTTCGGCACCAGCGATGATGGCCGGCGGCACCGGCAATTTGCTGCTCACCGGCAGAGAGGCACTGCTTGCCGAACACCGGCTCATCGACAAGCCGCCGAATGGGCTCGGCGACCTGACGGCGGCCGTCTACCTGGCGCGGATCCTGTCCGGCCAGCCGGCCGCCAAGGCGCTGCAATCGACCACGGCTGCGGTCTACGAGATCCTGGCGCGCACCGCCAAGCGCGGCGGCGACGAATTGCAGCTCGAGACCGATGCCCAGAGCCTGTCGCACCCGATGGCGATGGTGCAGCTTCGCCATCTCCTGCATCCGGAACGGGACCGCCGGGCGTGAGGCAGGCCGAAGACGCCGCGCCCCAGGATGATGCGCCCAAGGATCTTGCCCCCGACCATGTTGTGCCTTGGGATGTTGTGCCCGCGGATGTTACCCTTGTCGGCGTCGACGGTTGCAAGGCCGGCTGGATAGCCGTCCGCCGCGATCCCGGTGCGACACCGTCGACAGCCGTTTTCCCAAGCTTCGCGGCGTTGCTCGACCGACTGCCCGTCAATGCGACCGTTGCGGTCGATATGCCAATCGGCCTGCCCGATTTCTCCCAAAGAGGCGGTCGCGGCCCGGAGGCGCTGGTGCGGCCGCTGCTTGGGGCCCGGCAGTCCAGTGTCTTTGCCATCCCCTCCCGCGCCGCGCTCTACGCGGAGATCGAAGCCTTCACCACGGTCGACGCCTGGTACGCCGCACATCGCAAGGCAAGTGAGGTAGCCAAGACGACCTCAGATCCGCCGCGCGGCGTCTCGATCCAGGCCTTCGGCATCTTCGCCAAGATCCGCGAGATCGATTCGCTGCTGATCGCGCGCCCCGAACTGCGCAGCCGCGTGTTCGAATCGCATCCGGAAGTTGCCTTCTGCAAACTGAACGGCGACCGGGCGATGCGCCTGCCAAAGAAGATCAGGGGCAACATCAATCCGGCCGGCATGGCCGAACGCAAGGCGCTGCTTGCCCGGCATGGTTATAGCCAGGGTTTTCTCGACCAGACGCCGCCGCGCGGCGCGGCCGCCGACGATTTCCTCGATGCCGCGGCGATGATGCTGGTTGCCGGTCGCATCATCAGAGGCGAGGCAATGCCGTTTCCGGATCCGCCGCTCGCCGATCGTTTCGGCATTCCCGTCGCCATTTGGGCCTGAGGACCAGGGCGTCAGGAGCGTGATCTGAGCGCCTCGTTGAGCGCCCACATATCCTTCTCCTCGGGCGCGGTCTCCAATCCGAGCACGGGAATTTGCTTGCGCAAATGGTCGTGGTGGGTGCGCACGCCATATTCGAGATCGGAGAGGTAAAAACCTCCGAAGGCTTCGGACAGCATGGATTCGTTGGACCATATCGAAAGCTGCACATCTTCGGCCAGCGTGTCGCGGTCGATGCGGTAGGATAGGTAGCGAGCAGCCGCCTGTTCCCTAGTCTCGTCGCTATAGCGGTAGATGGCGCCGCGCATCAGCGTCTCACCCGTCGACAGCGGGAATTCCTGATAGAACTGCACCTATTCCGGCATGATCGACAGCGCGTTGTTCGGGAAGATGCCGTAGTAGATCCAGGCCTTGCGCAGGTGCTCCGGCAGGTGTTTCGCCTCGGGTGCGAGCTTGATATATTGCGCGACGCTCCAGCGCCGTCCCGCATGCGGATTGTAAGTGGCGAACGAGCGCGACACGCCGTTGACGAACGGCTCGTCGAAATAGGTCGCGCCGTAAAGATCCTGCAGCGCCGGATGCGCCATGGCGACGTGGTAGCCTTCATTGTCGACGTCGCGCACGGACTTCCAGTTGACCGGCGTCTTTTGGGTCCAGATGCCCCAGGACGGCACCATCTCGGCGACGCCGTAATGGGCAATCTCGGCTTCGATCGGCTTCAACAGCTCGGCCACCGATGGCTGAGGCCCACCCTTGCGGAAACGGATGAAGATGAAGCCCATCCAGATTTCGAGCTCGAGCGGCATCAGGCCGAATTCGGTCTTGTCGAGGTCAGGGAAGGAACGCGGACGGGCAGCGCCGCGCAGCGTGCCGTCGAGATTGTAGACCCAGCCATGGAAAGGGCAGACCAGCGCATTCTTGCAAGTGCCCTGGCTGTCGGCAACGACGCGACTGCCGCGGTGGCGGCACATATTGTTGAAAGCGCGCACAACGCCATCCTTGCCACGCACGACGAGCGCCCGCTCGCCGACCACGTCCATCGTCAGATAGTCGCCGGCGTTCGGCACGTCGCAGACATGGCCGGCGATCTGCCAATGGTTGCGGAAGACGTGCTCTTTCTCGAGCTCGAGCAAGGCGTCGGAATGATAGCTCCAGCCCGGCAGGCCCCGCCGATCCCAATCGTTGGGGATTGCCACGTCACGCAGATGCGGGTTCATAAAAGCTCTTTAGTTATTGAATGCTCGTTCAATAAAAGCATATTTTCCATTGAAATGCAATGGCTTGCGAAAATAGAGCGAACTCTTGACGGGAAATCGAGCGAGATTTGAGAGCCGCGTCCGAACGATCGAAGCCGGGAAAATCCCGGGAATTCCAGACGTTAATCCCCTTACGCTTGTTGAGCGCCCGACGCTCCGTGGGCCTGGAAAGGCGACGTGGATCTGGTGCCGTGGGTAGCGGAAAACGACCACGGAATGCCACCGGTGCTGCCAGCTACGCCAGATCGGTTTGCCCAGGAATGGCCGCGGGCTTGGTTTCATGCCGGTTACACAATCGTTAATCCATCATCGTTGGCCGGTTACAAGGTGCGATTAAGTTCGTTTCAACAGGGAAAAGAAGAAGACCGAAGGAAACGACGATGCGTACGAAAATCCAGATCACCGATACCGACCTTCGCCAGCAGGATCCCCAGCGTAATGACCGGCGCCCGAAGCTGGCGCTGCGCCAGCGCGCCAGTGATCATCCAATGGCGATGTTCATGCTGCTGGCGGCTGCCGCATTTGCCGGCATGGCGTTGACGCCGACCGTCGGTCCGGCCTTCGCCTCACTGAACCCGCCGGCCAACCTCATCGATGGCGCGACCACCACCACCAAGACGGCGCGCCTGCCGGTGCCGGAGATCGATTTTGCCTGCAAGGGGCAGGCCTGGGGCGCCGAGAGCCTGGATTGCCTGCGCGTCATCGCTGCCCAGTCGGGCAAGGCACGACCGGTCCGCATGATCG
The DNA here is from genome assembly GCF_055811175.1 of Mesorhizobium sp. WSM4828. NCBI lineage: Bacteria > Pseudomonadati > Pseudomonadota > Alphaproteobacteria > Hyphomicrobiales > Phyllobacteriaceae > Mesorhizobium > Mesorhizobium sp. WSM4828. Next base: position 186,607 of record NZ_JBVVQK010000003.1, on the reverse strand, counting down.
CCAATGCCGCCCCGCTGGCTGATACGCCGAACGTTTTTTGATTTTTGCGAGCGCCCTCCAGCACTCCAGTCAGGCTCCCGCCGCAATGTCGGCCGGGAGCCTTTTTTCTTCCGGGAGAGATCGTGGAGTCTACCCGCCCAGAGCGGCCTGCTCGGCAATGGCCGAGAGCACGCCGCGCACATCCAGCGTGCTGAACGGTTTTTCGAGGATCGGCGGCCGCTGCGGCGCCGGCAGCGCCTCGATCTCGCCTTTCGCGCCGATCAGATCGCCGGTGACAAGCACGAAGCGCCGCGCCAGACCCGGCATTTCGGCGAGTAGCTCGCGATAGGCGGCTATGCCGCTGGTGCCGGGCATGCGCAAATCGGAAAACACGATGTCCGGCGGCACATGGCCGCTCAGCGTCGCGGCGGCCGAGACCCAGGCCGGCACGATCCGCGACTTGATGCCCATCAACTCCAGAATATCGGACAGCGACGCCGCGACATCCGGCTCATCGTCTATGATCAGGGCGTGACGCAAGCCGCTCGACCGCGACGGAGCTTCGCCGGCGGCGGCCGCGCCGGCCGCGATAGCCGGCAGCTGCACGACAAAACGCACACCTCTCGGCGAAACCTCCTCGAACCAGATATTGCCATTGTGCCGCTCGATGATCGATTTCGAGATCGACAGGCCGATGCCGGTACCGACACCGACCGGCTTGGTGGTGAAATAGGATTCGAATATGCGTGAGCGTATCGCTTCCGGCACGCCTGGTCCGTTGTCCTCGACCGAGAATCCGGGATTGCCGCGGTCGCTGCGAAACGTACGGACCTTGATCCGGCGGTCGCCGGCAACGCCGGCCAAGGCGTGCTGGCTGTTGATAAGGAAGTTGGCGGCCACCTGCGTCACATGGTCGGCATCGGCCATGGCCAGCAGCGGACCGCTGGCGAAATTGGTGTCGATGATGATGCCGCTCGACCGTGCACCATAGGCGGTCACTTCGAGTGCGGCGCGGATCACCTGGTTGAGATCGGTTTCGGCCTGCGCGGCCGGGTGCAGGCGGACCATCGACAGGAAGCTCTTGACGATACGGCCGCAGCGCTCGGCAGCGGCGCGCACCTTTTCGGCGCGCACCTTGGTCTGCGGATCGGCGGCGAATTCGTGCAGCAGCGTCGACTGGGCGACAACCACGGCCAGCGGATTGTTGAGCTCGTGCGAAACGCCGGCAAGCAGCGAGCCCATTGCCGCCATCTTCTCGTTCTGGTGCAGTTTTTCGCGTTGGCGGTTGATTTCCTCCTCAGCCCGCAACTTGTCGCGCAGGTCGCGGATGGAGCCGAAGATCAGCTGGCGATCGGCGACCCGCATCTCGGTTGCCGTCAGCTCGATCGGAAAAACCTCACCGGCGGCATTCTGGGTGACCGTTTCAAGCCGTTGGCCGACCATCGGCGCGCCGCGGCCCGACATGTATTCGGCGCCCGACGCATAGCCCTTGCGGTAATATTCCGGCACGACCGTATCGAGCAGGTCCTTGCCGAGGATATCGCTTCGTCGATAGCCGAACATCTTCTCGGCCGCCGGATTGAATTCGATGATCGAGCCGGTCTCGTCGATGACGATGATGGCGTCGAGCGAGGCCTGCAGCATGGTGCGTCGAATGACGTCGCTGGCATGCGCGTCGGAGGGCGACCGTTCGATTGCATCGCCAATGGCGAGTGCCACCATGTGCAGCGCCGCCTCTTCCTGATCGGTCCATTCGCGTTCGTTGACGCAGTCGTTGACCGCCAGCGTGCCCCACAAATTACCGTGCGAAAAGACCGACACCGACAGGAACGACTTGATGTTCTGCTTTTCGAAATCGGTCCGCAGAAAGCCTTCGAGATCGCGTGTGTGCCCGGCGAAGATCTTGCCTTGACGCTCGTCCTCCGCCAGCCGTTCCAGCAATGGGTCGGAATCGACGACCGACTGCATGATGACGGTCGGTGACGCCAGTTCGCCGCCAAACCGGGGGGCGATCCAATAAGCGGCGACCGACTGGGCGAAGCCCTGGCCGGGCAGTTCGCGCAGGCGAAACAGGATGCCGCGGTGACAATCCATGGCTTCGCAAAGCGTTTGGAGAATACCCTCCATCTCGCGCTGCCAGTCGCCGGCTTCGCGCAGCCGGCGAACCACATGCACGGCCGCCATCGCCGCGCCCTGCCTGGCGCCCGGCACGTCTGCGCGTGTTGTTTCAGCCGTCATGGTCATTTCCTGGCCGTGGCTTGCTCAAGCCGCTGCGCCTTAGTTATTTTCACCGGCTGGCAGCGAGAAGATATAGCCTTCGCCGCGCACCGTGCGCAGGAATTTCGGATTGGCCGGATCCGCCTCGATCTTCTTTCTCAGCCGCATGATGCGGATGTCGACGGCGCGGGATGATTCCGGGTCCTCGACGAAACCGATCGCCTCGGAGATCGCCGCCCGCGTCAGCAGCCGGTTGGCGCGCGTCAGGAACACCTCCAGCACGTCGAACTCGCTCTTGGCCATGTCGATGACCGCGCCGTTGGCGCCGGTGACGAGCCTGCCGTCGAGATCGGCGTGAAAGGGTCCGAAGCTCACGGACCGGCGGCCGCCGGATGTTTCAGCCTTGGTCTTTTGTGGCTCGGTCGGCTCCGGAACGCGGCGCAGCACGCTGCGCACCCTGGCCAGCACTTCGCGCAATTCGTAAGGCTTGACGATGTAGTCGTCGGCGCCGAGCTCCAGTCCGACGATGCGGTCGAGCGCGGTACCGGCGGCCGTCGCATAGATGATTCCGATCGGCATTTTCGACCGCATCCAGCGGCCGAGCGACAGGCCGTCCTCGCCCGGCATGGCGATGTCGAGAATGGCCAGATGGAAAGACTGGGTTTCCAGGAGGTCGCGCGCCGCCGCCGCACTTTCGGCCGTGGCCACATCATAGCCGCTGGCGCCGAGATACTCGGCGACCGCGTCCCTCAGGTCGGGCTCGTCCTCGACAATGACAATTCGTGCCCGCACGATGCTTTCGCTCCCGCTTTCAGCGGAAAGTAGATTGGGTATAAACATGATGTCCAGCACTCTTCTTGGGTTGCCGTATGCGGAGTAGAAAAACATGGCTGCACGATCCGTTATCGCGCTTGTTTCCGTCGCTGAAGTAATTGCGACCGATCTCGCCGATCATCTCGAGCGGCGCGGGCATGACGTCCGCGCGGCGCGACAGCCGTGGGAAGCCGAATCGCTGCTTTCGGAAAAGGGTATCGATGTCGTGGTTGTCGGCGACAGCGTCAGCCAGGCGGAGGGGCGCGACCTGCTCAGGCGACATGGCGGCGAAGGTGGACCGGATTTCATCCTCATCTGCCGCCCGGCCGATCTGGTCGACAAGGTTCTGGCACTCGAACTCGGCGCCGCCGACGTCGTCGAAAGCCCGCTCAATGTCAGGGAGCTTGCCGCTCGCATCGGCGGCCTTCTGGCTCGGCGCGGCAGGAGCGCCGGGGAACTGATCGTGCTGGAGAACGCGACGGTCGATCTCCGATCGGCCATTGTCATGCACCGCTCGGGCACGGAAGAACAGCTGTCCCCCGGGCAGGTGGCGCTGCTCAGGCTGTTCCTGGCCAGCCCGCGCAAGGTGCTGACGCGGGACGATATCATTGCCGCCGCGCCCGCCGAAAATGCCGAAGCCTTCGATCGGTCGATCGATTCGCGCATCGTGCGGCTGCGCCGCAAGCTCGATACCGAAACCATCACCACCATACGGGGTGCGGGTTACCGGTTCGATCCGCCGACGCAATTCGCCGATTGAATGCAGGACGGCCACCCTTTTGTCTTGAGCATCGGGTTTTTCCAAAACCGGTTTCCACTTTGAGGTCCGATGCGCTTCAGCGCACCACTAGAAGCGATGGGCCGGACGGCATGTCACTGTTCGTGCTGACCTCGCCGGCATGGGCACGTTCCTTCAGCAGCACGGTGGCGAGGCCGGCAATGCCGAGCAGCCCCTGGACGTAGAGCAGCGCGGAAAGCATGGAAGCGGCGAATGTCGTTTTCATCCTGTTCGTTCCTCAAAAAATTGGAATTTGCGGGCACTTCAGGGGAACCCCCGAAGCGCCCCCCCCCCCCCCCGCGCCCCCCCCCCCCCCGCCGGGGGGGGGGGGCGGACGGGGGGCATTTTGAGGGGGGCCCCCCCAACCAAA
>NZ_JBVVQK010000003.1:103868-182440 GCF_055811175.1 Mesorhizobium sp. WSM4828 | reverse complement strand
TATTGTGTTTTTCACCGTTTTCTCCCAAAAAAAATTTGTATTTGGGGCCCACTCCGGGGCACCCCCCCACGCCCCCGCGCCGCCAGCGGAGCCCCCCGTTGCGGCGCGGGCCTTCGGTCCTCTCGGCTGCAAGTTGCCGGAGGCGCCGCGCATCCTCAACGGCCCTGAGCCGCCCCCGCCAGAGGGGCTTGAGCCGGCCGACGCGCAGGCTGGAAACTGTCCAGACCAATCCAGACCGTAGCGAAAACAGTGTTGGCTTCCGATCGTTCGTTGCCGGCTGCTTTCGTTAGGTCAACTTTGCCTGTTCGCTGTATCCGGATCATGCCGCCGGGGCCGCGCTTTGTTGCAGCTCGGTTTCGGAGTCAGGTGAATTCCTCTCAAACGAAAAGAAATCGCGTATTCGTGCCGCGGTTTGGCCGATCCGCCTAGGCAACCACGCCGCCGTCATGACGGCGTCGTGCAACGGCAAGCCGCTTTTCACGGACCTTTTCTGTTAACCAGGGGAAACAGAATCGAAACACAAACGAGCATCTAGCGAAATCGGCTTGAAACATGACGTCCCGATAAGCCGGTCATCGAATTGAGCCGGCCCCGACCGGCAGAATAAGGGGGACATCATGTGCACTGCCATTTCCGCCAAGCTCATCAACATCGCCGCCGCCGTCATCACCGGTACTGCCTTGCTTGTCAGTGCCGGCAACGGCGCAGCCCACGCCGCCGCCAACAAGATCGTCGCGCGTGTGTCACTGTCACAGCAGACCATGGAAATCCTGGTCGACGGCCGGCCGACATTCGCCTGGAAGGTCTCGACCGGCGACAGGACGCACGTCACGCCGACCGGTTCGTTCAAGCCGACCCGCATGCATGAAATGTGGTATTCGAAGAAATACGACAACGCCCCGATGCCGCATTCGGTGTTCTTTAGTGGCGGCTACGCCGTACATGCGACAAGCGCCATCAAGCGCCTCGGCCAGCCGGCCTCGCATGGCTGCGTGCGTCTGCATCCGGACAACGCCGCCGATTTCTACCAGCTCGTCGAGGTCTTCGGCCCGGCCAACACCAGCATCGTCATCGTCAAATGAGCGATGCCTCTCGTCGCTCTCAAAAAGACCAAAGATCCGGCATTCTTTATTAACGCAATCTAATCTGGCATTACCGGCATCAGCTTCGGATCCGGCTTCTCGGCGTGATGCGGCAGGTCCTTGCTGGCGATAAAGGTGTAGAACATCGGCACCACGAACAGCGTGAACATGGTTCCGACCAGAATGCCGGTGAAGATCACCAGGCCCATCGAATAGCGTGCCGCGGCACCAGCGCCGCTGGAGATGATCAGCGGCACCACGCCGAGCGCCATCGCCGCCGTCGTCATCAGGATCGGCCGCAGCCGCACCCTGGCGGACGCGATGATCGCATCGCGCCGCCGCATGCCGTGCATTTCACGCTGCTGGTTGGCGAACTCGACCAGAAGGATGCCGTGCTTGGTGATCAGGCCGATCAGCGTGATCAAGCCGACCTGGGTGTAGATGTTGAGCGTGCCGAGCCCGATATTAAGCGGCACGATCGCGCCGAAGATCGAGAGTGGCACCGCCATCATGATGATCAGTGGGTCGCGGAAGCTCTCGAATTGCGCCGCCAGCACCAGGTAGATGACGAGCACAGCCGCCGCGAAGGCGATGATGATCGTGTAGCCCTGTTGCTTCTCCTGCCGCGACTGGCCGGTATAGTCGATGAAGAACGTGTCGGGCAGGCTTTCCCTGGCGATGTCCTCGATGGTCTTCAGCCCGTCACCGGTGGTGACGGTGGGCAATGGCAGAGCGGAAATCGTGGCGGAGTTCAACTGGTTGAACTGCTCGATGGCGGCCGGCGACGCGTTGGTCGAGATCTTCACCACCGCCGAGAGCGGCACCATCTCGCCCGACACGCTGCGCACGAAATACTCCCCCAGCTTTTCGGGATTGTCGCGGAATTGCTGCGGTACCTGCGGGATGATGTCGTAGCTGTTGGATTCGCGGTCGAATTGCGCCACCTCGGCGCCACCGACCAGGAGGGTCAGCGTCCGGCCGATGTCGGCGATCGGCAGGTTGAGTGCCGCGGCGCGGTCGCGGTCGATCGTCACCGTCACTTGCGGCGCGTCATAGGCCATCGAATTCTGCACGGCGAGGAAGCGACCGGAGGCCTGCGCCTTGTTCTTGATATTTTCCGCCGCCTCATAGACTTCGGATGCCTCGCCGGTCGAACGCACCACCATCGTGATTGGCAGGCCGCCGCCGGAGCCGGGCAGCGTCGGCGGCGCGAAGACGAAAGCCTCGACGCCTGCTACCTTGGCAAGGCGGGCAGTGATGTCTTCCTGAAGTTCCTTCGAGCTGCGCGCGCGCTCGGCCCAGTCCTTGAACGCAAAGCCGACGAAAGCGCTGTTCGTCGGGCCTTGGAACGCGACGGCGGAGAACCGCGCCCTGGTTTCGGGGATATCATTCACCAGCCCGAGAATCTGGTTCACATAGGTCTCGGTGTAGTCCGACGTCGCATAGCGCGGCGCGTTGACAATAGACAGCAAGAAGCCCTGGTCTTCTTCCGGCGCCAGTTCGCTCGAGGTCTTGGTGAACATGAAACCGGTGGTGGCGACCAGCGCGAGGACGATCATCAGCGTCACCGGGCGATAGTTCAACGAACCGGTGACCAGCCGCTCATAGACGTGTTCGACGCGCCCGAACGTATTGTCGACAATGCGCTGGAAGCGGCTGTGCGAGCCGGACCTCAGGATACGTGCCGACATCATCGGTGTGATGGTGAGGGCGACGACACCTGAAAGCACCACCGAGCCGGCAAGCGTCACCGCGAATTCGCGAAACAGTGCGCCTGTCAGACCGCCTGTGAAGGCCAGCGGCGCGAACACCGCCGCCAACGTTATCGTCATGGCGACGACGGCGGACGAGATCTCCCGCATGCCGTTGAAGGCCGCCTGCATCGGCGACAAGCCGTCTTCTTCCATGTGGCGGTGAATGTTTTCCACCACCACGATGGCATCGTCAACAACCAGTCCGATCGCCAGCACCATGGCCAGCAACGACAAAAGATTGATCGAATAACCCAAAGAAAACAGCAGGAAACAGACGCCGATCAGCGACAGCGGAATGGTCACGATCGGCATCAGCACCGAGCGGAACGAGCCGAGGAAGAGCAGGATGACGACGATGACGATGGCGACCGCCTCGCCGATAGTCTTGAACACCTCCTCGATCGACGCGCTGATCTGCTCGGTCGAGTCATAGACGATCTCGATCGTCATGCCGAGCGGCAGCGTCTCCTGGATCGTCGGCACAATCTTGTGGATCGCCGCCGCGGTGGTCAGCGGATTGGCGGCCGGCGTCGGAAAGATGGCGAGAAAGATGCCGGGCTTGCCGTTGAAGGTGACCCTGGTGTCGGTGCTCACCGCGGCGAGTTCGACGCGGGCCACGTCGCGCAGTCTCACCACATTGCCGTCTTTCGAGCGGAGCGGAAGGGCAGCGAAAGCCTCCGGCGTCTGCAGGGTCGAGCGAACCGTGATCGAGGAAGCCACATATTTGTTTTCGGTATCGCCGGGCGCAGAGAGGAAATTCGATTCGTTGATGGCCGTCAGCACTTCCGCCGCCGTCACGCCGCGCGCCGCCAGTTTGATCGGGTCGATCCAGACACGCATCGAATATTCGGCGGCGCCGAAAATCTGCACGTCGGCGACACCTTCGACCGTCGAGATACGCGGCCGCACCACACGCTCGATATATTCGGTGAGCTGTTCCGGCGTCATGTTCGGATTCTGCATCGAGATATACATCATCGCGAACTGCTGGCCGGTGCCCTTGACGATCACCGGGTCTTTGGTTTCGTCCGGCAGATCGCCGCGAACGCTCTGAACCTTCGACAAGACCTCGTTCAGCGCGACGTCGGGGTCGGAGCCGAGCTTCATCTGCACCGTCACGGTGCTGGAGGACGGCCGGCTCGACGACGTGACATAATCGATGTTTTCGGTCGAAGCGACGGCACGCGCGATCGGCGCGGAAATGAACCCCTGGATCAGGTCGGCGCTGGCGCCGGGATAGGCCGTGGTGATCGTGATGGCCGTTTCTTCAACCTCTGGATACTGCCGGATCGAAAGGTTGAAGATGCCCTGAAAACCCAGAAGCAGGATCATGCAGGCAAGCACGGTCGAAAGGACCGGGCGGCGGATGAAGAGGTCGGAAAAGCTCATTGCTGGGCTGCCTGCTGGTTCCCCGGCTTGCTCGGATCGATCGTGTTGTCGACGGCAACGGACATGCCGTTGGAGAGCCGGTTCTGGCCGGCGGTAACGACTTCGTCGCCGGGCTGGATGCCTTCCAGGATCTCGACCAGGCCGGCGTTGTGGCGGCCTGGCTTGACGAACACCTGGGCGAGCACGAGCTGTGGCTTCTGTTCTTCCGCTGCCGGTTTGGCTTCCGCTGCCGGTTTGGCTGGGGTAGCGGCCGGCTTTTCTTCGGGTTTTGCCGCGGGTGCTTCGGCTGCGGGCTTGGCAGCATCTGCAGCCGGCTTTTCCTCCGGCTTCGCCTCGGGAGCCGCCCCGTTGGCTTCGGCTGATTTGGCCGGGCGCACCACGAAGACGAAGTCGCCGTACAGGCTGGAAGTCAGTGCCGTCTGCGGCAGCGCCAGCACGTTGTTCTCCTCGGGCAGTTCGACGCGCACCTGGACGAACTGGCCCGGCGTCAGCTTGCCTTCCGGATTGCCGACCTCCGCCCTCACCGTCACCAGCCGGCTGGTCGGGTCGATCTTCGGATCGATACCGCGGATGCTACCGGCGAACGGCATGTCGCCACCGCCGACGCCCAGCCGCACCGTCTGTCCGATCTTCAGCTGCGGAAGCTGCTGCTCCGGCACGGTGAAATCGACACGCATCGTATCCAAGTCCTGCAAGGTCACGACGGCGGTGCCGGGTGTGAGATACTGGCCAAGGTCGATTTTCGGAATACCGACGGTACCCTTGAAGGGGGCCGTCAACTGCTTTTGGTCGAGCACCGCTTGCAGCTTGTTTACCTGCGCGGCGGAGACCGATGCCGCGGCCTGCGCCGTGTCGAGCGTAGCGTCGGTGCCGACCCCGCGCTTCTGCAGCTCGAGAGCGCGCATCAGCGTCGTCTGGTCGGATGTGGCTTGCGCCTTCGACGCCACGAGATCGGCTCGCTCGACTTCATCGTCGAGCTGCAGCAGCACGGCGTTGGCGGCGACCTTTTGATTGGCATGGAACAGGATGTCCTTGACGATGCCCGCCGTTTCGACCGTGAGGTCGACGCCGCGTACGGCACTGACAGTGCCGATCGCCTCGATGCCGGGCGTCCAGGACATCGGTTTGACGATGACCGTCGACACGGTCGCGGCCGGCGGCTTCATGGTGGCGAAGAACTGTTTGATCGCATTGTCGCGAAACAGGTTGAAGCCGACGATGCCGCCACACACCAGCACGAGCAGGATGAAGGCGATGATGAAGCGCTTGATCACGAACAGTCCCCTCGGCCATGGCCCAGCATAACGGTCGGACGACCGGAACACATACCTGTGACTGGTCCCAATTTCAAATGACGGCGATCTTACTGTACCGTCTGGACGGTCTTGTCAATTCCGCCTAAGCTAGTGAATGGGGAACGCTTGATGAAGGCCCGCAGAGCAAATTCGCGCGAGAAGATTCTCGCCGCCGCCGCCGACGTGGCGCGCGAGACGGGTCCTGGCAGCCTGTCGCTGGATGCGGTCGCCAGCCGTGCCGGCGTGTCGAAAGGTGGTCTTCTCTACAATTTCCCGACCAAGGCGAAATTGATGCAGGCGCTGGTGGAGGACTACCTCAGTGCGTTCCAACAGGCACTTGAGGCCGCCCGCACCAACGGCGTCAGCGGAGAGAGCCCGCTTGCGGCCTATATCAGGCTTTCGGCCGAGCATGCGGAGGAGTCGAAACCGTCTGCGTCCTGGATTTTTTCGGCGATTGCCGAGGATCCCGATTTCCTGACGCCGATTAAATCGTTCAGGCGGCAGGTGTTCCAGCGGCTGAAGGGGGAGACTCCGAACCTCAGAGCGCTGCTGGTCTGCTATCTCGCCATCGAAGGGCTTCGCAGCATGAACCTGTTCGGTTCGGACATTCTCTCCGCCGAAGAGCGCCGGCTGCTGATATCGACCCTGCTGGAGATCGCGGAATAGTCCAGGAATGCGCCGGGCCGGGTTCAGTTGCCTGGCTACGCTGCTGCTTCTGGTGACTTGCCGAGAGCCCAGCGGCTTCTTCCTGGCGATGCTGCTGGCGGTTGGCGCGACCGGCCTGTTCTACTGGCTTCTGCTGCGCGCCGGCGCCAATCTGCGGTTCTGAGGCCGATTAGTGGCGGCGTTCGTTCACCTGTATGCAAAGTACGGGCTAGCACGTCGAAACCACGCCATCCCGCCTTCCGAAAATCGGTTCCGATTTTCGGGCCGATGCGCTAGAGCCTTTCGGGATTGAACCGTGCCTTTAAACCGGAAAGGCTCCCGCCGCTGCCATGCCCCACCTTCCCGAGCATCTTCTCACCGGCTATCGCAGCTTCATGAGCGGCCGGTATCTCACCGAAAGCGGGCGTTATCGCGCGCTGGCGCGGGAGGGCCAGGCACCGGAAACGATGATCGTCGCCTGTTGCGATTCCCGCGCCGCGCCTGAAGCGATCTTCGATGCCGGGCCAGGCGAGTTGTTCGTGCTGCGCAATGTCGGCAATCTGGTGCCGCCCTATGCGCCCGACGATCAGTTCCACTCGACGTCGGCGGCGCTCGAATTTGCCGTGCAGAGCCTCAAGGTCAAGAACATCGTGGTGATGGGTCACGGCCGCTGCGGCGGCATCCGCGCGGCACTCGACACCACGGCCGCGCCGTTGTCGCCGGGTGATTTCATCGGCAAATGGATGAGCCTGATCGCGCCGGCGGCCGAGACCGTATCGTCCAGCACCTTCATGACCGCAACCGAGCGCCAGACCGCGCTGGAGCGCATCTCGATCCGCTATTCCATTGCCAATCTGCGTACCTTCCCTTGCGTCTCAATCCTCGAAGGCAAGGGGCGACTGTCACTGCACGGTGCCTGGTTCGATATTTCGACCGGCGAGCTTTGGGTGATGAACAAGGACACCGGCGATTTCGAGCGGCCCGACACGGAGTAGGAGGCTGGGCATGGTGCGAATTCGGGACGCGTTCGCGGCGGCGGCACTGCTCTGCTCGGCAGATTTCGCCCGCGCCGACGACAGCGCGATCATCGACCGCTGGTATTCGGCACTGCTCGTCGCCGACCGCAGCGAATTGTCGGACCTGCTCGCCGACAACGTCCGCATCAAGCTCGACGACCTCGGCGTCGTGCAAAGCAAGCAGGAATTCATCGCTTCGATCGCCGAGTGGCAAGGTGCCGTCGCCGGCGCCGAAATCCGCCACCGGATCGAGAAATCGGAGGGCGGCGTCACCACCGTGATCGCCTGCTATGATTTTCCCAGCAACGACATGCTGATGCAGGAGACCTTTGCGGTCGCCAACGACCAGATCACCGCTAGTTCGCAAGCCGCGATCGCGGAAAATTGCGACGGCTACTGAGGAAATCATGAACGGGCGCGCTGTTGCGCGCAACCGGCCGGCGCCTTACATCGGTGACGATCCGCTTCCCCGCCACCCAGCGAAAGTTTGCCCATGCCGTCCACCATCGACCTCGCCGCCCATCCGCTGACCACATGGCAAGGGCCGCTCGGCCTACCCGACTTCACACGCATCGGCGACGGCGATTTTTCTCCGGTCTTCGACGCGGCCCTGAAGGCGCATGAGGCCGAGATCGAGGCGATTGCCGGCAACACCGGGGTACCGACCATCGAAAACACGCTTGCCGCGCTCGAGCTTGCCGGCGAAGCGCTCGACCATGTCTCGTCGATCTTCTGGTGCCGCGCCGGCGCCCACACCAACGAGGCGATCCAGGCACTGGAGCGCGACATCTCGCCAAAAATGTCGCGGCATTTCTCGGCGATTTCGATGAATGAGCGACTGTTTGCCCGCATCGACGACCTCTATCAGCGCCGCGAGACTTTGAAGCTCGATGCCGAAACGCTGCGGGTCTTGGAAAAGACCTGGAAAAACTTCGTCCGCTCCGGCGCCAGGCTCGACGCCGAAGGCAAGAAGCGGCTTGCCGCGATCAACGAGGAATTGTCGTCGCTCGGCACCAGTTTCGGCCAGAACGTGCTTGCCGACGAGCGCGACTGGGCGTTGTTCCTCGATGAGGCCGACCTTGCCGGCCTGCCGGAATTCCTGAAAAGCTCGATGTCGGAAGCCGCCGAGATGCGCGGCCAGAAGGGCCGCTACGCCGTCAGCTTGTCGCGGTCGATCTACGAGCCGTTCTCGACCTTCTCAGAACGCCGCGATCTGCGCGAGACAGCGTTCCGCGCCTTCATCATGCGTGGTCAGAATGGCGGCGCTACCGATAACACGGAAGTGGTGCGCGACATGCTGCGCCTGCGCGCGGAGAAGGCGAAGCTGCTCGGCTATGCTTCCTACGCCGCATTGAAGCTCGACGATACCATGGCCAAGACGCCGGAGGCGGTGCACACGCTGCTCGATCCGGTCTGGGAAAAGGCGGTGGAAAAGGCCGCAAGCGACCAGGCCGAATTGCAGCGGCTGGCGGCCGAGGCCGGCAGCAACGAGAAATTCGCTGCCTGGGACTGGCGCTTCTATCAGGAGAAGCTGCGCGCACGGAAATTCGCCTTCGACGAGGCCGAGCTGAAGCCGTATCTGCAGCTCGACCGCATCATCGAGGCCTGTTTCGACGTGGCGACACGATTGTTCGGCATTTCTTTCGAGGAAAAGAAGGGCATTGCCACCTGGCATCCGGACGCACGTGTTTTCGTCGTGAAGAATGCCGACGGCAGCGAGCGCGGCCTGTTCCTCGCCGATTATTTCGCGCGACCCTCGAAGCGCTCCGGCGCCTGGATGAGCGCGCTGAAATCCGGCTACAAGCTTGGCGATGGCTCCAGGCCGGTCATCTACAACATCATGAATTTCGCCAAGCCGCCGGCCGGCGAGGCGGCCTTGCTGTCAGTCGACGAAGCCAAGACCCTGTTCCACGAATTCGGTCATGCGCTGCACGGCATGCTGACAGACGTTACCTGGCCATCGGTCGCGGGCACCTCGGTCAGCCGCGATTTCGTCGAGCTGCCGTCGCAACTCTACGAACACTGGCTGACCGTGCCGGCGGTGCTGGAAAAGCATGCGCTGCACGTCAAGACCGGCAAGCCGATGCCAACGGCGCTGGTCGACAAGATGCTGGCGGCGCGCACCTTCGGCGCCGGCTTCGCCACGGTCGAGTTCACCGCCTCGGCCCTGGTCGACATGGCCTACCATGCGCGGCCGGATGCGCCGCAGGAGCCGCTTCGTTTCGAAACCGAAACGCTCGAAAGGCTCAACATGCCCGACACCATCGCCATGCGTCACCGCACTCCGCATTTCGGCCATATCTTTGCGGGCGATGGCTATTCTGCGGGCTATTACTCCTACATGTGGTCGGAAGTGCTCGACGCCGACGCTTTCGCCGCCTTCGAGGAAACAGGCGATCCCTTCAACCCGGCGCTGGCCGAGCGGTTGCGCGAGAACATCTACGCCGCCGGCGGCTCGAAAGACCCGGAAGAACTCTACACCGCCTTCCGCGGCAAGATGCCTTCCCCGGAAGCGATGATGGCCAAGCGCGGGCTGGTGTGATGCATGCCCGCTCTTGTAATCGTTCTCTTTCCATCCTGATTGATGTCGGCTGTCATCGCGTGGGGTTGCGCACCGCCTGATCCGGTTTCCGCCGGTCCCGCTCGGCCTCGTTGGCTGCGGCCGCGTCGTTGAGGTGACTGCACTTAGGTCTCCATCGTTCCGGCCGAAGGAGCCGCGTTCATGGCGGCGCTACGGGCTGTGCGGGGGGTAGGCAACGAATGCTTGCCCGCTATGCTGATCGGCGCTGCCGCATCTGGACCGCGCCTTGCGACGACCGCTACGGAAATTAATCTCTCAGTCGCGAACTGTCGGCCCCGCCAACGGAAGGCGGGGCTGGTAAGTTGATTATCCCGGCAAGCTTTTTGCCGGGGCGATTGGCCTAGGCAGGCACAAAGCCAAAGTAGGCTTTGTAGGAAGCCCCATCGCCGGAAATCAGGGGCGTTTCCACTTTGAACCCAATCCCATTGAAGGTGGTATTGTTCGTGCGTGCCGCGAGCAACACCATCTGCTTTGCGGAGATGGTCACTGTCGCGCTCCCGATCCTGTCATCGCCCCAATCGAAGAGATCACTGATGGCGCCGCCGATCGATGGCATCAAGGATCCTAGGGCAGGGCCGGCTATGGCGGCAATGATAGGTCCTGCCACTGGAATGAGGCCCAAAGCCAGCGTACCCGCCGTATGGACGCCCATCACAACCTTCTGCACCTCGTCCTTGTACTTGTTGGGATCGCCAAAATCGTTTTCCATCAGCACCGTACCGATATTGATGCCGTAGGGCTTGCCTCGATAAATTTCCATAAGGTCGGGTCTTGTATCTCCGGCATCAACGTCGCCGTAGACCTGGCTGCGCTTGGTGTCGGCGATCTGCGGCGTTGCCACGCTGACGATGACATAGGGCTCGTCCGCGCTCGATCCCCCATCCCAGTCGGTCTCGCCGAAGCAATGGAGGCCGGTATAGTGGACGACGACATCTCGAAGGTCGATCGCGCCGGTGTCGGGCCACCAGTATATACCACCGTTTTCAAACAGATTGGCACGGCCACCATCGGCAAATTCGGTCTCGTCGGTCGTGGGATAGCCGAGATATGACTGTTCCCAACCCAGGCTCTCCCACTTCTTGCGGATGTCACCGTACACCACGTTGGCTCCAGTGTTCGGTGTCCAGTAGATCGAGCCGGCATTGGCAAAATGGTTGTAGCGCCCGACGCCGTCGGGAGTCCCGGTTTCGTCGGTCACCGGATAGCCGAGAACCGAGCGCTCCCAGCCCATTGCTGCCCATTTCCCGCGAATAGCCCCCCAAATCGCTTGAGCACCGGTGTTCGGTGTCCAGTAGATCGAAGCGGTATTGTTGTTGAAGTGATTGTATCGGCCGACGCCGTCGGGAGTTCCGGTTTCGTCGGTGCAGGGAATGCCCCACGCGAGACCGCCAAGCGCAATCCACTTCTTGTAGATTTCGCCATGGATCTCAAAGGCGTCGTGCATGGCATCGTTGTAGCAAATGCATGAGCCGTTCTTGAGATACCAGGCTTTTCCAGTGTCCTTCCTGTCGATCTCGGCGAAGCCGGCGCCTCCAAGGGAGTTGTACTTTTGCTGTATGACAGCTTCGGGCGAGAGGAGCGACCAAGGCCCGATCCTGAGTTGGTCGGAAAGTCTTGTGGCTCCAGCGCGGATGGCGCCGGCACGCACTCTCGAAGTTGCTCTGGCAGTATACGGCATGACCTTTTTCCTTCCTGTGAGTGTTGGTATCGGGGGCTTCAGGCCTCCGGCGATCGGTTTTGATCGACGGGCTGAGGTTCCCAGACCGCGACTTACGGACGGCTTACAGAGTTCCGAGCTGCGCCAGAGCAATTCCGGGAAAGTGTGAAACGGTTTTCCCGGGAAAAGCGCGTAGCGCTTTCCCTAGGGAATTGCGCAAAAATAAAGAGATAGAGCGGTTTGGCGTTTCCGTGAAGCGATGAACCGGTCTAGAGAAACGGGCGCACGAGCGAACGCAGCAAAGGCGAGGGCTCGTCATCGCCGGTCGAAGCGAGCGCGCGTTCATAGCGCCGGTAATCCTCGATGGCGCCGGTACGGTCGTTCCTGGAGAGGCTCTCCTGGATGAGCGTGCCATGGAGTTTGGCCGATTCCGGGTAGAAATCGAGGGCACGCCGGCACGCTCGGCGTGCCCGATCCGCGTTGCCTTGGTTCTGCCAGTGTTTGGCGATCCGCACGGCAAGCTCCACCAACCCGTCCCGCACCCGGTCGGCCGCGGCGTTCGACCAGGCGGGCGTCGGGCCATTCGAGAAAAGCGGGCCGACAAAGCCTTCCAGCAGCATTTCCTGGTCCTCGATTGCGCTGTCTCTTTGGCCCGACAGGACGGGTTTCAGCCGGTCTTCCCAATCCTGCAGATCGATCCAGACCCTGTCGGCAGCGAGCCGCAAACGGCCTTCTCTCAGCGTTACGAGTTCGCCGTGCCCGAGCAATTTGCGCAAACGATGTAGCGCCTGCTCCAAGGCCGCTTTGGCCTGGTCGCCGTCGAGGTCGGGCCAGAGCCAATCCTGCAGGGTTTCCACAGAACAGACCTGGTCCCTCGACAGGCAGATAATGCGCAATATGTCGAGCGCGCGGGTAGGTTTGGCACCGGGCGCGACCTCGGTGCCATCGATTTCGAGGCGAAAGCCTCCCATCAAGTGGATCCTGAGCGGCCAAGGCCACTGGGCGGGTCGGCCAGCGGGCGGGACCAGATATCGCGCCCGAACGACGCGGCGGCAGAGATCGATGTCGATCTTTCGCTCCAGCGCATCGGCGACCAGATCGGCCAATAGATCCGGCAGGTTGAGCAGGATTGCGGAGGGGTTGACCTGGCGCAGCGCCTCCATGAATTCAGCCAGACGAGTGCCATAGGACGCGCCGCCGTTCCACTTCTGCTCCAGGGCCTGAGCGGCCAGAATGTTGAGTTCGACGCGCTGGCGAGGGCCGCCGCTCAGCCTTTCGACGATCTCCTGGAGTAGCGCAATGGCCTCCGCCGGACGCCGATCGGCCAGCAGGACTTGGTATTTGGTGACGTAATGCGGCCAGCGTTCGATCATCGGCTCATTCGCCCGCTCGATCGCATCCATGAAGGCATCGCAGTCGAGATAAGCCTTGACGAAGTCGCCATTGCGCGTGTGCATCGCCGCGTGGCAGTCGGCGACTACAGCGACCTGGGTTGTGAACCTGCTGTCCGCGATCTCGCCCAGCCGGGAGACAAGCGCATTGAATTCCGAGAACTTGTTGTGAAGCTTCATCAGCAATTGAAGCTGATAGAGGGCGCTGAACTCGACGCCCCGTAAGGCGTGTTGCTCGCCTATCGCCGTTGCGCGTCGCAACGCATCCTCGGCCGATGCATAGACAAAACCGCGCCGCGAATAGGGGAAGTAGCGGCCGCTGGCCGAGCCAAAGGACACCAGCCACATGCCGAGCACCAGCGGCGGGATATCCGGATGTTCGAGATCGGCGGCAACGCTGTCCACGGCATTGGTAAAAATGTCGCGCTGCCCCGACGAGGTCGCGTAGTCGATGAGCGCTTCGCTTGCCAGCAGGCGCAACTCGACCGAATCCTCGATCGGCAGACGTGTCAGGCGCTGCTGGATATCATTCACGAGGCGCTTCGCGTCATGGGCGTAGAATTCGTCAGGTTCGGCGAAATCGACGGCCCGCAGGATGCCGAGCCTGACCATCATGAGTTCCTCCGGATCCAACTCCGGCAATCCCTTGGCAAGAACCTGTGAGGCTCGGCGCGTCCACTCCGCCAACCCCTCATGCGTACGCCAGCTGGCGGTCTTGACCACCACCACCCGCGCGACGGTCAGGCATTGGCCGCGCATGTCGATGCTCTCGAATGCTTGCCATGCCTTGGAGAAGTGCGGTTCGGCCTTCGCATCGTCCGATGCGAAGGCGACGCCCAGCCAATAATGAACCCACCCGTCCATCTGGTCGGGGGGCAGCCTGTTGCACCATTCGACGAAGCTGGCCCGGCGCCCTTGCGAGAGAACGCCGTTGGCGCACACCAGAATAAGCTGGCGTGCCAGCGGCCAGGCGCCCGCCTGCAACGCCAGCACGATTGCCGCGTCGGTTTTGCCTGCCTCGTGCAGGACCTTTGCAGCCTGCTCGCGCAGCCTGGAACGGTCCGCTTCCGTCACGCGCCGGTCCAGTAGGCCGGCAAGGTATTCGCGCAACAAGTCATGCAGCTGGAAGGCGGCGCCGCCCGGACCGTCGCGCGTGATCAGCAGCTGGCGATGCTGCAGCCGCACCAGCAGGCGAGCAGCCTGCGGCGAGCCCAGGAACGCATCGGCAAGCTCGGTGCTGATCTCCGGCAGAAGGTTGAGCCTGATAAGCAGATCCTGGTCCTCCGGCGCGATGTCGCGCAGGAAATAACGTCCGACAATCTCCCGAAGGCCGGCGCCT
The DNA here is from genome assembly GCF_055811175.1 of Mesorhizobium sp. WSM4828. Taxonomy (NCBI): domain Bacteria; kingdom Pseudomonadati; phylum Pseudomonadota; class Alphaproteobacteria; order Hyphomicrobiales; family Phyllobacteriaceae; genus Mesorhizobium; species Mesorhizobium sp. WSM4828. Next base: position 168,291 of record NZ_JBVVQK010000003.1, on the reverse strand, counting down.
CCGGCAAGGCCGGTCTGCGAAAGCGGGTAGTACATTCCGGCGTTGGCCAGCAGGAGAAGGCCCACCGCCCAGCCGCGCGCCTCCGAAATGTCGCCGACCTCGGACGGCGATTGCGAGCGGGCGGCGACGAGGTTGCGTGCCTCCGCAGGCGAAAACTCCAGCAGGGTTTGGTTGAGGACGGGCAACTGTCCCGACAGCACGAGGTCGGCGACATCGCCCTCGGGCAGCATCCGCGATGTGCAGATGCAGCGGATGGTGTTGGGGCGTTCGCGCAGCAGGATCGCCAGCGTCCGGCGGAAGCCTGGCGCGTCGGCACGATGCAGATCATCGAGGACCAGGATCGTGCCGGGATCAAGCCGCGAGAAATAAGTGCGGAAGAACAGCCGCGCGAAATCGTCGGAATTGTCGGCATATTCCGGACCGAAGACGGGCCTGCCGGCATGCCCGCCGTCGAGCGACAGCGTCAGGTAGTGGAAAAGGCGCGCAACGTCCTGGTCCTCGGTGTCGACCCGATACCAGTTGTACGCCGATTCGCCTTGCTTCAGCCCGCCTTGTTCCAGAAAGTCGATCACCGCGGTGGTCTTGCCGTATCCACCAGGCGCAGCCAGCCAGCATGCACCGCTGTCGAGGGCCTGCGAAAGCAGCGCCACTACGCGCGGACGGCTGACAATTCCCACAGGCCGGGGTGCCGAGAGCTTTGCTATCTCGCGCGGCGCGTCCCGGAAGGATTTATCCATTGTGAGGACTCTCGCAGCGCAGTCGCCTCGCGAAAACAGGTAATCGGTTCGCCCGCAACAACAAATCGCCGGCCGGCGTTGTGCTCGCCTGACGTGCCGTGCTCGCCGGCAAGGTCGCGGTTATCCCTTGTGTGACATGATGTGCGAAACCCCGACACTCACGTCGGCGGTGTGTCTTGCCATCACTGCGTTCATTCGCATTGCAATCGCCGCGTAGCCGCTTCGTTCCTGGTCGGTAACTTCCGAGGGCTTGAAGAGCCAAGGAAGGGGTGCAACCTGCGCGTCCTCGAAATTGGCCGGCAGATTCGATGGCAAGGCCTTTTTTCCCAAAGGCAGCTCTAGCCCAAGGTCACTAAATTCCTCCTCGAGGCTGGCATGCAGATGAGAAAGCACCACATAGATCGCCAGCCTTGATCTAGTCCTTTCTGTGTTGTTTTGATTGTACTCTTGAAGAACCTCATCGAACGATGGCGATACGTCGGTTTCAGCAGCGGTAGCTCGTGTTGCAACAGCACCGGCCAGGGCAGTCGCTGCCACTCCTGTAAGACCTACAAAATCACGTCTTGTCGTGCTGGTCATAGTGAATTCCCCTCGGTTTTGAAGACGGGCCAAGTCTGGCAAGGACGAGGCGCAGTGGCAATAGGCCGCATACGCTACTGGTGTAGAGGACCTTTACGCCGCCGATGTGAATCCACCCGGCGATGACAGTGCCAAGCCGGCAGAGGCTCGCGATGCATTCGGTTGCTTCAGCTGAGGGCAGCCATGAAATCCAAGCGGGTCTTCGGCATGCAACCAGGCAAGGGATTCGAAAAATCCGCTGGTGGAGCTGAGGAGGATCGAACTCCTGACCTCGTCATTGCGAACGACGCGCTCTCCCAGCTGAGCTACAGCCCCGTCCAGCGGATGGGGCTTTTATCGGCCGCTGCGGTTTCCTGTCAAGGCTGCGCTTGCTGCCGAAATGCCGTTCGGCCGTTCGTCCGGCTTCGCCATGCTGCGGAAGGCGGCTCTTGCCGCTTTCACCTACAGTGGCTACATGTCGGCAACAATCGGAGACCGGCATGATCGCCCTCATTCAGACCATTGTCATGGCGCTTGACCTTTACTGGTGGATCATCATCGCCTCGGCGATATTTTCCTGGCTCTACGCCTTCAACGTCGTCAACTCGCGCAACCAGTTCGTCGACACCATCAGCAACATGCTCTACCGGCTGACGGAGCCGGCGCTGCGGCCGATCCGCCGCTTCATGCCCGATCTCGGCGGCATCGACATCTCGCCGATCATCCTGCTGCTGATCCTGTTCTTCATCCGGCAGTTCCTGCTCACCACCGTGCTTTCGCTGGTCGTCTGAGTTCAGGCGTCCCATGAGCGCGCCGTTCCGCACGCGCACCGACGGCATCGACCTATTCGTCCGGCTGACGCCGAAAGCGGCGATGGACAGGCTGGAGGGCATCGAAACATCGGCGGATGGGCGAAGCTATCTAAAAGCCCGCGTCCGCGCCGTGCCGGAAAACGGGGCCGCCAATCGAGCGCTGGAAAAGCTGGTCGCCAAGGCGCTTGGCGTGCCGGCATCGGGCGTCTCGATCGCCGCCGGCGGCACAGCCCGGCTGAAGACGCTGCGCGTGCTTGGCGATCCCGCGGCGCTAGCGAAACGCATCGATACGCTGGGCGCGCCTGCGCCCTGATCTCGGCTCGCTCACCAACCCCGCAGAAAAAAGGCCGGGCTGCAAAGCCCGGCCAGATGTGAAGGTCAAAACCTTCAGAGGGGAACGCGCCGGACGAATGGGAGGAAACATCCGGCGCAGCGTGCATGTGGGTCGGCATTGCTGACGTTTCAATGACCGGAGACCACTATAACAACTTCGTGAACCCAGGCTGGAGCCGTTGTCTAGGCCGCAATCACTCCTTACGCGATGTCGTCGCGGATGCAGGCTTTCAGATGGCCCTCGGCTGTCGCCCTCAGCGGCGGCACAGCCCCTGCGCAAGCCTCCAGCGCAAACGGGCAACGGGTCCGGAAAACACAGCCCGACGGCGGGTTTGCCGGGCTGGGAATATCGCCCTTGAGCACCTGCCGGTCTTGCCTGGCCAGTGGATCGAGCGACGGAATGGCCGACAGCAGCGCGCGCGTATAGGGATGCTGCGGCCGGGCATAGAGTTCGGCCGCCGGTGCAACTTCCATGATGCGCCCGAGATAGAGCACGATGACCGTGTCGCAGATGTACTCGACGACGGCCAGATCATGCGAAATGAACAGCATGGTCAGGCCGAGCCGGAGCTGCAGGTCGCGCAACAGATTGATGATTTGCGCCTGGATCGAGACGTCGAGCGCCGAGACTGGCTCGTCGGCAACGATGAATTCCGGCTCGAGCGTCAGCGCCCGGGCGATGCCGATGCGCTGGCGCTGGCCACCCGAGAATTCATGGGCGTAGCGGTCATAAGCGTCGACCGGCAACTCGACCGCGGCAAGTGCTTTCTCGGCTTTCGCCCGCCGCTCGGACTTCTTGCCAATGGCTTGAATGTCCAGGCCTTCGGTGAGGATCTGCCCTATCGTCATGCGTGGCGACAGGCTGGCGAAGGGATCCTGGAAAATATACTGCATCTTGCGACGCTGGCGGCGCAACTGGGCGGCACTCAGCCTGGTGATGTCGGTGCCGTCATAGTTGATTTGGCCGGATGTCGGCTCGATCAGACGCAGCACCGAGCGGCCGATCGTGGTCTTGCCGGAGCCGGATTCGCCGACCAGGCCGACCACTTGGCCACGCCTGACATCGAAGGAAATATCCTCCAGCGCCCTGACGACGGGTCCGCGCGAGAATGCAGTCGGCGCAAAATACTTGGTCAGGTTTTTGACCGCGAGGAAGGGGGCGTCGGCCATCAGAGCTCCTCCCAGCGCAGGCAGCGGCTTTGCTGGGTCGGCGTCGCCGCAAACAATGGCGGGACCGCGGCGCGGCAGGCAGCGATAGCCATCGGGCAGCGCGGCGCGAAGGAACAGCCCTTGGGCAGCAAGGCGAGCGAGGGAACATTTCCGGCAATGGTCGGCAGCGGCGTTCCCGCCGCCTTCAGCGCCGTGGCCTTGCCGAGCCGCGGCACCGAGCGCAACAACCCGGCCGTATAGGGATGACGCGGACGGGTGAACACTTCGCTCACCGGACCTGTCTCGACGATACGCCCGGCATACATCACCGCTACTCGGTCGGCGATTTCGGCGACGACGCCGAGATTGTGAGTAACGAACAGGATGCCCATGCCGCGCTGCGCCTGCAGCTCGGCCAAAAGATCGAGGATCTGGGCTTGGATAGTGACGTCCAATGCCGTTGTCGGCTCGTCGGCGATCAGCAAGCCCGGATCGCAGGACAGGGCCATGGCGATGGTAGCGCGCTGGCCCATCCCGCCTGACAGCTCGTGTGGATACTGCCGCGCCCGCCGCTTCGGATCGGGAATGCCGACCTGCTCCAGCATCCGCACCGCGTCTGCTTCTGCCTCGCGGTGCGATTTGCCGAGATGGATGCGGATCGGTTCGGCGATCTGCTCGCCGATCGTGTAGACCGGGTTCAGGCTGGTCATCGGCTCCTGGAACACCATGCCGATCTCGTTGCCGCGTATCTTGCGCAGCGACTCGGTATCGACGCTGGTCAGCTCGGTGACCGTGCCGTTCTTGCGCCGCAGCGCGATCGATCCCTCGGCAATATGTCCGACCCTTTTCGGCAACAGGCCGATGATCGACAGGCTGGTGACGGACTTGCCGGATCCGGATTCGCCGACGAGCGCCAGCGTCTCGCCGGAGCCGATCGTCAGGTCGACATCCGTTACCGCCGCGATGTCGCGCCCCGCAATGCGGAACACCGCGCGCAGGCCGGAAATCGAGAGGATCGGCGCGACACTCAGCGGAGCAGCCCCACATCGCGAAGGATCAGATCGACCTTCGCGGTTTCCTCCCCGTTCAGGCTGCGTTGCGGCCGCGCCATGGTGTTCGACGCGATGATACCGAGGCTCTTCATCGCTGCCTTGAAGGCGCCGACGCCGGCCGAGCCGGCGCTTGTCCTGCCGAGTGAGATCCAGACGATCTCGAACAGTTTCAACAATCGCTCCTGCTCTAGCCGTGCTTCGGCGTACCTGCCCGCCTGCGTCAGCTTCCACAGCCTGACATAGCCATGCGGGTCGACATTGGCGAGGCCTGGCACGACGCCATGCGCGCCCATTGCAAGCACGCTGTCGACCAGGATCTCGGATCCGGTCATGCCGAAAAAACCCGGGTCGTTTGCCATGTCCTTGAGCACGTAACGCAGATTGCCGTCATCGCCGCTGGAATCCTTGATGCCCGCGATGGCGCCTTCCCTGGCGAGGCCGACCGTGGTCTTGCGCTCCAGCTTGACGTGAACGCAGACCGGGATGTCGTAGGCGATGACGGGGATGTCGATCGCATCCTTGATATAGCGGAAGTGGTCGCCGATCTCCGGCTGGCTGGTGCGGGTATAAAACGGCGCGGTGACGACAATGGCGTCGACGCCGGCCGATCTGGCGATGCGGGCGTGGTTGATGACACGATCGGTCGTCGGATCGATGACGCCGGCGAAGATCGGAACCCGGCCGTTATTGACCTTGACCGCATGCTCGAGGATGGCCCTGCGGCCCGCTTCGTCGTGGAAGACCACCTCGCTGGTCGAGCCGAGCACAAACAGCCCGTGAACACCGCCGTCGAGCAGGTTCTCGATAGTGCGCGTGAACGATGGGAAATCGATGCTGAAATCGGCATTGAGCGGGGTGACTACAGGTGGCACGACGCCGGTAAACAGGGGCATTTTGATGAACCTTTGAGGTCAGTTGAGATCGGAGCGAGGGTCGAATGCGTCGCGCAAGCCGTCGCCGATAAAATTGATGGCGAGCACGGTGAGCACCAGTGCGGCGCCCGGGAACATCCATTGCCAGGGGTAATTTTCCAGCACGATAGTGGAGCGGGCAAGATTGAGCATGTTGCCCCAGCTGGCTTCGGGCGGCGCAATGCCGAGGCCGAGGAAGGACAGGCCGGCCTCGAGCAGGATGGCGTTGGCAATTTGCAAGGTGGCATAGACGACAAGGATATCGATGCAATTGGGCAGGCCGTGCCGGAACAACAGATGTGGCAGCCCCGCGCCCATGCCGCGAGCCGCGACGACAAAGTCGCGCTCGCGCAGTTCGAGCAGCCGGGCACGCACCATGCGCGACAGCACCGGCCAGGAGAGCAGCGAGATCACCAGGATGGTCGGGGCGATGCCGGTGCCGGCGATTGAGGCCAGCACCAGCAGGAAGATTACCGGCGGCAGCGTCATCGCCAGGTCGACCAGGCGCATCACCGTGCCGTCGACAAGCCGCCCGCCAAAGCTGGCGACGGCGCCGACCAGGAAGCCGATGACGGTCGAAATGGCGACCGAGCTGACGGCAACCAGCAGTGAGATCCGCCCGCCTTGCAGCAGCCGGGCCATGACATCACGCCCGACGCCGTCGCTGCCCAGCCAATGAATGGCCGACGGCGCCTTGTTCATCGCCCTGAGGTCGATGGCGTTCGGGCCGAACGGCCACCACAGAGGATAGGTCGAAACCGCCAGCAGGATCGGAATGACGATCAAAAGCCCGGCACGCGCCGCGCGGTTTTCAAAAAAGCGGTCGAGCGCGCGGCGAAGCGGGCCTTTGGTCTGCGGCGCGGCTGTCGGGTCAACTGTAGGATCTGGCGCGGTGATTGCCATTAAGCCACCTGAATGCGCGGGTCGACGACGGCATAGACGACGTCGGTCAAGAGGTTGACCAGGATGACGCAAACGCCGATCACCAGGGTAGCGCCCATGATCACCGGGTAGTCGCGGGTGCCGACGGCGTTGACCAGAAGCAGTCCCATGCCCGGCCAGTTGAACACGCTTTCCAGGAAGATGGCGCCGCCGATGGCGATGCCGACCGTCGAACCGATCAGGGTAATGACCGGCAAGAGCGCATTGCGGGTGGCGTGCTTGATGATCACCCAGAACTCGCGCACGCCCTTGGCGCGCGCCGTCCGCACGTAGTCCTGGTTGAGCACTTCCAGCAGCGAGGCGCGCATGTAACGCATGATCAGCGCGGCATGGCCGATGGACAGCAGGCAGGCGGGCAGGATGAGGTGCGCAAGCACATCCGTCGCCGAGAACGGCCCACCCGCGGTCTGCATGCCGCCGGACGGCGCCCAGCGCAGCAGCACCGAGAAGAAATAGAGACCGAGCAGCGCCGTCAGGAAAGCTGGGCTGGAGATACCGATGAACGACAGCACCGACAGTGCGATGTCGGACGGTTCGTTACGGCGCACCGCGCTGAAAATGCCGGCGGAAATGCCGAGCACGATGGCGATCGCCAGGCCCGTGCCCATCAACAGCGCGGTCGGGCCGATGCGTTCCATGACCAGCGGCAGCACGGCAACGCCGCTGCGCTGGATCGAATAGCCGAAGTCGCCGCTCAGCGCCGCGCCAAGCCAGGCCAGATATTGCACGGGAAGCGGCCGGTCGAGCCCGAGCCGTTCGCGCAGGCCCTCGAGGTCGGAAGCCGACATGGGGACCGACGGGTTGATATAGGCGTCGATCGGATCGCCCGGCGCCAGCCGTAGCAGGATGAAGATGAGGACGCTGAGCGCGACCAGCATCAGCAATCCTGTGGCGCTGCGGCGGGCGATGAAACTCAGCATGGGCTTTCCGTGGCGGTGGCAGGCGGCGCCAAAGTGGTCCCGCCTGCTCGCTTGGTTGGGTTTCTTACTGGATGTCCCAGCGCTCGGGGTGAGCTGCATAGGGGCCGCCGCCCGGCGCAGGCGTCCAGACAAAGTCACGCAGCTTGTTGGAGGCCACACCATAGCGGTTGGCCACCCACAACGTCGCCCAGGGCAGCTCCTTGTTCATCACCTTGCAGACCTCCTGCCAGGAGGCGTCGAGCTTGGCCGGATCGGTCTGGCCGAGCGCAGCGTCCAACGCGGTGCTCAGGTCGTCGAACTCGATGCGCATGGTGTTGAAGCCTGCCGGCGGGATCTGCGACTTATTGAGGCCGGGATTGAGGCCGGCCGGGTTGGGGCCGTTCTGCAGGCCGGCATAGACCATCGGAAACGCATTCCAGTCCGGCGTGCCTTGCTTGTAGACGATGCCGTTATAGGTCGGCGTATCGACGACCCGCGGCACCACATTGATGCCGACCTCGGCCAGCATCGACTGGACAGCGGCCATCACATTGGCCGCTTGCGGCGAGCCGTAATAGGTCAGCAAGGTGATCGGCTTGTCGCCGTTGATCTTGTCCCAGCCCGCCTCGCTCAGCAGCGCCTTGGCCTTTGCCGGATCGTAGGCATAGGGTTCGAGGCCTGCGGGAACGAGATGCGGCGCGACATAGCCGCAATTGGCTGGCTTGGCGGCACCGCCGTAGAGGCTGTCGATGATGGCGTTGCGATCGATCGCGTGCATGATCGCCTGGCGGACACGGATGTCCCTAAACAGGTCGACCTTCTGGTTCAGGCCGATATAGTTGACCACGTACGAGGCACCTTCGATCACCTTGAAATTGCTGTCGCTCTTGAACGATGCCGCATCGTCGGGCTCGACATAGGTGAACTGGATCTCGCCGGCACGAAGCGCGGCAACGGCCGCCGCCGGCGACTCGAAATAGCGGTTGATGAGCGCGTCTACCTTCGGCTTGCCGCCGCGATAATCGTCATCGGCTGCCAGTTCGACATATTGATCGGTCACGTAGCGCTTGAACTTGAACGGGCCGGTGCCGACCGGAGCGGTCGACCACCAGGTGCTTGTCGCCAGCGATTCCGGCGGCAGGGCGGCCAGGGCATGCTCCGGCAGGATCATCAGCTGCGAGAGAATGGATAGAAACGAGCCGTTCGGTTTCGATAGCTTCACCACTGCGGTGTGGTCATCCGGCGCATCGACCGAGGCGATGTTGGCGAGGCGGGCGGCAAACAGGCTGCCGGAGGCCTTGTTCTTGGCAAGCTCGAGGGTGAACTTGACGTCCTTCGAGGTGAACGGTTTGCCGTCATGCCAGGTCTCGTTGACCAGGTTGAACGTATAGCTCAGCTGGTCGTCGCTGATCTTGTAATCCTTGGCGAGGTCGCCTTCGATATCGGTCAGCCCGGCATTGTAGATGACCAGCGGTTCAAAATAGGTGCTGAGCCAGGTGTAGCCGCCCGTCGCGACCAGCGGGTTGAAGTTCTTGGGAAAACCGCCGGGGCCGACGTCGAAGCCGCCCGCAATGGTCTTGGCGCTTTGTGCCTGGACACTGGTCAATGGGGCAATGCTGGCGAGCAGCAGCCCGGCGACTGAGAATGCGATGGTCCTGATGCGCATGGTTCCTCCCTTGGCATATTCAGGTTGTTCTTCAGCTTGCTCGGTTTTTGGCGATAACCTGCTGGATCCCCCGGTAATGATCGTCGAGCCGCCGACGCGCCTGGTTGACATCCTTGGCGGCGACAGCCTCGACGATCTCGTGATGGTCGCGCCATGTCGCCAGCGGCGTTGGATTATCGAGATTGGTGAAATTCGAGGCCTTGTTGAACGCCGTCCAGAAGATGTCGATCAGCGCGCTCAGCATGTGATTGTTCTGGCAGCGGAATAGCAGCTGATGGAATTGCTGGTCCTCTTCGGCGAAGCTCTCATGGCGCTCGGCACGTTGCCGCATGCGCTCGGTCAACTGGCGCAGCGCCTCGATGTCCTCGGCACTGATCATCTCGATCGTCTTGGCGATGAGGCCGGTTTCCAGCACGCGGCGGATTTCGCGCAGCTCTTCGACATCGCGCAGCGAATCCTGCAAACCGTAGGCCAGGTTATCCAGCAGCGGCTTGAACGAGAACTCCTTGACGAACACGCCGATGCCGCGTCGCGTCTCCAGGATGCCGATCGATTCCAGCGCCTTGATGGCTTCCCGCACGGAGTTGCGGCCGACGCCGAGCCGCTGCGCCAGGAATGTCTCCGGCGGCAAGGGATCGCCTGCCTTGAGCTGGTTGCTTTCGATATAGGCCCTGAGGCTTTCCTGCACGGTGACGTGAAGAAGCGGCGGTCTGCTCAACGGTTCAATCGACTTCAGTTCCGCCATCCCACTGCTTTCATCATCCGCCGGATTAGCCTGCCCGCTTGTCGTATAGCTACTTGTAGGATATCCTGCAAGCCCATAACAACCCTGCTGCCTTCGAATGAAGATTGCCCTCGCCGGCTCGAGCCACTGGCACGCCGAAATGCACCTCGACGCCGCACGCTTTTGCGGTGCGGAGATCGCTGGTATCTGGGACGAGGATCCTGGCCAAGCGCATGCGTTCGCCGCGCACCACGACCTGCCGTTTATCGAAGATTTCACGGAGATCCTCTCCAGCCCGCCGGATGTGATCCTGTTGATGGGGCACCCTTCGACGGTGCCGGCACGGGTTCGTGCGATCATCGCGGCAGGGATACCGCTGATCCTCGAGAAGCCGGCGGCCAGCCATACGAGGGAACTGATGGCGCTGCGCGACCTTGCCAGGCAGTACCAGGCTTTTGTCGCTGTTCCCCTGCCCAACCGTTTCGGACCGGCCGTCACGGCGTTTGAACGGCTGCGCCGGCAAGGTCGCGCCGGCCCGGTGGCGCATTGCCAGTTCCGGCTGGTCAATGGCCCGCCGCAACGCTACGTCGCCGACGGTGTCGCCTGGGTCGTCGACCCGGCGGTTGGTGGCGGGGGTGCGTTGAGGAATCTCGGCATACACGGCGTCGACGCGGCACTCAGCCTCGCAACCGGCAAGCTCGACCTGAAAAGCGTTTCGATCGCGAACCGCATTCATCCCGGCCCGGTCGAGGATCATGCGCTGCTGGTGCTGGAAGACGAGGCCGGCGCGCTGTTCATCGTCGAGGCCGGTTATACCTTTGCCTCGATGCGCCCCGGCGGTGACTTCGAGTGGCGCATCGTCAGTGCCAATGCCACCCTCATCGATCATGGCGACCGGACCATTTGCGCCACGCTCGACGACGCGGCAATCGTCGACTTGCCGGTCGAACTGCCGGCAACGCGCTATCGTCTGTTCATGCGCGATACGCTTGACCGGCTGGCCAAAAAGGCGCCTCCGCCGGTGTCCATCGAGGATTATGTTGCGGCGATGTCGCTGATCGACGCCGCTTATCAAAAGGCAGGATCATGATTGGAATAGGAATTATCGGCGCCGGCGATTTCGGCGCAGCCCATGCGCGGGCAATCCGTGAGGTTGGCGGCATTCGCCTCGTTGCCGCTTCTCGTGGAAATGCCGACGCGCTGCAGCGCTTCACCGCCGAACATGGCGGCCGCGGTTACGCCGACTGGCGCAAGCTCCTGGACGACAAGGAGGTGGACACGGTGCTCATCGCCAGCCCGCACCACCTCCATGCGGAAATGGCCATCGGCGCGGCAAACGCCGGCAAGCATATCCTGCTCGAAAAGCCGATGGCGCCGACGGCGGCCGCCTGCGATGCGATCAATGCCGCCGTGGCCAAGGGCGGCGTCAAGCTGATGGTCGCCCATCTCATGCATTTCGCCCTGCCCTGCATCGCGGCCAGGCAAATTCTTGAGGGAGGCGAGCTAGGCCGGCCGCTCACCGGATCGAGCTGGATCATCAAGCTGTGGATGGAGCACAATCGCCGCGACTGGCATCTGCGCAAGGCGACCGGCGGCGGCATGCTGTTGACGGCCGGCATCCACGCGCTCGACCGCCTCGTCTGGCTGATGGATGACGATGTCGTGTCGGTGAGCGGCATGCTCGGCGCCAAGTTCCATGACCAGGAAGCAGACGACAGCGCCTTGCTCGGACTGCGCTTCGCCGGCGGCGGCGTCGGCCAGGTGCAGAGCGTCGGCTATCGCACCGGCGCTTCCACCTACGCCATGGATCTGGTCTGCGAGCAGGGAACGCTGCGCATCGACATGGACCGCGGCACGATGCTTGGCCGCGATACGGTCTGGACCGAGTTGCCCGGTTCCTTTGAGCCGAACTGGATGCATAACGCGCTGGTGCGCGAATGGAGCGCAATGCGCGATGCCATTGCCTACGATACGCCGGTGCCGGTCGACGGTATCTATGCACGCAAGATGATCGCCATTATCGAGGCTGCCTTCGCATCGAACGAAACCCGCCGCGAACACGAGATCGCCGGTGCACGCTGACCCTAACGACCATCTGGCCCGCTTGCCCACACACGCGCCGCGCGGCGTCTGGGGTGCGGTGATGTTGGCCATCGACCATCGCGGAGCGATCGACTGGCAGGCGACGGAAGAGACGATCGCCCGGCTCTGCGCCTCAGGCGTCGACGGCGTCTATTCCAATGGAACGGCCTGCGAATTCCATTGCCAGACCGAGCCCGAATTCGACCGGCTTTGTGAGCTGGTTGCCGAAATAGCCGGCCGCGCGCGCCTTCCTTTCCAGATCGGCATCAGCCAGTCCAATCCGCGCGTCGCGCTGGAGCGGCTGACGCGGGTCGCCGCACTTCGCCCGACGGCGGTGCAGTTCACGCTGCCCGATTGGTGGCCGCCCAGCGACGACGAGGTCATGCGCTTTGCCGGCGGCCTCTGCGAAGCCGCGCCCGAAACGCCGCTGGTGCTCTACAACCCGCCGCACGCCAAGCGCCGCCTGACGCTCGACGGCATCGCCAGGCTGCGTGCGGCCGTGCCATCGCTGGTCGGCGCCAAGCTGCCGGGCGGCGACGCCGGCTGGTATGCGGATATGCGCCGCAAACTGGACGGATTTTCCGTCTTCGTCCCCGGCCATACGCTGGCAACGGGCTATGCTGGAGGGGCTCACGGCAGCTATTCCAACGTTGCCTGCCTCACCCCGAAGGGCGCGGTGATGTGGTGGCGGATGATCCGTACCGATATGGTCGCCGCTGCCGAGGTCGAGGCCCGCATACAGGCCTTCCTCGCCGCACATGTCCTACCGTTTCGCACCCGTTACAATGTCAGCGATGCGGCACTCGACAAGGCGATGGCGGCGGCCGGCGGCTGGGCGCCGCTCGGCCCGCGACTGCTCTGGCCTTACAGCTCCGTTCCCGATCAGGAAATCCCGATGCTGGCCAGGGCCGCTCACGCGGCTTTCCCGGAATGGTGGTAGCGATTTCACGAAACCGGTTTAGTAAAGCGGTTTACAAGCGTAAATTCCTGTGCTGAACTCTGCCCATCGGCAACGCTGGGCGAAGTCGCCTCATGAAGAAACCCACAGCATCCACGATCAGGAATGTCGCACATGCGGCCGGCGTCTCGGTCACCACCGTGTCGCGTCACCTGAACGGCCGCATCAAGCTGCCGGCGGAAACCAGCGAACGCATCAGGGCGGCGGTGGCGGAACTGGAATATCGCCCCAACGCCATCGCGCGACGGCTGAGCAAGGGTCGTAGCGAAACCATCGGCCTGATCGTTTCCGACATCTCCTACCCATTTTTCGCCGCCATCGCGAGTGCGGCCGAAGAGGAGGCAAGCCGGCTCGGCTACAGCCTGGTGATGTTCAACAGCCGCAACATCGCCGCCAAGGAACTGAGCTTCCTGTCGCGCATCGACGACGCGCAGGTCGACGGTATCCTGCTGATGACCAACCATCCGGACGATGGCGCGCTGGTCCAGAAGATCAATGCCTGCAGCAACGTCGTCCTGGTCGACGAGGACGTCCCCGGCGCCATTGCGCCGCGCCTGTTTGCCGATAACCGTCGCGGCGCCAGGCTGGCGACCGAGCATCTTCTGGATAATGGCCACCAGGCGATCGCCTTTGTCGGCGGCCCGCCGGCGCTGCTCAGCAGCAGGGAGCGGTTCGGAGCCTTCGAGGAATGCCTCGAACGCAGAGGCCTGCAGCTCGATCCCGGCTACGTCTTTTTCGGCGACTATGACGAGGAGTCCGGCCTGCGCGCGATCCGGCGGTTTGCTGCACTGGACAACCCGCCGACCGCAATCTTCGCCTCTGCAGACATGCTGGCGCTGGGGATTTTGCAAGGCTGTCGCAAGCTCGGCATCAGCGTGCCCGCCGATCTGTCGCTGGTCGGTTTCGACGACATCCGCAATGTCGACCTGCTCGATCCGCCGCTGACGGCCATCCGTCAGTCGGCGGAGGAATTCGGCCGTCGAGCCGTCGGCCTGTTGATCGACCACATCAACGGCGTCGAAATACCGGACGCGGCGCCGGTTGCGGTGAAACTTGTCGTGCGTCAGTCCGTGGGCGCGCCGCGGAAGACGCATTGGAAACTGGCTGGAAACGCCTCAGCGGAAAACCGACCGCCGGCAAGAGTGGGAATTTGAACAGAGACGGATCAAATCCGCGAAGACATGCAGTCCACCATCAACAATGGGAGAATGAAAAATGACAATCTCGCATTTCGCACAAGACGCGGCGCAGATCGCGCTGGAAAAATTCAACCGCGGTGAGATCGATCGCCGCTCTTTCCTCTTTGCTCTCGGCGGCCTCGGACTTGTGACCGCCTTCAAGCCCGGCGTTGCCCAGGCCGACGCCTCCGAAATCGTCGTCTGCAACTGGGGAGGGGCTGCGGCGGACGCCTTCGCCAAGGCCTATGGCGACCCTTTCACCCAGAAGAGCGGCATGAAAGTGGTGATCGACGGGGCAGGGCCTGCGATCGGCACAATCCGGGCCATGGTCGAGTCCGGCAAGGTCATCTGGGATGCCACCGACGGTGGCATGATCGATTCCCTGACGCTGGGCAAGGGCAATCTGGTCGAGAAGATCGACTACACGATCGTCGACAAGTCGCAGGTGCCCGAGAATTTCGCCGGCGAGTTTGGCATCTCGAACTACGTCTATTCGAACGTGCTTGCCTACGATGCCGACGCAACCAAGGGTGTCGCGCCGACAGGGTGGGCCGACTTCTTCGACACGGCCAAATTTCCCGGCAAGCGCACAATGTGCAAATGGATCCAGGGCCAGCTCGAATTCGTCCTCATGGCGGACGGGGTCGCGCCCGCCGACCTCTACCCACTCGACGTCGACCGGGCGTTCAAGAAGCTGAAGCCGATGCTCGCCGACATCATCTTCTGGGAAGGCGGCGCGCAGACCCAGCAACTGTTCCGCGAGGGCGAAGTGGCGATGGGCAACATCTGGCACACCCGCGCCAATCTCCTGCACAAAGAGACCCCCGACAAATTCAAGTGGATCTGGGAACAGAACATCCTTTCGGCCAGCGCGTGGTCGGTTCCGAAGGGCAATCCCGCCGGCAAGAAAGTGTTCGACTTCATCAATTCGACGCTCGATCCGGCCGGCCAGCTCGTGCTGCTGCAGATCATGGGCAACGGACCGTCCAACCCCAAGACGCTCGCCTTGATGACGCCGGAGGACGCCCTCGTGAATCCGACGACGAAGGAAAATGCTGCCTCGCAGATCATGCTCAATCCCGCTTATTACGCGGAACACGAGACCGAGCTCCAGAACAAATACCTGGACTTCATCTCGAGCTGAGAGGGCGAGCCAACAAGGAAAGGCCGCCTCCGGCAAAGTTGGCGGCCTATGTCCGATGCGAAATTTCAAGACAACAGCTTTGCTGCTGACGGTTCCCGCCAGCCTGGTGGCAATCGGCCTGTATGCTGCGCCGATCCTGCAGGTTCTGGCGTTGAGCCTGACCGAGCCGAAGCTCGGCCTTGCCAACTACCAGAACCTGTTCGCCAACGCAGCGGTCGGCCGCGTCGTCATGACGACGCTCAAAGTGTCCGTCATGACGACGGTGATAACGGTGCTGGCAAGCTATGTCGTCGCCTTCGCCATCATCCATATGTCGACGGGCTGGCGCCGCATCTCGCTGTTCCTGGTGCTGGTGCCGTTCTGGATATCGGTGCTGGTCAGGGCGTTTTCCTGGATCACCATCCTGCGCCGGCGGGGCGTCCTCAACAGCGCCTTGATGGATATGGGCGTGATCTCGACGCCACTCGACCTCGTCTACAATCTTTTCGGCGTCACCATCGGCATGGTGCACTATATGATGCCGTTCGCCATCCTGCTGCTCTATGCCAATCTTTCCGATATCGACCGCCGCATCATGCAGGCGGCACGCTCGCTGGGCGCGCGTCCGGCAACGATCTTCTGGCGCGTCTGGCTGCCGCTAAGCCTGCCCGGCATCGCGTTGGCGACACTGTTCGTCTTCGTTTTCTCGCTTGGCTTTCTGGTGACGCCGGCCCTGCTCGGCGCGGGCAAGACCCTGATGATCGCCGAATATATCTCGGTGCAGATCTCGAGCACCTCGCGCTGGGATCTAGCGACATCGCTGTCGACCATGCTGCTTCTGGTGGTCGGCATCATCGTCTTTGCCGCCATGCGCAGTCCTGCGCTGCGCGCCGCCTTCGTCGCCAGGCCGCAGCAATGAGGCCGCGGCGGATCCTCGAGATCGGACTGCCGCGCCTTGTGGCATGGTGCTTGCTCGGCTTCCTGTTCGTTCCGATCCTGGTGGTGATCCCGGTCGCATTGACCGACCGCGATTATCTGTCGTTGCCGCAGGACGGCATTTCGATGGAGCATTTCGCGGCGCTCGCCGACTGGAGTAAGGGTTGGCTACCCAGCATGCTGACCAGTGCCGGTATCGCGCTTGCCTGCGCTGCGATCGCCACTGCGCTCGGGGTCGCTTTCGCCGTTGGCGCCTGGGCGGCAGGAGGCTGGTGGCCATCCCTAATGCGCATACTTCTGCTGTCGCCGATGATCGTGCCGCCGATCATATACGCCGTCGGCATGGTCAAGCTGTGGGCGCGCCTGTCGCTGCTCGACAGCTATGCCGGCGTTATCCTTGTACACGTCGTGCTGGCTTTGCCGTTGACCGTGCTGGCGATCGGTGCCTCGCTCTCCAATCTCGATCAGAAGCTGGTACAGGCCGCCAGAAGCCTCGGCGCCAGGCCGATGACCGTGTTCGGCAAGGTGATCTTGCCGAACATCGTCCCTGGTGTTGCCGCGGGCGCGCTGCTCGCCTTCGTCGCCTCCTGGGACGAGATCACGGTGACGCTTTTCATCACCGGGCGCGCCGTCGTCACGTTGCCACGCCGCATCTGGACAAGCATCCAGGATGCGGTCGATCCGGCGCTGGCGGCGATAGCCACCGTCCTGCTCGTCATAACGGTGCTGGCGCTTGCCGCACGCGCGCTGACCGCACGCCGACAACGGAAATCCTAGTTCAAGCCCCGGTCGCCGGGAACAATCGAGGAAAGGAAGACCAATGAGCACCGCAATGAGCGACAACGAGTACCGGGAGAATAAGTTCTTCAGCATATTCGGCTCCGTCCCTGAGCCGGGCTTCGATACGGCTGAGGAGCAGATCCCGGTATGGGGGCGCCATTGGGGCTGTTCGAACGATGTCGGCCGCTTGCGCGCCGTCCTGATGCACCGGCCCGGCGACGAGCTCTCCGTCGTCGAAAACAAGCCGATGCCCGAAGTCGGCGGCTTCGGCGATCCGGAGAAAGGCTGGTACTGGATGGGCCGCACAATGCCCGATTTGCCCGCCATGCAGCGCGCCCATGACGAGTTCACCAATTTGCTGCGTGCGGAAGGCGTCGACGTTATTCTCGTTGACAGGGCCGCTCCCGGAGCGATGAAGCAGATCTATACGCGCGACAGCGTCATCGGCGTTCCGGGCGGCGCCATCGTCACGCGCCTGGCGCGGCGGGTGCGCCGCGGCGAGGAACTGCCGGTGACCCGGGCGTTGGCCAAGGCCGGCTGCCCGATCCTCGGCACCATCCACGGCTCCGCCGTCTTCGAAGGCGGCGGCTTTGCCTTCATCGACGCCAAGACCGCCGTTTGCACGGTTAGCATCGCTTGCAACCCGGAAGGGGTGCGGCAGGTCGAAAGCATCCTCGCCGGGCTGGGCGTGGAGTTGATCAAGGTGCCTATGCCCGGATACCGCATTCACATCGACGGCGCCTTCATCATGGTCGATGTCGAGACAGCGATCGTCAACGTCAACGAACTGCCCTATCCATTCATCGAATATCTGCAGAAGCGCGGCATCAAAATGATCGAACTGCCCCCGGAAGACAGCGCCATGTCGCTCAACTGCCTGGCCGTCGCGCCGGGGCGCGTGATCATGCATGGCAGCCGCTCGCAGCGTCTGTCGGATCGGCTCGACGCCGCCGGCATCACGGTCCTGACCTGCAACTACGAGCCGGTCGAGCTGGGCGGCGGTGGCCTGCATTGCTCGACCGCGCCGCTGATCAGGGACCCGATCTGATGGTTCCGAACTGACATGGCCCCGAACTGACATGGCGCTGGTCTGACATGGCATTGCTGGTCATCGACGATCTGACAAAGACCTATGACAAGGTCACCGCATTGACCGGGATCAACCTTTCGGTCGAAGCGGGCGAGTTCGTCACTTTGCTCGGGCCATCCGGGTCCGGCAAGACGACCTTGCTGATGTCGCTGGCCGGCTTCACCACGCCGACCAAAGGGGCGATTCGCCTCGATGGCACGGACATAACCCACGTCGACCCCGAGGACCGCAATTTCGGCTTCGTCTTCCAGGGTTATGCGCTGTTCCCGCATCTCACGGTCGCCA
Source organism: Mesorhizobium sp. WSM4828 (assembly GCF_055811175.1). Classification (NCBI taxonomy): domain Bacteria; kingdom Pseudomonadati; phylum Pseudomonadota; class Alphaproteobacteria; order Hyphomicrobiales; family Phyllobacteriaceae; genus Mesorhizobium; species Mesorhizobium sp. WSM4828. The sequence goes on along the minus strand of NZ_JBVVQK010000003.1, from coordinate 150,076 downwards.
ACAACATCGCCTTCTCGCTTCGCGTCCGCAAATGGGACAAGGCGAAGATAGCCGCACGGGTCGCCGAGATGCTGTCGCTGGTCGGCCTCGACAATCTTGCCGAGCGCAAGCCGCGCGAATTGTCCGGCGGCCAGCAGCAGCGCGTCGCCATAGCCCGCGCCCTGGCCTTCGGGCCGCGGATCCTGCTTCTGGACGAGCCGCTTTCGGCGCTCGACCGTATGCTGCGCGAAGCGATGCAAAAGGAGTTGAAGCGGCTGCATCGCGAGACCGGGGTGACGTTCGTCTACGTCACCCACGACCAGGAAGAGGCGATCGCAATGTCCGACCGGATTGCGGTGTTCAACCACGGCCGGATCGTTGAAGTCGGGCCGCCTCGCGAGCTCTACAAGAAACCCTCGACGCGTTTTGTCGCCGGCTTCCTGGGCGAAAACAACTTCTTGTCGGGGCGCTGCGCCGACGACGACGAAACGATGATCGAGGCGTTCGGCACGCGCTTCGGGTTTCCGAAGGGAAGGGTCCGCCGCGAGCGGCCCGGCGATATCCTGACTGTGTGGGTGCGGCCCGAGGACATCCGCATTGGCCAGGCAACGGGTGACGAGATCGGCTTTCGGGCGACGGTCATCGAGAATTCCTTTGTCGGCGCGCTTGAACGCATCCTGCTCAGGACGGCGGCGGGCGAACAGATGGTGGCGACGTTGCGTTCGGAAGCAGCCGTCGCCGCTGCGCCCGGACAGGTCGTCGATTGCCGCGTACATCCCTCCGCCATCGGCGTCCTGCCGAACGAAGCCTCGATATCCTGAATTCTACGAGAACCAACATGATCAAGGCAGAACCGTTCGACTTTCCCTATGACGGCAGGCTGATTGCCGAAACCACTGCGCTCATCGTCATTGATCTGCAGGAGGATTTCCTGTCGACGACAGGCTATTTCGCCAGGCAGGGCTACGATCCTGGCCCGCTGCGGGCCATTCTGCCGACTGTGAACCGTCTGATCGCGGCCGCGCGGGCGGCCGGCCTCAGGATCATCCACACCAGGCAAGGCTATCGGGCGGATATGGCCGACATGACGCCCTATGAGAAATGGCGGCGCAAGCGGGCAGGCCTCGAAGGAACCGAAATTCTGCTGCGTTCGAGCCCCGGCTTCCAGATCGTTGCCGAGATCGAGGTGGCGCCTGAGGACATCGTCGTCGACAAAACCTGCAACGGTGCCTTCACCTACACGGATTTCGAGCATGTGCTGCGCGCGCAAGGCATCACGCATCTCCTGTTTTCGGGATGCACGACCGACGTCTGCGTGCACACGACCTTGCGCGAGGCCTGCGACCGCAATTTCCAGTGCCTGACCATCTCGGATGCCTGCGCCAGCGGCGACAGATATGCGCATGAGGCCGCGCTGCACATGGTGACGGTCGAAAACGGCATCTTCGGCGCGCTGACCGATTCGACCGCCGTCATTGCGGCACTGTCGCAATTACCGGGCAAGGGGCGCTGATATGTCCGAGGAGACTAGCAACAAGGTGGCGACCAAGCGCCTGTACGTGTCGCTGATGCGGCTGACCGATAAAGGGCTGGCAGAGCTGGCCGGCAGCCCCGATCGCAGAAAGGTCAGCGAGGAGCGCGTTGCAGCACTCGGCGGACGGTCGGTCGCCTTCTATGCCACCCTCGGCGCCTATGATTTCGTCCAGGTCTTCGAAATGCCTGATAACGAAGCCATGCTGCAATATGTACTGACGGCCCGGCGCGATGGTTTCGTCGAGCCGCTGATCCTGCCGGCATTCGACCCGTCGGCCTTCGGCGCAATTGTCGAGCGGGTCTTGAAATGACGCGGTAGCCCTGCCTCAGGAGGGAGCGCGCGCTTCTCCTGTCGCGCGTGACGCAAACGCCCCCGGCTGAGGGACATCGGCCTCGCGCCGTGCCAGCGAATTGCGCAGCAGTGCGATCGCCTCGCGGCCGGCGGTCGCAATCTCGCGTGGCCTGTCGACGCCGACGATCATGAACTCCTTGATCCCCAAAGCGGCGTAGGAAAGCAGCGACAGCGCGACCTGCGCCGGCGGCCCGGCAAGTTCGAGCGCCTTCTGGCAGGAAGCGGCCGGCCTATCTTCCGAACGGATTCGGTCTTCCGTACGGATTCGGACGGGAAGCGCGAAACGCAGCTTGCCGGCCCGGCCGTGTTCGGCGGCGGCGCCGCGTACGCGCTCCATTGACTGGCGGATTTCTGCAAGCGAGCCCGGCGCCAGCTCGAACACGTCCGCATGCCTGCCCGCGACCCTGAGCGCAGTGCCCGACTGCCCGCCCATGCGGGTGGTCACATCGGCACCATGCGGCCCCTTGCGCGGCACATAGCCGCCTTTGATGCTGTAAAAGGTGCCTTCATGATCGAACGGCATGTCGTTTGACCACAACCGCTTCAGCAGCACCAGATATTCGTCGATGCGTTGCCAGATCACTGTGTGGCCGGCGGGACGTGTCTCGGCATCGTCGTCGCTCAGCGGCTCACTGAGCATCCTGAGCGACAGCCGGCCACCGCTTCTCTGGTCGAGAGCAGCGAGCTGCCGCGCCGCCACGGTTGGTTCGATCACGCCCGCCCAATGCGTTAGCACGACTTCGAGGGAGGAGGTCCGGTCCAGCGTCTGGGCGGCAAGGTCCATATTGGTCAGCAGTCCGGCCTGGTCGTCGATGACGATCCTCTGGAATCCGGCATCCTCGATCAGTGACAGCTTCGTCGCGGTCTCGACAAAGTCGTAGAAAAAGCTGGCGTCGGCGGCGTGGATCTTACCGGGAACATGCGTGAACTCGATCGGCATTGCCATCTCCTCCATCACGTTGGAATCAGGGCGCGCAAAAGCGCACCGGCATTCGGTTCATCAACTCCGGAATTTCTGCAAACGGCAGGCCGCTACCCCAAGGAAGCCTCGACGATCAAAGCCTCAATAATCAGGGGATCAGCCCCAGTACCACTGCCCCGGTGAATACAAACGCAAGGGCAAAGACGAGATACGCGAAAGCGCCGGCATAGGCCGGCCGCCACACCTGGTCGGAACCCAGCCTTTGGCCTTTGCGGGCAGTCTGAGCGTTCTGGCTATAGGACATATCGACCTCCGTCTCGGCGCTTAATCTATAAAATCAGTAGACTTTGTCGAGTGCTATTTTCGCCCGATCCTTAGAACAATTTTCTCCAAACGGCGGGCAAATTAGTGCTTTTACTGCTTAGCGCTGCCTTTTGAGGCACGCCGGGGTAGCGGCAGAAAACGTCAGGTCCATGTGTCTGTGGCTCCTTGGCCATCCCATGGATGCGGGATAGCATCGCTGCTTCAGCGGAAAGCCGCGACGTCGCGACAAAGCAGCAGGAGCAAAACATGGGCACAAGACTGGCCGGCAAGGTCGCCATCATTTCGGGCGGCGCGACGGGAATGGGCGGTGCGGCCTCGGAGCTTTTCGCGGCCGAGGGCGCCAAGGTGGCGATCATCGACCGCAACGGCGAAGCCGCCGCCGCCACCGCAGCGGCAATCAGGCAACGCGGCCATGTCGCCGAACACTGGGTCGCCGACGTATCGGATGAGGCGCAGGTCGAAGCGGCGGTGACGGGCGTGATGGAAAAATTCGGCCCGGTCACGGTTCTGTTCAATCACGCCGGCACCATCGTTATCAAACCCTTCCTGGAGACCACGCTGCAGGAATGGGACTGGCTGCATGCCGTCAATGTGCGTTCGATGTTCCTGATGACGCGCGCCGTGTTGCCCGGCATGATCGCCGCCGGCGGCGGTTCCATCGTCTGCACTTCGTCGATCTCGGCGGTGGCGGCGACGCCGATGGAGGTGCTTTACGACACCACCAAGGGCGCCTGTCACATGTTCGCGCGTGCCATTGCCGTCGAATTCCGCGACCGCAACATCCGCTGCAATGCGGTCTGTCCAGGCTTCATCAGGACACCGCACGGCCTGCGCGAGGTCGCCGATCTCGACAAACTCGGCGTCGATGTCTCCGACGCGGCAATGGCCGCGCAGCAAGGACGGATCGGCGAGCCGGAAGAGGTGGCGAAGGCAGCCCTGTTCCTGGCCAGCGACGAGGCCAGCTTCGTCAACGGCGCCCATCTGTTCGTCGACAACGGCTTTACCGCTATGTGAGAGGCGAAGCGCCGCTACCGCTCTTCGCGCCGGAATGGCTTGAGCAGCGCCGACGGGGCCACCGCATTGCGCGACATCACCGCCATGGCGACGATGGTGAAGATGAACGGCAGCATCAGGAACGCCTCGTAGGGGATATGGCCAAGCCCGCTCGCCTGCATGCGCAACTGCAAGGCGTCGACGAAGGCAAACAGCAGTGCAGCACCTGCCGATCGCCACGGATCCCAGCGGCCGAAAACGACGAGCGCGATTGCCACCCAGCCACGCCCCGAAACCACGCCGAAGGTGAACGCGTTGAACTGCGCCATCGACAGGAAGGCACCGGCCAGCCCCATCAAGGCACCGCCGAGGATCACCGCCTGGAAGCGCGTAGCGATGACGCTGACGCCGGCCGAATCAGCGGCGCGCGGGTTTTCACCGACCATGCGAACCGACAGGCCCCATGGCGTGCGGTAGAGCACGAAGGCGGCCAGGGGAATAGACAGCATCGCCATGTAGACCAGCGAAAACTGGTTGAACACCGCCGGCCCAAGCACCGGTATGCCGGACAGGATCGGGATCGGCAGCGTCTCGAACCCCTTGATGTTCGGTGGCACCGATTGCTGGCCGAAGATCAGCCGATAGAGGAAGTAAGCAAGACCTGAACTGAACAGCGTCACGCCGATGCCGCAGACATGCTGGCTGAGGCCGAGCGCCACCGTGAACAGCGCGTGCACGGCGCCCATCAGCGCCCCGGTCAGCACGGCGGCGAGCACGCCGAACCAAAGGCTGCCGCTGAGGCTCGCCGCGGTGAAGCCGGTCATCGCCGACAACAGCATGATGCCTTCGATGCCGAGATTGAGCACGCCGGCGCGTTCGGAAAACATTTCGCCCAGCGTCGCGAAGGCAAGCGGCGTGGCGATGCGAATGATCGCGGCCAGGAAGCCGACCTGGAAGATTTGCTCCAGCACCACGCTCATTTGGCTGTTCCCACGCGGCGGATGCGATAGGCGGTGAACAGCAGCGCCACCAGCATGGCGAGCAGCGCCGTTCCCTGGATGACTTCGCTGAGGAAGGCCGGAACGCCGGTCGCCCGCGACATCGCCTCGGCGCCGGTCATGACGGCAGCAAGGAAGATCGCCGCCGGCACCACGCCGAGCGGATTGAGCCTTGCCAGCATGGCGACGACGATGCCGGAATAGCCATAGCCCGGCGAGATGTCGCTCATTACCTGGAAATGCACGCCGCCGACCTCGCCGACGCCCGCAAGGCCGGCCAATGCGCCGGACAGCAGCGCCGTCGAAATCAGCACCCGCTCGACATTGATGCCGCCATAGCGCGCAGCCTCGGGGTTTTCGCCGGTGACCCTGATGCGGAAGCCGAGCGTAGTGCGCGCGACCACGAACCAGATCAGGGGTGCTGCGACCAGCGCCGCGACGACGCCGAGATGCAGCCGCGTGCCTTCGAGCAGCACCGGAAAATTGGCCGTATCCTCGATCGGCGGCGAGATCGGATAGCCGCTGAAACTATCCTTCCATGGCCCCTCGATCAGCGCCATCAGTGCGTAGAAAATGACCGAATTGAGCAGCAGCGAACTGACCACGTCATCGACCCTGAATTTCACCCGCAGCGTCGCAGGGATCAGGGCGACGGCCGCGCCGGCGGCGGCGCCTGCCAGCGCCATCAGCAGCATGGCGAGCGGACCCGGCATCGGAATGGCGCCGACGGCACAGCTCGCCACCGCACCGGCCAGCAATTGTCCTTCGGCGCCGATGTTCCAGAATTTGGCGCGGAAAGCGACCGCCACGGCCAGCCCGGTGAAGATCATCGGGGTGGCACGCACCAGCGTTTCGGTGATGGCATAGCTGTCGCCCAGCGACGCCGAAAACATCACGTTATAAGCCTCGACGACGCCGGCGCCAGCCAGTGCTATGAGGCCGCTGCACAGGATCAGCGTCGCCCCGATGGCGAGCAGCGGCAGCGCCAGATTGAACCAGGCGGGCGTTGAGGTGCGGGCCTCGAGACGGAACATCAAGCCTTTCCCTCTGCCCCGGTCATCATCAACCCAAGTCTGGCGACGCTGGCATCGGCGCTGTCCAGCGTGCCGACGATGCGGCCTTCATACATCACCGCGATACGATCCGAGAGCATCAGCAACTCTTCCAAATCCTCGCCGATGACGATGATGCCGCAGCCCTTGGCGCGCATGTCGAGGAATTTTTCGTGGATGAAGCGCGCCGCGCCGATATCGAGGCCGCGTGTCGGCTGCGAAACGATCAGCACCTTCGGATCGAAGGCGAGTTCGCGTGCCAGAAGCGCCTTTTGCAGATTGCCGCCGGAAAGCGCCCCGGCGCGCGTCATCGGCCCGGGGCAGCGTATGTCATAAGCCTTGATCTGTGCCTCGGTGAAAGCGCGGATCGCATCCGGCTTGAGCAGGCCGTTGCGGCTGAACGCTGCCGTGCCGATGCGCGGCAGCACCATCGAATCGGCAAGCGGCAGATTGGTGACCAGCCCGGTCGTCATGCGGTCTTCCGGGATGCGGCCGAGGCCGAGTGCCTGCACGTCGCGCGGCGAGAACCGCGAAACCGTTTTGCCGGCTATGGTCATCTTCCCGGCATCGGGCGCTCGCACGCCGGAAATCACTTCGGCAAGCGCGCGCTGGCCATTGCCGGAGACGCCGGCGATGCCGAGTATCTCGCCGCCACGAACCGATAGCGAAACATCGCGCAGCGCCATGCCGGAATGATGCGATGTCGAGATGCCGTCGAGGGTCAGCACGGCCGCACTGGGCATCGACGGTCCCCTGGCCGGAGGCACGATCTCGTGGCCGCACATCAGCCGCGCCATCTCCGAGGACGTGGTGCTGGCCGGCGCATCGACCCGGCCGGCAACGCGCCCATGCCTGAGCACGACGCAGCGATGCGTCAGTGCCCGCACCTCGTTGAGCTTGTGCGAGATGAAGATGATGCCGAGCCCTTGTGCCGCCATCGAGCGAAGCGCCGAAAACAGTCCGTCGACCTCTGTCGGCGCCAGCACCGCCGTCGGCTCGTCGAGGATCAGCAGCCTTGCGCCGCGAAACAGCGCCTTGACGATTTCCAGCCGCTGCTGCTCGCCGACCGCCAGCGCCGAGACGGGAAGGTCCGGGTCGAGCGTCAGCCCGTGCTGGCGGCCGATCTCGGCGAGCCGTGCCAGCCCGCCGGCGCGGTCGATCCGGCCCGATCTGCCGGGAATGCCGATCAAAAGGTTCTCCAGCACCGAAAGCCGCGATGCGAGATGAAAATGCTGGTGCACCATGCCGATGCCGGCGGCCAGCGCATCGGCCGAACTGTTGATCGCCACCGGCAGGCCCTGCACCAGGATCTCGCCGGCATCGGGCGCATAAGCACCGAACAGCACATTCATCAGCGTCGTCTTGCCGGCGCCGTTTTCGCCGAGCAGCCCGAGGATTTCACCCGGCGCGACGCTGAGATCGACGGCTTCGTTCGCCTTGACGGCGCCGAAGCTCTTGGAGATGCCGCGCATTTCGATGAGAGGGGCAGGCGTTGACAAGGCGGGATCCTGGTGGCGTTGACGCCGATATCCCTCCCCCTTGAGGGGAGGGTGCCGAGCGAAGCGAGGCGGGAGGGGTAACCTCAGCTGCCTCGACTTTTGACTTAAGACGACGGAGCGCGTCGCCGAGGACCCCACCCGGCCCTGCGGGCCACCCTCCCCTCAAGGGGGAGGGATCTCAGTCCGAGACCGGCGTATTCTCATCGACGTCGACGCGGAAATTGCCGTCGAGGATCTCGGCCTTCTTCTTCTCGACCAGTTCCTTGACCTCGGCCGGCAGCGTCTTGTCGAATTTATGGTAGGGCGCGAGGTAGGAGCCGCCCTTGGCCATGCGCGAGAAATCGCCGTAATCCTGCGCGGTGAAGACGCCGGCCTTGACCAGCTTGATCGCCTGCTCGACGGTCGGATACATGTCCCAGACCGGCCCGGTGATCACCGTGTCGGGGCCGAGGCTCGACTGGTCCGACATGTTGGAGATGGCGAGGATCTTCTTCTCCGCCGCCGCTTCGATGACGCCGAAGCGCTCTGCATAGATGACGTCGACGCCGGCGTCGATCTGGGCAACAGCCGCTTCCTTTGCCTTCGGCGGATCGAAGAACGAGCCGATGAAGGCGACCTTCTTCTTGATGTTGGGATTGACCTCCCTGGCGCCGGCAAAGAAGGCGTTGACCAGCCGGTTCACTTCCGGAATGCCCATCGCCGCGACGGCGCCGATCGTGCCCGATTTCGACATTTTTCCGGCGATCATGCCGGACAGATAGGCCGGCTCGTGGATCCAGTTGTCGAAAACGCCGAAATTCGGCTCGGCCGGCCCGGCGCCGGAGCCGAACAGGAAGGCGGTCTTCGGGAACTGCTTGGCGGTCCTGCGCGATTCGCGCTCGGCGGCGAAGGCATCGCCCAGCACCAGCTCATAGCCGCCCTGCGCATATTCGCGCATGACACGGCTGAAATCGGCGGTCTGCACCTTCTCCGACCATTTGTATTCGATGCCGAGTTCCTTCTCGGCCTTCTGCAGGGCAACGTGGATCTGGTTGTCCCACGGCTCCTCGATCGGCGTGGCGAAGATCGCCGCCACTTTCAGCTTCTTGGTCTTGGCAAAGGCGCTGCCCGGCAGCATCGCCGCCGCCAGGCCGAGCGCGCCCAGCTCCAGCACGTTGCGTCGCGAAAGCCCTTCGCGTTTCGATTGGATTCTGCTCTTCCCGTTGTCCATTGCATGCCCCTCTGATTGGCGCCGTGTCGAGCCGGCTCTCTTCTCTGGAATATCAGCGAAGGAACTATGGAGCGGTGCCCGGCTTTTGTCCACATGGTCAAATTTGAGTGGGCGGAGCGCGCCATCAAATCGCCCGGCAAATCCACCCTTGCTCACAATCTCTCGAGCGCCACCGCAATGCCTTGGCCGACACCGATGCACATGGTGGCGAGGCCGTAGCGGGCGCCGCGTTCGCGCAGCTCCAGCGCCGCCGTACCGGTGATGCGCGCCCCGGACATGCCGAGCGGATGGCCGAGCGCGATGGCACCGCCATTCGGGTTGACGTGCTCCGCGTCCTCGGCAATGCCGAGCTGGCGCAGCACGGCGATGCCTTGCGAGGCGAAGGCCTCGTTGAGCTCGATGACATCGAATTGCTGCGGCTTCAGCCCGAGCCGGGCGCATAGCTTTTGCGTGGCCGGCACCGGACCGATGCCCATGATGCGCGGCGCCACGCCGGCGGTGGCACCGCCGAGGATGCGGGCGATCGGCGTCAGTCCGTATCTCCTCGCTGCCGCTTCCGAGGCAACGATCAGCGCCGCGGCGCCGTCATTGACGCCCGACGCATTGCCGGCGGTGACCGTGCCGCCTTGCCGGAACGGCGTCGGCAACTTGGCCAGCGCTTCGATCGACGTGCCCCCGCGGGGATGCTCATCTCTGTCGACAACGACCGGATTGCCCTTACGCTGCGCGATCATCACCGGCGTGATTTCCTTTGCCAGACGGCCATTGGCTTGCGCGGCTACGGCCTTGTCCTGGCTGCGCACAGCAAATGCGTCCTGGTCGGCGCGGGAGACGGCGAACTCTTCCGCCACGTTCTCGCCGGTCTCCGGCATCGAATCGACGCCGTATTGCTTCTTCATCAGCGGATTGATGAAGCGCCAGCCGATCGTAGTGTCGTAAATCTCGGCATTGCGCGAAAACGCGGTCTCGGCCTTCGGCATGACAAACGGAGCACGGCTCATCGATTCGACGCCGCCTGATATCATCAGCTCCGCCTCGCCGGCCTTGATCGCGCGGGCGGCAATCATCACTGCATCCATTCCCGAAGCGCAGAGGCGATTGACTGTCGAGCCGGGAACCTCCTTGGACAGGCCGGCCAGCAGCAGCGCCATGCGTGCCACATTGCGATTGTCCTCGCCGGCCTGGTTGGCGCAGCCATAGACGACGTCGTCGATAGCAGCCCAATCAATGCCTGGATTGCGCTCGATCAGCGCCTTCAGAGGGATCGCGCCGAGATCGTCGGCACGTACCGCGGACAACGAACCGCCAAAGCGTCCGATCGGCGTGCGTATGTAGTCGCAGATATAGGCCTCGGCCATTACGCAGCCTTCCCTTTTCCCGGCCCGGCCATGTTGGCCGCATTTTTCTTGAGACGAAAGCACATCTCGCCGCCGGCCGTTAGGCCAAGAGCATATCTTCCGCTCCTACATGCGGGGAGCGGCGGATCAGCCGATGCTTTCACCGCCGTCGATCACCAGCGCCTGGCCGGTCATGAAGGACGAGCGGTCGGAGACGAGGAACAGGATCGCTTCGGCGATTTCCTCCGCGCTGGCCCAGCGCTGCATGGGAATCTTGGTGCGGACATAGTTCTCGATCGCCGCCCGCCCGCCCATCTGAGTGATGAACGGCTCGTTGAAGGGCGTATCGACCCAGCCAGGGCACAGCGCGTTGATGCGGACATTGTGTTTGGCATAGTCGAGCGACATCTGCCGTGTCATCGCCACCACAGCATGTTTTGAGGTTGCGTAGGCGATCATTTCGCGGTCGTAGAACACACCCGAATTCGAGGCGGTATTCAGGATCACCCCGCCGCCTTGCGCAATCATCGACGGCATGACCAGCCTCGCCGCGAGGAACTGCGCCCGCACATTGATCCGCCACGAGGCATCCATGCCGTCGGCGCCGACTTCGGTCAGCGTGCCGCCGACCTGGATCCCGGCATGATTGTGCAGGATGTCGATCCGCCGATGCCGGCCCAGCGTTCCTGCAATGAGCTGCTCGACCGCCGCATCCTCGCCGACATCGGTGGCGACGGCCTCTGCCCGACCGCCGGCCGCACGAATATCGGAAGCGGTTGCTTCCCCCGCCGCCTGGTCCCTGTCGGCGATCACCACGAGCGCGCCTTCCCTGGCCATCATCATGGCACCGGCACGCCCGATCCCCGACCCGGCACCCGTCACCACGGCGATGCGATCTCTCAGAATCATGTTTTTTATCTTTCAGTGTGATGGTTTTCGTTGCCGCAGTTGCCATTGGGCAAGCACCACGAGCAGAACGGAGGCGACAAGCACGATCGTCGCGATGGCATTGATCTCCGGCGTGACCCCGCGCCGGATCGAGGCAAAGACATAGATCGGCAATGTCGTCTGTGCGCCGGCGACGAAGAAAGCGACGATGAAATCGTCGAAGGAGAATGTGAAGGCGAGCAGGAAGCCGGCGATCACCGCCGGCATGATCTGCGGAAACACGATGCTGCGGAACGTCGTCAGCGGGGTGGCATAGAGGTCGCTCGAGGCCTCGACCAGGTTGCGGTCGAGGCTGCCGAGGCGCGTGCCGACAATCATCGCCACCAGCGCCATCGAAAACAGCCCGTGCGCGGCGATGATCGAGCCATAGCCAAGCGCCAGGCGCGGCGGCTGGTCGTTTGGCCACAGCGAAGCGACAAACGGGTTGACCACCCCGAATAGCTGGACCAGCGCGACCAGCGTCGAGATGCCGATGACAACGCCAGGAACGACGATCGCGGCGCCGAGCAGCGCATCGAAAATAGCTCGCGTCCGCGCGCCGACACGCGCCAGGCCAAGCGCGGCCGCCGTGCCGCACAGCGCCGCCAGCAAGGCGCTGGTCGTGGCGATGAACAGGCTGTTCGTCAGCGCTTCGACCAGGAACGGGTTCGCCAGGGCCTTGCCGTACCATTGCACCGAGAAGCCGGTGAACTCGCTGGCATGGTGGCCGGCGTTGAACGAGAACAGCACCACCAGCGCGATCGGCAGGTAGAGAAAAGCAAAGACCGCAACGACGAAGGCACGCATCAGATCAGGTCCACCCGGCGGGCACCCGAAAGCCGGGTCGAAATGCGGTTCGCGGCAAGCAGCACGACCACGGAGACCGCCACAAGCATGATGGCGATTGCGGATCCGAACGGCCAATTGCGCGATTGCAGAAACAGATCGACTAGCGCATTGCCGATGAAGAACACCTTGCCGCCGCCGAGCAGCGTCGGGATCAGATATTCGCCGAGCAGCAGGATCATGACCAGCGAGAAGCCGGTCATCACACCTGGCAGCGACAGCCGCAGCGTCACGCCGAGGAATGTCGAGAGCGGCGTCGCGCCGAGATCGGCGGAGGCCTCCAGCAGCCGGCGGTCGAGCCGCTCGAGGCTGACATAGATCGGCAGGATCATCAGCGGCAGATAGCCATAGACGATGCCGAGCAGAACCGCTCCCGGCGTGTTGATCAGCCGCACGTCCTCGACCCCGACATAGGCCAGCAGAGCCGGGATGCCACGCCCGCCAAGCACATACATCCATGCATAGGTCCGCATCAGCAGGCTGGTCCAGAACGGGATGACGACAAGCGCCAGCAGGATCAGCCGCCACCGTTGCGGCGCGCGCAAAGCGAGGTAGTAGGCGACCGGATAGGCAACGAGAAGACAGGCCAGTGCACCCGCCGGCGCCAGCACCATGGTGTTCCAGAACGCGGTCGCCCGCGCCGGAAGATTGGCGTACTGCGCCAAGGTGAAAGCGGCTTGATAGCCGCCTTCCGGCGCCCGCTCGCCGACGCTGAAGACGGCGATCGCCACGAACGGCAAAACTAAAAACACCAACAGCCATGCGGTCGCCGGACCGAGCAGCAGGGCAGTCAGGAGATTGTGACGAAGGACATTGCCGCGCATTGAAAAAACCGCCCCGATGCCGGCGGACATCTGTCCGCCGGGGGAGTTGCCTGCATCGAGCCTGTGGCCCGCCCGGTTCAAGCCGACTTGAAGCGTGCCATCAATTCGGCCCGGCCCGGATCGGTTAGCGTCGCAGCGGCACCGAATTCGAGCGGCTTCAGCAGATCCGCCGCCGGATATAGGATCGGATTGTCCAGCACCTCCTTGGGCAGCAGCGCATTGACCCGCGCATCGGTGGAAGGCGCACCGTTGGCCAGGTGCTCCTTGACCGCGACTTTCGGGTTCATCAAATAGTTGAGCAAGGCATAGCCGGCAGGCTTGTTCGGCGCATCCTTGGGGATTGCGTAGAAGTCGGTCCAGATCTCGCCGCCTTCCTTGCCAAGGACATAGGCGATTTCGGGGATGTCGCGGTGGAGCTGCGCCCCGTCATTGGTCCAGCACATCGTCATCCAGGCGTCGCCGGCACGCATCGACGGCTGGTAGTCGCTGGAGACCGCGAACAGATGCGGCTTGACCTTCAGCAGCAATTCCTCCGCCTTGGCGAGTTCGTCCGGCTTCAGCGAATTGAACGAGAAGCCGAAATATTTCAGCGCGTTGCCGATCGTGGTCAGCTGGTAATCATGAACCATGGTCCGGCCGTCGCCTTCCGCCATCGCCGTATCCCAGAATTCCTTCCAGCTCGTCATCGGCTTGGTCAGCTTCTTGGTGTTGACGGCAAAGCCGGTGGTGCCCCAATTCTTCGGCACCGCGTAAGTCACGCCGTCGATCGTGCCTTCCCCAGTGAAGCGCGGGTCTTCTTGCGAGCCGTCATAATTGGCAAGCTTGGCCATATCCAGCGCTTCGATGATGCCAAGCTTCTTGTAAGTCGAGATCGTGTAGTTGGTCGGAACGAAAAGGCTCCAGCCCGAGGCGCCGGCCTGCAGCTTGGCCAGCATCTCCTCGTTTGACCCGAACACGTTGACCTCGACGGCTACGCCGGTCTCGGCCTTGAAATTCTCGAACGTCGCCGGGTCGTGATAATTGGGCCAGGTGGCAATCGACATGCGGTCGCCAAGCCCCTCCTGGGCGAAGGCCGGCGACGGCATGATGCCGAGTTCGCGGGCCATTACCGCGGTAGCGAGACCAAGGCCGGTAAGGCCAAGGAACTCGCGGCGGCCGATGGAGCCGCGCTTGAGGCGCATCAACTGGTCGACGAATTTCTCAGGGCTTATCGGCAGTCCGTCACGATACGATTTCGACATTTTTGTTTTCCCTCTGGTTGGTCCCGTTGTTTTTGGAGTCTGGAAACGCCAGCGGCGTTCCGGCTGTAAAGCCGACGGCGACGGGTTCACCCGGCTTGAAGAGATTTCCGCCGCCGACCATATGATCGGCCTTTGCGAGCAGTGTCCCGATGCCCTGGACCTCGATTGCATATTCCGCGGTCGAACCGAGAAAGATCCGGTTGCGGACAAGGCCGTTCAGCCGGCCGCTTCCGGGCGCGCCGAGGCTTAGTGATTCAGGGCGCAGGCTGACCGAAACGGCTTCACCCTGAGCTAGCGGCGTCCGCTTGCGCGCGGCAATGACAGTGCCGTCGGCAAGCGCCACCTCGACGAGCTTGCCCGAGAGCCCGACGACCTTGCCGCTCAAGAGATTGGTCTTGCCGACGAAGTCGGCGACGAAGAGGTCGGCGGGTTCGTCATAGATTTCGCTCGGCTGCCCAAGCTGGACGATGCGCCCGCCATTCATGACACAGACGAAATCGCTCATCGACAGTGCCTCTTCCTGATCGTGGGTGACCAGGACGAAGGTGATGCCGATCTCGCGCTGCAGGTTCTGCAGCTCTATCTGCATGTCGGTGCGCAGCTTCTTGTCGAGCGCCGCCAGGGGCTCGTCGAGCAGCAGCACCGCCGGCTTGTTGACCAGCGCACGCGCCAGGGCGACACGCTGCTGCTGGCCGCCGGAAAGCTCATGGATCTTGCGGCGCCCATAGCCGGCAAGCCGAACCATGGCGAGCGCCTCGCCTGTCTTCCGGCTGATCTCCCGCGACGACAGGCGCGGCCGTGCCTGGCGCAGGCCATAGGCGACGTTGTCCTCCACATCGAGATGCGGAAACAACGCATATTGCTGGAACACCATGTTGACCGGCCGCCGATAGGGCGGCGTGCCGGCCATGTCGTGGCCACGGATGAATACCGCACCTTCGCTTGGCTGTTCGAAGCCACCGATCATGCGCAGACAGGTTGTCTTGCCGCAGCCGGATGGCCCGAGCAAGGCGACAAAGGCAGACGGCGGGATGGCAAGATCGATGCCGCTGACCGCGGTCACGCTGCCGTAGCGTTTGGTGACCCCGCGAAACTCGATATCGGGCACTGCGGTCAAAAGCTGCGGGCTCCTGCGGCTAGCTAACCTCGAAACGCTATCAGAGCCAATGGCGGCTAGTATATACCTCCCAGGTGGTATATTTCGTCTATTTTCTCGTTTGGAGGGGTATAAATTGGGCGTTTCGCGCAGCGATGAATACAGCCGGCTCGCTGCGCTCATCGCTGCGACGCGGGAGACGAGCGGCGAGCTTTTCGGCAAGGCAATGGTCGCCTGGCTCCGCCAGCATGTCAGCTTCGATCATTGCGTGATCTTCGGCTATCGCGGCGCCGCACGCCCACCGCTGCTGTTCGAGACATTCTCGCCGGCCGAAAGCCACGTCTTCGTGGCGCTCTATCAGGAAGGGCCTTATCTGCTCGACCCGTTCCACCATGCCGCCGTCGAGCGCAAGGAAGGCTTTTGGCGAATGCGCGAACTGGCGCCGGACCGCTTCTATGCCAGCGAATATTACCGCTCCTATTACAGCCAGACCAGGCTTGCGGAGGAGGTCGGCTTCTTCGTGCCGCTGCCGGGAAAGGACGCGCTGGTGGTCTCGCTGATGCGATTGCGCGCTTCGGGGCCGTTCGGAACCGCCGATGCCAGGTTGCTGCGCGACATGGCGCCTGCGGTGATCAGCCTCGTCAGGCTGCGCTGGCCTAGCCTTCCGGCTGACGGACCGGATGGAACGAAGCAAGACGAGGCGATTGCTCCGGTCAGCGAGTTCGAACGTGCTCACATCTGGAAGAGCCTTTCGCTGACGCCGCGCGAACAGCATGTCGTCGATCTGGTGCTTCAGGGCCATTCCACGGAATCGATTGCCAGGGCGATGCGAATCGTGCCGGGAACCGTAAAAGTCCATCGCCGCAACATCTACCGCAAGCTCAAGATAAAGTCGCAGGCGGGTCTGTTCGCGCGTTTTGTCGAGATCATGGACGCACGGATTCGGTAGTCCCAAGTTCAGCCGGCAGCGCCGTCCCAGGAACCGGTTTCGGCCATCTGCCTGAGCCGGCGCGCCACCCGAAAGACGTCCTTGCCGGTCTGCTGGTGCCAGTGATCCAGCCGCCGGATGATCTTGTCCACGCCTTCGAGGCTTGCCCAGAACATCGGTCCGCCCTTGCCGATCGGGAAGCCATAGCCGTTGACCCAGACGACGTCGATATCGGACGCGCGGACGGCAATCTTTTCCTCGAGGATTTTGGCGCCCTCGTTGATCATCGGATAGAGCGTCCGCTCGATGATCTCCTCGTCGCCGATTGGCCGCGGTGCGATGCCGCGTTCGGCAGCCTTGTTACGGATCAGCGCCTCGACCTCGGGATCGGGCAGCGGCGTGCGCGAGCCGTTCTCATAGCGATAGAAGCCGCTGCCGGTCTTCTGGCCGAAATGCCCCTGTTCGCACAGCGCATCTGCAATCACGGCCGTCTGGCCACGCGCCTTGCGGTTGCGCCAGCCTATGTCGAGACCGGCGAGATCGCTCATCTCGAACGGCCCCATCGGCCAGCCGAAATCGGTGAACACCCGGTCGACCTGGCGCGGCATTGCGCCTTCCAGCAGAAGCGTCTCCAGTTCCGCACCCCGCGCCGCCAGCATGCGGTTGCCGACGAAGCCGTGGCAGACGCCGACGACGACCGGCACCTTGCCGATCCGCCGTGCCAGATCGACGATGGTCGCCAGCACGTCGGGCGAAGTCTTGTCGGCGCGGACGATTTCCAGAAGCTTCATGATGTTAGCCGGCGAAAAGAAATGCATGCCGAGGAGATCTTGCGGCCGCGACGTCGAAGCGGCGATTTCGTTGACGTCGAGATAGGAGGTGTTGGTGGCGAGGATCGCGCCCGGTTTGGCCACGGCATCCAGCCTGCCGAATACCTCCTTCTTGACCGCCATTTCCTCGAACACAGCTTCGACGATCAGGTCGCAATCGGCGAGGTCGGCATAGTCGGTGGAACCCTTGAACAGGCCAAGCCGTTCGCGCTTGGCATCTTCGCTCAGCGAACCGCGAATGACGGAAACGGCATAATTCTTGTCGATCGTCGCCAGTCCGCGTTGCAATGCTTCCTGCGTTGTTTCTAGCAAGGTCACGGGAAGACCGCCATTGGCGAACGCCATGGCGATGCCGCCGCCCATCGTGCCGGCGCCGATGACGCCGACCCGCGCGATCTTGCGCTTGACGACATCCTTGCCGGCAATCTTTGCCGCTTCGCGTTCGGCAAAAAACAAATGGCGCTGGGCGCGTGATTGGTCGCCGGCGACAAGCTTGACGAACAGGTCGCGCTCCGCCGCCAGCGCTTCGTCGAAGGGCAGCGTGAGGGCGTTGCGGACCGACCGCGCACAGGCGACCGGCGCCTCGAGACCGCGTGCTTTTTTGGAAAGCGTTGCCACCTCCTTGTCGAAGGCCGGCAAGTCGGCCTGGTCGAGGCGATCGTTGCGGTCGCGCACCGGCGTGAACGGACCGCCTTTCGCGGCCATGTCGGCCGCAAAACTCACCGCTTGCGCGGTCAGGTCGCCATCGAACACGGCATCCACCAGGCCGTCGGCGAGCGCCTCGGCCGCACCGATCGGCGTTCCCGAAACGATCATGCTGAGCGCCTTCGGCGGACCGACGAGACGCGGCAGGCGAACCGTGCCGCCGCCGCCCGGCAGCAGGCCGAGCTTGACTTCCGGCAGGCCGAGCCTTGCCGCTTGGTCGGCAACACGGAAATGGCAGCCGAGCGCCAGTTCCAGGCCGCCGCCGAGCGCAGTGCCGTGAATGGCGGCGATCGTCGGCTTGGCGATGGTTTCCAGCACGACGACGATGGCGCGTAGGTCCGGCAGCTGCGCCGGCCTGCCGAATTCGGTGATGTCGGCGCCTGCAACGAACGTCCGCCCGGCGCAGGCTATCACGATTGCTCCCACCGACGGCTCGTCGCGCAGCGAGACAAGCGCCCGCATCAACGGCTCGCGCACATGGAAGCTCAGCGCGTTGACCGGCGGATTGTCGATGCTCACCACCGCGACGTTGCCCTGCCTTGTGGTGCTGACGAAATCGGACACGCAAACCTCATGTGATAATGCTGGCCAATAGCGCGACGGGATTTACATGGCCAATGCTCGGATGGGAACCCGATGTTTTGGCTCGCCGCCGCAGCGCCTGCGTTTCGCGGCGATGCAGAATGTTCCGTTCGCATTCCTCGGCAAGGTCACGGCATGGGTCCTCGGGTCAAGCCCGAGGATGACGAAGCTGTGGTCAGCGCAGCGCCTTCTGCCCACCGGCGGCGGTGATGACGCCGACGATGATCAGCCCTGTCAGCACCAGGCGGACGCCGACGCTGACGCCGAATGTGTTGAGCATGGTCAACAGCAGCACCAGGAACAGCGCCGCGCCCCAGACCCCCGGCACATTGGCCTTGCCGCCCGCCACCGACGTGCCGCCGATGACGACGACCGCGATCGACGCCAGCAGATACTCATTGCCGATATCGACATTGGCGCCGCGGAAATAACCGGCGAGCAAGGCGCCGTCGAGGCCGCCGAGCGCGCCCGACAGCGTGTAGGTGAGGAAGCGGGTGCGGCCGACATTGACGCCGGCCAGCCAGGCGGCGCGGATGTTCTGGCCGATCGCCAGCACCGAGCGTCCGTAGATCATGCGCTGCAAAACGATGCCGGCGCCGATGGTGAACAGCACGGTGAGGATCGCCAGCACCGGGATGCCGAACACCTGCCAGTTGGTGAAGTCGGCAAAGCCCGGCGGCGGCTTGATCTGCAGGCCGCGCCCATAGCTGATATCGACCGACTGGATGACGAAGCTGGCCGACAGCGTCGCGATGATCGGCGGAATGCGCAGCGCCCATATCAGCAGGTAGTTGACGGCACCGATCGCCATGCCGCAGGCAAGCGCTGCCGCCAGTCCGACCGCGATCATCGTATCGTTGCCGTCCATGACCTTCATGGCGACGGCGCTGGCAAGGCCGATATTGGCCGGCAGCGACAGGTCGACATTGCCCGGCCCGAGCGTGATGACGAACATCTGCCCGACGCCGACGATAACGGTGAAGACGGCGAGCGACAGCGCCGCCGTGATCATGCCGCCTCCGCCATAGCCGCCGGTGAAGGCGATGGTCGCCAGCCACACCAGCAGCGCCCCGAAGAACGACCATATCCAGGGTCTGGCGAGCAGCGTCCGCAGCGAGGCCATGCTCACCTCTCCTTGCGGCTGATCAGCACCCGCGCCGCCAGCACGATGATCAGGATGGCGCCATTGGCGGCAACCTGCCAGTCGGGCGGAATGTGCATGAACGTCAGGAGGGGCGATGCCGCCAGCGCCAGCGTCAGCGCGCCGATGACGGCGCCGATCGGCGACACCCGGCCGCCGACGAACTCGCCGCCGCCGAGAATGACGCCGGCGATCGAAAGCAGCGTGTAGCCATTGCCGATATTGGCGTCGGCCGAGGTGGTGATGCCGATCAGCGCCATGCCGGACAAAACGCCGAACAGGCCGGTCAGCGCAAACAGCGCGATCTTGGTGCGGAGCAGAGACCAGCCGGCGCGCTTCAGTGCAGCTGAATTGCCGCCCGATCCGCGCAGGATGACGCCATAGGAAGTGCGCATCAGGCCAAAGTGGACGACGGCCGCGATCAGCAATGCGGCGATGATCGGGAACGGAATGAAGGGTGGCTTGAAGGCCATCAGCGCCAGCAGCCAGTCCGGCGCCTTGCCGCCGGGCTTCGGCAGGATCAGGATGGCCATGCCCTGCCAGACGAAACTCATGCCGAGCGTCACCACGATAGAGGGCAGGTTGCGCAGATGGATCAGCGCGCCGAGCAGCGCGTAGACACCGATCGACCCGAGCAGGATGACGACGCCGAGCAACGGCGCGTCCTTCAGCCATGTCGCCGTGACGCAGCCGACGAAGCCGACAAAGGTGCCGATCGACAGATCGAGCTCGTTGCCGGCGATGACGAACATCTGCGCGATCGTCGCCAGCGCGATCGGGATCGCCAGATTGAGCATCAGGCTGAAACCGAAATAGCTGATGGCGCGCGGGTTGAGCCAGGCGATGGCGATGAGCACCAGCGCCAGCGACAGTGCCGGCAGCAGGCTGCGCAGCATCCGCGCCCGCCTCGTGGCGCGAGCCGAAGATTTTAGCCCATTCTCGACAGATACCGCTGTCATCTCAGGCCGCGTCGCCGAACGAGGACTGGATGATCTTTTCCTCCGTCAGTTCGTCGCGACGAAGGTTGGCGACGATCCGCCCGTTCTTGAACACATAAATATGGTCGCAATTGTCGAGCTCTTCGGTTTCGGTGGTGTACCAGAGGAAAGTGCGGCCATGGCGAGCCTCCTCGCGCACCAGGTCGTAGACTTCGAGCTTGGTGCCAATGTCGACGCCGCGCATCGGATCGTCCATCAGCACGATCTTGGCGTCCGAGCCGAGCGCCCGCGCGAACAGCGCCTTCTGCTGGTTGCCGCCGGACAGCGAGAAGATGTTGTTGTTCATGTCGGGCGTACGGATGCCGATTTTCCGCTGCCACAGCTGGGCGAGCTCGGCTTCGCGCTGCGGCGAGATCAAAAGCCCGTTGCGCAATCGCGCCAGCGAACGGATGCCGATGTTCTCGGCAATCGACCATTGCGGAAAAATGCCGTCCGACTGGCGGTCGCCGGCAACCAGCGCCACCGGCGCGGTAACCTCGATGCCGGTTTTGGCACGGGAAGCCGCGGCAAAGATCGCCAGCAAAAGATCGGTCTGCCCATGCCCGGCAAGTCCGGCAAGGCCGATGATCTCACCGGCACGGGCGACGAGCTCGTTGCCGTCCTGCTGTCGCGCCGGACGCGCCCGGACCCGCAGCGGACCGGGCTCGGGCTTGCCGCTCGCAATCCCTGCTGCGGCCTTCTCGCGCGCCTCCGCTCCGCCCATCGCCGTCACCAGCCTGTCTCGGTCGAATTGATCGGCCTGCCCGGCGGCGACCACCTTGCCGTCGCGCATCACGACGATGCGGTCGGCGTTTCCGAGCACTTCGCCCAACACATGCGAGATCAGGATGCAGCTCTTGCCGGCGGCGATGAATCGGCGCACGAACGCCAGCAGCTGGCCGGCGGTATGCGCGTCGAGCGAGGAGGTCGGCTCGTCGAGGATGACCAGCTCGAGCGGCTCCTGCGTGACCGTGAAGGCGCGCGCCACCTCCACCATCTGCCGGCTGGTGATGGAAAGATCACCGACGATGTCGGATGCCGAGATGCTGTGGCCGGGAAAGATCTCGTCGAGCTTGGCGGCGATCAGATCGGCCGCCTTGCGCCGCCAGCCGAATCCATTAAGCGAGGCGTGGTTGATCCGCGTGTTCTCGGCGACGCTAAGGTTCGGGCAGAGCGACAGTTCCTGGAAAACGCAGCGTATGCCGAGCTGCTGAGCGCGCGGCACGGAATAACTTGCCTCGACACCGCCGCGGACGGCGATCCGCCCACCGTCCGGGGTAAGCGTGCCCGCCACCATATGCATGAGCGTCGATTTCCCGGCACCGTTATGGCCGACGAGACCGACGCATTCTCCGGCACGAACGCTGAAATCGACACCGGCAAGCGCCCTGACGGCACCGAAATGTTTTTCGGCGCCGTCCAGTCTTATGATGTCCATACTGACGGCGCCGAAAGGTTTTTCGGCGCCGTCCGGCATGATGATGTCTGCACTGGCCTCGGGCATCCCTCAACGATACCCGGCTATCCGTGGCGGCAACAATAGTGCCATGCTCACTTGATGTTGGCCTTGATCGCCGCGACGGCGTCTTCCTGGGTGTATTCGTGGCTGGCGACGCCGCCCTTCGGAATCTTCGGCAGCGCGGCCTCGAAATCATCCTGTGTGAAGGCAAGATAGGGGACTAGCAGGTCGTGCGGCACGTCGGTACGGCCGTCGAGCACCTGCTGCGCCACCCAGAAGGCAAGCGTCGATACGCCCGGTGCGATCGATGCCGACCAGGTCTGGTAACCGTCCTTTTCCTTCTGCTCCTTCCACCACTGCAACTCGTCCTGGCGATTGCCCATGATGATGGTCGGGCGCGGCTTGCCGGCAGCGGCGAAGGCCTGTGCCGCGCCATAGCCGTCACCGCCCTGGTCGACGACACCGACCACATCCGGCAGCGACGGCAGGATCGTCGCTACTGCCTTCTGTGCCGTGGTCTGGTCCCAGTCGCCGGTCACCGAGCCGACGATCTTGAACTCGGGATGGGCCGCGACGCCTTCGAGGATGCCGGCATGGATGGCATCGTCGATCGAGGTGCCGGCGAGCCCGCGGATTTCCAGGAGGTTGCCACCCTTGGGCTGGAATTTGGCCATCTGCTCGACTTCCTGCTTGCCCATGTCCTTGAAGTCGACGACGACGCGGTAGGCGCAGGGTTCGGTGACGATGCCGTCGAAGGAAACGACGACGATGCCGGCGTCGCAGGCCTGCTTGATGGCGCCGTTGAGGGCATCCGGAGACGCCGCGTTGATGACGATCGCGTCATAGCCCTGCAGGATCAGGTTCTGCACCTGGGCTGCTTGCGTCGGCACTTCCTTGTCGGCCGTCGTGAAGACGTCCGCGGCGCCGACCACCTTGTCGGCAACCGCCTTCTTGGTGACGATGGCGTAGCTGTCCAGCATCGCCTGCCGCCACGAATTGCCGGCGTAATTGTTGGAGAAGGCGATCTTCTTGCCGCTGGTGTCGGCAAGCGCGGTGCCTGCGGCGAGCATTGCCGCAAGGGCGCCCAAAACGAATATTTTCTTCATGTCATACTCCTCCCGTGAGTTGCTGTCTTACTGGTGGTTAATGGCTGGCTGGTGGATATTGGCTGATACGCTCACAATCTTGTTTTTTATCTATTATCAGACAAATGCAGATAGGCGACAAGCTGTCAACAGCAATCCATGGCCAGCGATCAACTTGCGGTGCAATCATTGAAACCGGTTCGACTCCTGGTCTAGGGATGGCGCTGGAGACCGATTGAATGGCAGCGAACCTTGCCCCGGGTGCACCCGGCATTCCGGCGCGCTGGACGTCGAGCGCCAAGAGCGGCGTCGGCACCGCGCTGTCGCCGGCCTGCCCGATCTGGTTCACTATCAGTCACGGTATTCTCAACGAGATCTACTATCCCCGCCTCGATAGCGCCTGCACCCGCGATCTGGGGCTGATCGTCACCGGACCCGACGGCTACTTCTCGGAAGAAAAGCGCGAGGCCGAGCATCGCATCGAACCCTTCGAGGACGGGGTGCCTGCCTACCGGCTGGTCAACACCGCAGCCGATGGAACCTACAGGATCGAAAAGCGCATCCTGACGGATTCGGAACGTCCCGCCTTGCTGCAGGAGATTGTGTTCACGCCGCTCAAAGGCGCGGCAACTGACTACCGCGTCTACGCGCTGCTGGCGCCGCACCTCGTCAACGCCGGCATGGGCAACACCGCCTGGATCGACGACCATGAAGGACAGGCTGTCCTGTTTGCATCGGGACGCGGCACCTGCCTGGCACTCGCCTCGTCGCTGGCGTGGAAGGCGTGCGCGGCCGGCTATGTCGGCGTCTCCGACGGCTGGCGGCAGCTTCGTCAAGGCGGCCGGCTCGATCCGGCCTGCCGCAGGGCCGAGGACGGCAATGTCGCGCTGACCGGCGAGATCGGCTTTTCGGCTGCGAACCCAAAGATATTGCTGGCATTGGGCTTCGGCACGACGCCGCAACAGGCGGCGGAGACTGCTTTCGCCAGCCTGAGGCTAGGCTTTGAGCCCGCAGCCAGTTCCTACATCGACAAATGGCGCAAATGGCAGGCCGGATTGCTGCCGCTGGACCGGCATGCGGCGTCCGGCCTCAACAGCTACCGCCTCAGCACGGCTGTGCTGGCGACGCACCACTCGTCTACCGGAGCCGCCGTTGCCAGCCTGTCGATCCCGTGGGGCTTCAACAAGGGTGACGACGACCTCGGCGGCTATCACCTGGTCTGGCCGCGCGATCTGGTCGAAACCGCCGGCGGCTTCCTCGCCGCCGGCGATCCGGCGGAAGCCTTGCGCATCCTTTTCTATCTGCGCTCGATCCAGCAGCCGGACGGCCATTGGCCGCAGAACGCCTGGCTCGACGGGTCGGTCTATTGGCCGGGCATCCAGATGGACGAATGCGCCTTCCCGCTGCTGCTCGCCGACGCGCTGCGCCGCGCCGGCCATTTGCCGCCTGCCGCACTCTCCTCCTTCATGCCGATGATCGAGCGCGCTGCCGCCTATGTCGTGTGCAACGGCCCGGTCACCGGCGAGGACCGCTGGGAGGAAGACGCCGGCTACAGCCCATTCACGCTTGCGGTCGAGATCGCTGCGCTGCTTGCGGCTGCGGACATGTTCGATGCCGCCGGCAAAACAGAGCCGGCAAACTATCTGCGCGAGACCGCCGATGTCTGGAACGATCAGATCGAGCGCTGGACCTATGTCGCCGGCACCGCCGCATGCGAGCAAGCCGGCGTCGAAGGCTATTATGTCCGCATCGCCCCGCCCGACACCGCCGGCGCGGCATCGCCGAAGGACGGCTTTGTACCGATCAAGAACCGCCCACCCGGCGATGCGGACCACCCGGCCGAAGCGATCGTCAGCCCGGATGCGCTGGCGCTGGTCCGCTTCGGTTTGAGGGCAGCCGACGATCCGCGCATCCTCGACACGGTCAAGGTCATCGACGCGCGATTGCGCTGCGAACTGCCGCAGGGCCCGCTCTGGTACCGCTACAATGGCGATGGCTATGGCGAGCATGCCGACGGCGCGCCCTTCGATGGAACCGGCCAGGGTCGGCCCTGGCCGCTTCTGGTCGGCGAGCGCGCCCATTACGAGCTGGCGGCAGGCCGTAGGGATAGCGCGGCAAGCTTGCTCAGGACGTTCGAGATCTCTGCCGGGCCGGGCGGCCTGCTGCCGGAGCAGGTCTGGGACGGTCCCGACATGCCGGAGCGCGAATTGCGGCATGGCGGGCCCTCCGGCAGCGCCAAGCCGCTGGTCTGGGCGCATTCAGAGCACATCAAGCTGCTGCGGTCGCTGCGCGACGGCACGGTATTCGACATGCCGCCACAAGGCGTCAAGCGCTATATCGAGGGCAGGACGGTGTCGCGCTTCAGGGCATGGCGCTTCAACCACAAGATCCGTACCATGCCGGCAGGCAAGGCGCTGCGCATCGAACTTCTGGCCCGGGCGGTGGTTCATTGGAGCAGCGACAATTGGGCAACCGTCCATGACACCGAGACCGCCGCGAACGCTTTCGGGATCCATCTTGCGGAATTGCCGGTTGCCGAGCTTGCTCTGGGCAATAGCATTGTCTTCACATTCTTCTGGTCCGATGCCGACCGTTGGGAGAACGCTGATTTTTCTGTCGGCATCGGCGATACCGGATAGAGCATGATCCCGCAAAGTGGAGACCGGTTTTCGGAAGAGATCATGCTTCAATAACAGCGCCACTAGATCATCGATCCCTCAAGTAAGGCAGGACGAGACCATGCAGATAGGAATGATGGGACTGGGCCGGATGGGCGCCAATATGGTTCGGCGCCTGCTGCGCGATGGCCACGAATGCGTCGTCTACGATATCAACCCGGCGAGCGTCGCGGCGCTTGTGAGCGCCGGCGCGGTCGGAGCCGCCTCGATGGAGGAGTTCGTCGGCAAGCTGGCGAAACCGCGCAGCGCCTGGCTGATGCTGCCGGCGGCGATCACCGGCAAGATCGTCGACCAGGTGGCTGCCCTGATGGAGCCGGGCGACATCATCATCGACGGCGGCAATTCCTATTACCACGAGGCCGTCGACCACGCCGCGCGCCTCGCCTTGAAAGGCTTGAGCTATGTCGATGTCGGCACCAGCGGCGGCGTCTGGGGCCTCGAGCGCGGCTACTGCCTGATGATCGGCGGCCCCGACAGCGCGGTCCAGCATCTCGATCCGGTCTTCGCAACGCTGGCGCCCGGCGTCGACGCCGCTTCGCCCGCCCCCGCCAAGGGCGCCGGAACCGCTCCCTTCGGCTATCTCCACTGCGGGCCGAGCGGCGCCGGCCATTTCGTCAAGATGGTCCATAACGGCATCGAATATGGCGTCATGGCCGCCTATGCCGAAGGCATGAACATCCTGAAGTCGGCAAATGCCGGCAAAAGGCAGCGCACCGCCGACGCCGAAACCAGCCCGCTCGAAAACCCGCAATATTACCAGTTCGACATCGACATCTCCGAAGTGGCCGAGGTCTGGCGGCACGGCAGCGTCATCGGCTCTTGGCTGCTCGATTTGACGGCCGGCGTGCTGAAGGCCGATTCGTCGCTAACGCAGTTCGGCGGGCGGGTCTCGGATTCCGGCGAAGGCCGCTGGACGCTGAAGGCGGCGATCGACACCGGCGTGCCGGCGCCGGTGCTGTCCTCGGCGCTGTTCGACAGGTTCTCCTCGCAAGGCGAATCCGAATTCGCCGACAAGCTTCTGTCCGCCATGCGCTATGCCTTTGGCGGCCATGTCGAAAAACCGAAGGCCGGCTCATGACGGGCGACAGGGAGGCACGCCGATGAGCCAGGAACGATCGGACACGCTGGTGCTTTTCGGCGCCACCGGTGATCTCGCCCACAAGAAGATCTTCCCCGCCCTTTACGCCATGGTGGCCAAGGGAACGCTGAACGAGCCGGTGATCGGCGTCGCCTTCGATCCCTGGGACCTCGCCAAGCTGCAGGCGCGCGCCCGCGACGGCATCGTCAACGCCTTGGGAAGCATCGACGACAAGATCTTCGCCAGGCTTGCATCGCTGCTGCGCTATGTCAGCGGCGACTATCGGGCGCCTGCGACCTTCGAGAAGCTGAAGACCGCGCTCGGCAGCGCTGAGCGGCCGCTGCATTATCTGGCGGTGCCGCCAGCGATGTTCGAGGTGGTCGTCCAGGGGCTGGAGCAGTCGGGCGCCGCCCAGGGCGCGCGCCTGATGGTGGAAAAGCCGTTCGGCCACGATCTGCAGTCGGCGCGCTGGCTGAACCGGGTGCTGCATCTGGTCTTCGACGAGAAGTCGATCTTCCGCATCGACCATTATCTCGGCAAGGAGGCGATCCAGAACCTGCTCTATTTCCGCTTCGCCAATTCCTTCCTCGAGCCGATCTGGAATCGCAATTACGTCGAGAGCGTACAGATCACCATGGCCGAAGATTTCGGTGTCGAGGGCCGCGGCCGTTTCTATGACGAGGTCGGCTGCATCCGCGACGTCATCGAAAACCACCTGCTCAATATCCTGTTGCTGCTCGCCATGGAGCCGCCGGTCGGCCGCTCGGCCGACGATCTGATCGACGAGAAGGTGCAGGTGCTGCGGGCGATCCGGACGCTGACCAGGGACGATGTCGTGCGCGGCCAGTTCGACGGCTATCTCAACGAGCCCGGCGTGGCGCCGAACTCGCCGGTCGAGACCTTCGCGGCGGTGCGCTTTTTCGTCGATACCTGGCGCTGGCAGGATGTGCCGTTCTTCATCCGCGCCGGCAAATCCCTGCCGGTGCACGCCACCGAGGTCATCGTGCGGCTGAAGCGGCCGCCGCTCGACGTCTTCGATCCAATCAAGCCCGGCGACTGCAATCACGTGCGCTTCCGCATCGATCCGCAGGTGGCGATCTCGATCGGAGCTCGGCGCAAGGCACCCGGCGACGACATGGTCGGCGAGCAGGTCGAGCTCACTGCGCTCGATGATTCGAAGGGCGACATGCCGCCTTACGAGCGGTTGATCGGCGACGCCATGAACGGCAACGGCCAGCTGTTCACCCGCCAGGACGCCAGCGAGCTCGCCTGGCGCATCGTTGGTCCGGTGCTCGGCGACACCACGCCGCCGCCTATCTACGCGCCAAAGACGTGGGGGCCGGCCGAAGCGATGGCTGGATTCGGGCCGCCGAACGGCTGGATCAATCCAGCGACATGATTTCTGGGAGGCGACGGCCATGGCGAAAGCAGTAAAGCAACCGGCACCCGACGCCGAAAAGATCGTGCTTGCGATCGATATCGGCGGCTCGCACGTCAAGATCCGCACCAGCGCCGGTGGCGACGAGCACAAGACCGCTTCCGGACCGGAGCTGACGCCGCAGCGGATGGTCGCGGCGGTGAAGACGCTCGCCGAAGGGCTGCACTACGATGTCGTCTCGATGGGCTATCCGGGCCCGGTGCACCACAACCGGCCGCTGACCGAACCCGCCAATCTCGGCAAGGGCTGGGTCGGCTGCGATTTCGCCGCCGAGTTTGGCAAGCCGGTGAAAGTCGTCAACGACGCGCTCATGCAGGCCATCGGCAGTTATGAGGGCGGCCGCATGCTGTTCCTTGGCCTCGGCACCGGCCTGGGGGCCGCGATGATCGTCGATAATGTCGCCCAGCCGATGGAGCTTGCCCATCTTCCCTACAAGAAGCGCGGCAGTTTCGAAGACTATGTCGGCGAACGCGGCTTGCAAAAGCGCGGCAAGAAGAAATGGCGCAAACACGTCTTCGACATGGTCGACCGGCTTCGCGCCGCCATGCAGCCGGATTACGTGGTCATCGGTGGCGGCAATGTCGATGAACTCGCCGACTTGCCCGCCGATTGCAGACGCGGCGACAACACACGCGCCTTCGAGGGCGGATTTCGACTATGGCGCGACAAATCCCTGATTATCTGATATTGCTGATTGTCTGATATTATCGAGCACCGGCTCAGGGTTGTTAATCCCGCGCTGCCGTTAGTATTATTATTCAAAATAATGTGTGACGTGGTGCGGCGTCATTGCATTGCGCAGATTTGCCGACTAGGAATTTCTGCGACCCCCACGGACGGAGAAATAGATTGATCGACGACACCAACAACGCTCGCAAAGACATCGACCTGCTCGAGCTGACCGCCCATATCGTCTCCGCATATGTCGAGAAGAACCGCTTGCCGGCTTCCGGCCTCGGCGATCTCATCGCCAGCGTCAGCGCCTCCATAGGCGGGCTCGGGCAACCGGCAGTGCCGGTCGCCGCGCCGCTGACGCCTGCCGTCAATCCCAAGAAATCGGTGACGCCGGACTACATCATCTGTCTCGAGGACGGCAAGAAGTTCAAATCCTTGAAGCGCCATATCGGCGTCCATTTCGGGCTGACGCCAGACGCCTATCGCGCCAAATGGGGCCTGCCGTCGGACTACCCGATGGTCGCCCCCAACTACGCGGCCTCGCGTTCGCAACTGGCCAAGGCGATCGGCCTCGGCCGCAAAGCCGCCCCGCCCGCACCCGTCAAGGGCCGGGGCCGGAAGGCCAAGGCGACGGCTTAGGCTTCGTTGGTATTTGATCGGCCTGCGAACGGCGGTCTCTGCATCCGGTAGCAGCACCAATTGCCATCGTGGCGCTGCCCCTCATCGCCCTGCCGGGCACTTCTCCCCGTAAAGAACGGGGAGAAGGGGCTTGACCGCGACGCTGGCGACCCCCTCGCCCCGTCCTCACGGGGAGAGGGTAAGGGTGAGGGGCAGCGCAAACGCCCCAAGATTGGCAGGGCGATGGAAAACCGCCTTCGACCAGCCTGCCTCCCTTCGCCAGAACGAAATTGGTTGATCCAGGCCGGATTTTTGCGCGCGCCTCCGGCTGAACTGCGCTAAAGGCTTTTTTGGCCGGACCAGCGCCCATCGTGGAAGTGCCCCGCCGGCCGACATCGCCGCCACGGGGCCTAATCCATGACCACAGAATCCCAAGTACCATCCGACCAGCGCTATGCCGCCTTTCGCCACCGGCCGTTCCTGAGCTACTGGGCGGCGCGCTTCCTCTCGACATTCGCCACCCAGATCGTGTCGGTCGCCGTCGGCTGGCAGATCTACGATCTCACCCGCGACCCGTTCGACCTCGGCCTTGTCGGCATCGTCCAGTTCCTGCCTTCGCTGCTGCTGGTGCTGGTCACCGGCGACGTTGCCGACCGTTTTGGACGCCGCCTGATCATGGCGCTGGCGGTGCTGGTCGAGGCGGGCTGCGCCTTGGCCCTGTTGCTGTTGACGCTGCGCGGCCTCTCCGGGCCGATGCCGGTCTTCATCGTGCTCGCCATGTTCGGCATCGCGCGCGCCTTCTTCGGGCCGGCCTCGTCATCGCTGTTCGCCAATCTGGTGCCGTCGGAGGATTTCGCCAACGCCATCGCCTGGAACTCGTCCGCCTGGCAGACGGCGACCATCGTCGGGCCGGTCGCCGGCGGCCTGCTCTACGGGCTTTCGGCCGAAGCCGCCTACGCCACTGCGGCCGTGCTGATGCTCATTGCCGCCGTGCTGATCTTCACCATCCCGAAGCCTGCCCAGCGCAGCCGGACCGACAGGCCGACGGTACAGACCCTGTTCGCCGGCTTCGGCTATATCTGGAGCGAAAAGATCGTGCTCGGCGCGATTTCGCTCGATCTGTTCGCGGTGCTCCTGTCCGGCGCCTCGGCGCTGCTGCCGGTCTATGCGCGCGATATCCTCGAACTCGGCCCTTGGGGGCTCGGCCTGTTGCGCTCGGCGCCCGGCGTCGGCGCCATCTGCGTCGCCATCTGGCTGGCCGGACACCCGATCCGCAACCATGCCGGCCTTGTCATGCTCGGCTTCGTTGCGCTGTTCGGCGCGTTCACGGTTCTGTTCGGCTTCTCGACCATCACCTGGCTGTCGATTGCAACCCTTGCGCTGCTCGGCGCCACCGACATGTTCAGCGTCTATATCCGCGAGACGCTGATCCAGCTGTGGACGCCGGACGACGTCCGCGGCCGCGTCAACGCCGTCAACCAGGTGTTTGTCGGCGCCTCCAATGAGCTCGGCGAATTCCGCGCCGGCACCATGGCCGCGCTGATCGGCACGGTTCCGGCCGTGGTGGTCGGCGGCATCGGGGCGATCGCTGTCGCCGGTCTATGGGCGGTGCTGTTCCCGCAGCTGCGCAAGGTGCGTCATCTCAGGGGGCGAAACTGATTACCGCAGCGCCGGCTTGCCGAAAATCATCGGCAGGAACTCGCCGAGCCAGCGCTTGAGGTGCATGTCCCAGATCAGCCGGCCGCCGAGATGGTCGCGGCCGGGCTGCGCGCCGGGCAATTCGAAGCGGTGCGCGCCGCGCACCACCCAGCGCTGCATCATCGCCCGGGTCAATTCGCCATGGAACTGGATGCCCCAGGCATTGGCGCCATAGCGGAAGGCCTGGTTGGGATAGGTTTCGGCCGTCGCCAAAAGCGTCGCGTCCTTGGGCAGCGAAAAGCCCTCGCGATGGAACTGATAGACCATCTCTGGCCAATGCATCAGCCTGCTGCCCGCTTCGGTCGCCTTCAGCGGATACCAGCCGATCTCGACGAGGCCCTCGCCATGGCCCTCGACCCTGCCGCCAAGATGCTTGACCAGCATTTGCGCGCCGAGGCAGATGCCAAGCAGCGGCCGGTTCTCGTCGAGCGGAATCTTGAGCCAGTCGGTCTCGCGGCGGACGAACTCGTCGCCGTCATTGGCGCTCATCGGCCCGCCGAACACCACGGCGCCGGCATGGCCGTCCAGCGTCTGCGGCAAGGCCTCGCCGAGCGGCGGGCGGCGGATGTCGAGGTCGAAGCCTTCCTCGATAAGCATATGGCCGACCCGTCCGGGGCTCGAATGCTCCTGATGCAGCACGATCAGGATCTTTGGTCTCGGACTTGGCTTGGGCGGCATTGGAAGGCGGGATCCTGTCTATTCGTCGCTTGACGTTCCGGCAGCACCGGGAGCCGCGGCGGCCGCCTTGAGGCGCGCCTCGACACGGTCGCGACGTTCGACGCCGATCAGCTCGGCGACCCGCCAGACGGTATTGTCCTCGAGTTCGTGCAGCTCGCCATCGGCATAGACGATCTCCCACATCAGGCCGATGAAGGCCTTTCGCGCCTCGGCGTCGAGATGGCGCTTGA
Source organism: Mesorhizobium sp. WSM4828 (assembly GCF_055811175.1). Classification (NCBI taxonomy): domain Bacteria; kingdom Pseudomonadati; phylum Pseudomonadota; class Alphaproteobacteria; order Hyphomicrobiales; family Phyllobacteriaceae; genus Mesorhizobium; species Mesorhizobium sp. WSM4828. The sequence continues at coordinate 118,143 of NZ_JBVVQK010000003.1, read as the reverse complement.
GCACACTGGTGAAGGCGTAGAGGTCGATCGCCTCATTGTCGGCCCGCTCGCCGGCAGCCGCCAGCGCGTCGAGTTCGTCGCCGCTGATCGAGTAGCTTTCTGCCAGCACCTTCTTGAACCGTTCCCATTCGGTATCCTGGCGCACCCCGTCGGCGTTCATCACGTGGAAAAGCAGGGCGGACGCCGCAATGCGCGGATCGTCGGCGCTGGCGCTGGCGCCACCACTGGACGGCAGATCCCTTAGAAACGACAGAACGCGTTCGAACATCAAATCATTCCCAATAAGCCCGGGTCCACTCGACCCTGATCAGAACAAACGAAACCGGCGCGTCGATTTATCCGCCGCGTCGTCGGGATCGACGCCGGGATCGTCGGGCAGCCGCGCCAGCTCCTGCGCCGGCTCGACGGCCTCGGCATCTTCCGACACCGCGGTAAACGCCGCCGCGGTGATTGGTGTCACATGATCCTCGCCGGCACGGTCGACCGTCTTCTCCTCGGTCGCCGTACCCGGTGTCTCGGCTGCAACCGCCGGGTGCTCGATCGTCCCGGCACTTTCCTGTACCGGCCTGGCCGGAGCCGCGATGGCCGGCACCGGCGCCTCCTGCGTATCTTCATGGCTGTCGATCAACTGGCCGAGCCGCTCCATCGGCGCCCGCCATTCGAATGCATCGAGCCTGCCGGTGATCGGCGATACCGGAACCCAGCGTTCGGAGACGACGCCGTCGGCAACCCAGGCCGGATCGCGCGGCGCCCTCACTGCCTTCGACAACAGCTGCCGCACCTTGCCCTGGTCGCCCGTCTCGGCCTCCTCGATATCGGCCAGCAGCAGATAGGCGCCTTCACGGCGATCCATGCGGATGGCGGCTTCCGCCTCCCGACGGGCGGTTGAAAACTCCTGCGCATCGAGCGCGGCGCGGGCCACGGCAAGCGAGGACTCGGCATGGTTCTTCTTCAGCTCCTGCAGCTTCTTTGCCCGGTTCAGCCGGTCGAGTACGGCATCGCCCGGCCTGGCATGGGTGTAGAGCTCGGCGATCTCCGGATGCGGCTCGGCCTTCCACGCCGCCTCGAGGATTTTCGAGCCTTTGCGCACGTCGTTCTGCCGAAACAGCAATTTCGCCGCGACGACCGCCGCCGGTGCAAAATCCGGCCGCAGCCGGTTGGCTTCGAGCGCCGCCGTCCGGGCGGCATTGGCATCGCTGTCGATCAGCGCCTGCGCCTTGGCGGTCAGCAGCACGGCGCGGCGCCGGTTGGCGGCGTCGCGCTCGATCTGCCGGGTCGACTTCTGGGCGTCGACCAGTTTCAGCGCGCCATCCCAGTCGCCACGCCCGGTCAGGTCTTCCAGCGTCGATTCGGCCGCCCAGGCCAGTTGCGGCGCCACCGCCGCCGCACGGCCGGCATAGTGGCGGGCCGCGTTGCGGTCGCCGAGCCGCTCGGCCTCGAGATAAAGCCCGCGCAGGCCGAGCAGCCGCATTTCGGGATCGTCGAGCATGGTCTCGAATTTTTCACGGGCGCCTTCATGGTCGCCTTCGAGCAGCGAGGCCTGCGCGTCGAGCAGCTGGATCAGCGGCTCCTGGTCTGAGCGGATCAGCTTTGCCGCTTCCTTGGTCTTCTTGCGGGCGAGCGCGCCGTCACCGGCGCCGGCCGCGATCATGCCGGTCGACAGTGCCTGGTAGCCGCGGTCGCGGCGACGCACGCGGAAATAGCGCGAGATCGTATAGGGGCTGTTCCACAGCGCCTTGACCAGCCACCAGACGATCATCACCGCGGCAACCACGGCGACCACCGCCACCGCCGCGACCATCAGGCTGACCTGGTATTGATAGCCGTTGAAGGTGACGAGCATTTCACCCGGCCGGTCGGCCAGCCAGGCGAAGCCGAGCCCAAGCGCAAAGACGACGGCGAGGAAGGCGAGGATACGGATCATAGGGTTCCTCACGCCTTGATCGCGCCGGCGATGAGCGAATCGATCTGTGTCTCGACCTCCATCCGCGCTTTCAGCTTGCCGGCAAAGTCGGCGCCGGCGGCCTTGGCCGCCTCAGGCAGGGTTTCGTATTCGCTGAGCGCCTTGGCGTAGTCGCCCTGGTTGACCGCGACCTCCATGCGGGCGACGGTTTCCGGAACGCCGGTGCCTTCGACGGCGCCGATCGGCCTGACCTTGACCAGCGATTCGGCGCTCGACAGCAGCTTCTGCAGGATGCCGGCATTCTGGTCGATGGGCGTCGCGGCAGCGACCATGGCGTTGGCGGCGGCGTCCGCTTCGGCGGCGATCTCGGAGCGCGTCGGGACGCCCTTTTCGGCATAGGCACGCAGCGTCGCGAGCTCGGGAGCATCGGGTGAGATCGCGGCAAAGGTTTCGAGCTCGGCGGCGAACGGCGCACCACGGTCGAGCGCTGCCTTGAGCGCCGAGGCGGCAATGGCCAGTGCGACCTTCGGCTGCGAAGCCTGTGCATCGACCTTGCCCGAGAGCTGTGAAACCGACTGTTCCAGGGCCGCAAGCCGGCCGTCCTGCGCCTTTGCGGTCTCGCCGGCCGATTTCACCAGCGCGTCGAGCGCGGCCAGCCTTTCGTTGAGCGGACCGAGATCGACCGGCGCCGTGCCGCCGGCCTTGCCGAGGGCCGCGACTGCCGTCTCGATCTGCCTGACCTTGTCGCCAAGTGCAGCCACCCCGGCATTGTCGCCGGCACCGCCTTGTTCGACCGCCGACTTCAACGTCGCAACGTCCGCCCTGACCTGGTCCAGCGCCGACGACAGCCCGTCCACCTTGGCCGATGCGTCATTGTTGGCGCCGGCCTGTCTGAGGTCCGCGACCTCGCGCTTCAGCGAAACGATCTCACCATTGACCGCGTCGAGCGACACGGCGCCCGACCCCGGCGCACCGAGCAGGCCGGCAAATTGCAGCCCGCCGGCCGCGGCAAGGGCGATCACGCCGCCGATAATGCCGGCGGCGATGCCGTTGATGCCGCTCCGCTTCGGCTGCGCTGCCATCTGGTCGTCCCTCGTCTCAGCTGTCTTCTTCCCGGAGCCTGCGATCCCCGGTTCGTTGGCCCCGGTCCCGCTGGATGCATCCTCGAAACTGTAGTCGGAAACCGTGGAGCGGCCGGCCGGCGCATCCGAACCGGCGGGGTAAGGGGTTTCCGTTTCCCTGGTAGAATCGGCGCCGACGTCCGCCGGCTCTCGCGTGCCGGCCGGCGCGGCTGCGTCGGCATGTTCCCAAGGCTCGAGATCGGTCTGGTCGGCATGCACCGGCTCTTCAGGCGGCTCCGGCTGCGAGGCGTTCGCCGCTTCCTCGGCCCGCGCCTCGTCGGTCTGCGCCGCGGCTGGCTGCTGCGTGCTGGCATCCTGTTCGTCGGCGACTCGCGAGACGGCGCCGGGCTCGAGCTCGATGGTCACCGGCTCACGGCGGCTCTTGGAATGCCGCATCTTCGGCGTCTTGACCATGCTCGGGCTCCGCAAAATTCGCTTCGGGATGGTTTGAAAGGGTCTAGCACATCACCAAGCGGTGAAAAGGGGCGGCGTGATGACGCCAGGCCTTGGAGTTCAGTTTTGGCAAAACGCCGCAGGGCCGAATCCACGCTTTGAGCCAAGGCCCATGCTCGGCACACAAAAAACCCGCCTCGGCGGGCGGGTCGTTGGAGCCAGTTGGCACCAGTTGGCACCATACCCAAATTAGTAGCATAGCTGCCGGCACAAAGCAAGAACAAAATATGACTTGAGGGCAATCATCCACATTGGCGCTACCTGCCGAGCTGCTAATATCTCCCTTTGCGGGGCAGATCGGCAGCTTCGCGGCGAATGCCGGTCAGCGCGACGCCTGCAAAAGCCCCAGCAAGGCATCCTCGCTGGGCTCAGGCGCAATCCGGATCCCGGCGACATCGCCCAAGGCCCCGGCAATGCGCCCCGACAAGGCGAAAAAGCGCGTGTCCTGAAAAAGGCCACGCAGCGCCGGCCGGCTAGCCAGGGCCTGCATAGCGGTGGCCGCCTTGGCCGAATAGAGCAGCACCGCCTCGACCGGCCGGGCGGACAGGCGCGCAAGAACGGCCTCGTCGGAGTAATCCAGCACAACGGTGTCGTAGGTCTCGACGGCGCGGACCTGAACGCCCGCCGCCTGCAGCCGCTCTTCGAAACCCGGAAACCGCACCCGCCCGCAGAGATAGACGATCGTCTGCCCCGCGTAGCCGCCGGCAAGCGCATCGGCCAGCCCCTCGGCATTCCCCGGGCCTTCGCTGACCGACAGAAACCCGGCCGCGCGGGCGGCTTCCGCCGTCTTCGTGCCGACGGCGTGGCAGGGCAAGCCGGCGAGCGCCGCGATGACCTCCTTCGGCGCATGGCGAACCGCATTGGCGCTGGTGACCGCTACCGCCGCCGCGGCGTCGGCGAGCGCGCCGGCATCGACCGGCAGCGCCACTGTTTCGGTCAGCGGCAGCAGGATCGCCTGAAAGCCGGCATCCGCGAGCCGGCGCGCCGTGCGCGAGGCGCCCGGTTCGGGTCTCGTCACCAGGACGCGGGGCATGTCAGGTCCAGCCGTCGAAGAATGTTTCGCCGGCCTTGGCCCGAACGGTCGCGGCGGCTTCCGCGCCGATGCGCGCCGCCTCCTGCGCCGGCCCTTCCAGCCTGACTTCATGCGACTGCGTACCATCGGGCGAGATGATCAGCCCGGCAAAGGAAACCGTTCCGCCCGATATCGTCGCATGGCCGGCGATCGGCGTGCGGCAGGAGCCGTCGAGTGCCGCCAGGAAGGCGCGCTCGCAGGCCAGCGCCTGGCCGGTCGGCCCGTCGTGGATCGCAGTCAGCATCTCTTCCACGTCGCGGTCGCCGATGCGGCTTTCGATGCAGATCGCGCCTTGCCCCGGCGCCGGCGGAAAGACGTCGAGCGGCATCAGGTCGGTGACGACATCTTCGAGCCCGAGCCGCTTCAGTCCGGCATAGGCGAGGATGGTGCCGTCGGCGATGCCCTCGTCGAGCTTGCGCAGCCGCGTCTGCACGTTGCCGCGGAACATCACCACGTCGATGTCCGGCCGCATCCGCCGGATCAGCGCCTGGCGCCGCAGCGACGACGAGCCGACCCTGGCGCCTTGCGGCAGGCTGGCAATCGTTCGCGCCGCCTTGCCGATGAAGGCATCGCGCGCGTCCTCGCGCGGCAGGAAGGCGGACAGTTCCAGCCCCTCGGGCAACAGGGTCGGCATGTCCTTCGACGAATGCACGGCGATGTCGATGCGGCGCGCCAGCAGCGCCTCCTCGATCTCCTTGGTGAACAGGCCCTTGCCGCCGGCTTCCGACAGCGGCCGGTCCTGGATGCGGTCGCCGCTGGTCGAGATGACGACCACCTCGAATGCTTCGGCCGGCATGCCGTGCGCCGCCATCAGCCGCGCCTGCGTTTCATGCGCCTGCGCCAGCGCCAGCGGGCTGCCGCGTGTTCCGATTTTCAAGGTTGTTTGCATGACGCGCCGTCCGTGATAACCCCCGGCAGATCGAGGCCGTTTCCGGGCTTTCTCCTATCGGGGAAAGGCCGGTTGCACAATCATCGAGGACAGCGACGAATTGATCCGCGTTCTGGGCATCGAGACGAGTTGCGACGAGACCGCCGCCAGCGTGGTGGCGCTGGACGGTCGCAGCACGCCGCAAATCCTGTCGAACATCGTGCTCAGCCAGATCGAGGAGCATGCTGCTTTCGGCGGCGTCGTGCCGGAGATCGCCGCGCGCGCGCATGTTGAGGCGCTCGACGGCATCATCGAGGCAGCGCTGACCGATTCCGGTGTCGAGCTCGCCGACATCGATGCGATTGCCGCCACCGCCGGTCCCGGTCTTGTCGGCGGGCTGATCGTCGGCCTGATGACGGCCAAAGCAATCGCCGCGGCAGCCAAAAAACCGCTGATCGCCATCAATCATCTCGAAGGCCACGCGCTGACGGCCCGGTTGACCGATGGGCTCGACTTTCCCTACCTCTTGCTGCTGGTCTCCGGCGGCCATACGCAGATCGTCGCCGTGCGCGGCGTCGGCGACTACCAGCGCTGGGCGACGACCATCGACGACGCGCTTGGCGAGGCCTTCGACAAGACGGCCAAGATGCTCGGCCTGCCCTATCCGGGCGGACCGAATGTCGAGCAGGCGGCGGCAGATGGCGATGCGGCGCGTTTTGCGTTTCCGCGCCCGATGAAGGGCTCGGCGCAGCCCGATTTTTCCTTCTCCGGCCTCAAGACCGCGGTACGCCAGGCGGCAACGGCGATTGCCCCGCTGAGCGACCAGGATGTTGCCGATATCTGCGCCTCGTTCCAGGCGGCGGTGGCGGATGCGCTGGGCGACCGTGTTGCGCGGTCGCTGACCCGGTTCCGTCAGCAATTCCCGGACAAGGCCGTGCCTGCGCTGGTTGTCGCCGGCGGCGTCGCCGCCAACCGGACGATCAAGGCGACATTGCAGGGCCTGTGCGAGCAGGCCGGGTTCAGCTTCGTCGCGCCGCCGCTTAACCTCTGCACCGACAATGCGGCGATGATCGCCTGGGCCGGCATCGAGCGGCTGCGCGCCGGCATATCAGGCGAAAACGCCGCCGATTTCGTGCCGCGCTCGCGCTGGCCGCTGGACAGCATCTCGGCCCCGATGGTCGGCTCGGGCCGGCGCGGGGCCAAGGCATGACCGGCAGCGAGCACAAGGCGCCAAGCGGTTGGCGCGTCGCCGTGCTGGGCGGCGGCGCCTGGGGCACGGCGCTGGCGCTGGCCATGCTGCGCGCCGGTCATTTCGTCCGCCTCTATGCGCGCGACCCGGAGACCGTCGCGGCGGTCGACCGTGGCGAAAATCCGCGCTATCTGCCGGGCATCGCGCTCGACCCCGGCATCGTGGCGACGAGCGACATCGAGGCCGTGCTCGACGGCGCCGACTGCGTTCTGGCGGTGGCGCCGGCGCAATCGTTGCGGATTATGCTGAGGGCCGCGTCCAGCCATATGCCGAAAGGCGTCCCGCTGGTCCTCTGCGCCAAAGGCATCGAGCGCGACACTGGCGCGCTGTTGTCATCCATTGCCGAGGAAATCCTGCCGGCAAATCCGGTCGCCGCTTTGTCGGGCCCAAGCTTTGCCACCGACGTCGCCAAAGGCCTGCCGACGGCCGTGGTGGTCGCCGCCCGCGACGAGGCTCTGGCCACCGACCTTGCCGCCCGTTTCTCGGCGGAAAATCTGCGCTGTTATTCGAGCGACGACCTGATCGGCGTCGAGATCGGCGGCGCGCTGAAGAACGTCTTTGCCATCGCCGCGGGCGCCGTCACCGGCGCCGGGCTCGGCGCCAGCGCCCAGGCGGCAATGGTGACGCGCGGCTTCGTCGAATTGCGCCGCATCGGTGCCGCCTTTGGCGCCAGGCCGGAGACGCTGATGGGGCTTTCCGGCCTCGGCGACCTGCTGCTCACCTGCTCGTCCGCGCAGTCGCGCAATTTCGCCTACGGGCTGGCGCTGGGGCGAGGCAAGCCGCTTGCCGGCTTGCCTCTGGCCGAAGGCGTGCCGACGGCGGCAATCGCCGCCCGCATCGCCGGCGAGCGCCGGATCGACGCGCCGATCATCGCCGCCGTCGCCGCCATACTGGACGGCACCGTAACCATAGACCAGGCTGTGTCGGCGTTGATGACACGGCCGCTCAAGACCGAAACCGAAATGTAATCCCGAACGATTGCGGAGATGGAAAGATGCTGTTTGCGTTGATTTGCAAGGACAAGCCAGGAAGCCTGCAGGTGCGGCTCGATACGCGGCCCAAGCACCTTGCCTTCCTGGAAGGGCTGAACGGCGACAAGAAATTGGCGTTCGCCGGCCCGTTCCTCGACGCAGACGGCAAGCCGAACGGCACTCTAGCCGTTGTCGAGGCGCCCGATCTGGCTGCGGCAGAAGCCCTGTCGGCGACCGATCCCTATACCAAGGCAGGGCTGTTCGAAAGCGTCGAAATCCGGCAGTGGAACTGGAGCTTCAACAAGCCTGTGAGTGAATGATCGTTCGTTCGCGCTGCCCCTCATCCGCCTGCCGGCACCTTCTCCCCGTGAAGAACGGGGAGAAGGGAGAAGCTCCAGCGCTGGCGACCCCTCTCCCCGTCCTTACGGGGAGAGGGTAAGGGTGAGGGGCAGCGCCAACGCTGGATAGTGACAAACCGACAACGGCAACGGGACAACTGAGATGAACTACTGGCTGTTCAAATCCGAACCCTCGGTCTTCTCCTTCGAAATGCTGAAGGCCAAGGGCAAGGCCGGCACGCAATGGGACGGCGTGCGCAATTATGCGGCGCGCAACAACATGAAGGCGATGCAGATCGGCGATCTCGGCTTTTTCTACCATTCCAATGACGGGCTCGACATTGTCGGCATCGCCGAAGTCTGCGCTCTGGCCCATCAGGACAGCACCACCGACGACCCCCGCTGGGAGTGCGTCGATATCCGCGCCTTCAAGGACATGCCGAAGCCGGTGACGCTGGAGCAGGCCAAGGCCAATCCAAAGCTGGCCGACATGGCGCTGGTGCGGCTCGGGCGGCTGTCCGTGCAGCCGGTGACGCCGGCCGAATGGCAAGAGGTTTGCCGCATGGGCGGCTTGACGCCGGCGCCATGACGGCGCTGACGCCGGACAGCGCCAGGAAATTCATCCTCGACAACACGGAGTTGATGGCGCCGCCGCATGTGCCGGAGATCCGCCTGCACCTGGCCGATGAGGCGCACGACCTGTGGCAGCGGACCGAGGACGAGCTGACTGAAATCGGCCTGCCGCCGCCCTTCTGGGCTTTTGCCTGGGCCGGCGGCCAAGGCCTTGCCCGCTACATCCTCGACAATCCGGCGGTGGTGCGCGGCAGGCGCGTGCTCGACTTCGCCTCCGGCTCCGGGCTTGTCGCCATTGCCGCGGCCAAAGCTGGCGCGGCGGAGGTGATCGCCGCAGACATCGACCCGTTCTGCGCGACAGCGATCCGTCTCAATGCCGAGGCCAATGGGGCCGAGATAAAATTCGTCATCGGCGACTGCATCGGCAGCGATGCCGGCTGGGACGTGGTGCTGGCCGGCGACGTCTTCTACGACAAGACTTTCGCCGACAGGCTGATGCCGTGGTTCGTCGCGCTGAAGGCGCGCGGCGCCGACATCCTCGTCGGCGATCCCGGCCGCTCCTATCTGCCGAAGGCGGGGCTGGAGCCGCTTGCCGTCTACGAAGTGGCGGTGACGCGGGCGCTGGAGGACGCCGAGGTCAAGCGCACGACCGTCTGGCGTCTTGCTTGACGGCATCGCCGAACAGGCGTTCCATCGCGCAATCGACCGGAGGGAACCATGGATTTTTCAGCAATCAATTGGCTGGCGGTAATCGTCGCCGCCGTCGTCGCGTGGCTGTTCGGCGCGGCCTGGTACATGGGCTTGAGCAAGCCGTGGCTGAAGGCCGCCAAGCTTGATCCGGCGACGATGAGCAAATCGATGCTGCCCTTCGTCGTCTCCTTCATCGCGGAGCTCGTCATGGCGCTGGTCATGTCGCTGATCATCGGCGCCGTGACCGGCGGCGAACCGAGCCTGCTTGCCGGGGTGATCTTCGGCTTCGTTCTCTGGCTGGGGTTCGTCGCCACGACGCTTTCGGTCAACCATCGCTACGAAGGCTTCGGCTGGGATCTGACGCTCATCGATGTCGGTCACTGGCTTGGCGTGCTGCTTCTCATCGGCGCGGTGATCGGCTGGTTCGGCGCGGCGGCGGCCTGACCGTCAGCTCGGGGTCTTGGCGATTTCCTCGAGAAGCCAATCGCGAAAGGCGGCAATGCGCGGATCATTCGCCGCACTTTCGGGATAGACCAGGAAATAGGCGAATTCGGGCGCGACCTTGATGCCGAGTTCGAAGGGCCGGATCAGCCGACCTTCGGACAGGTCGTTTGCCACCATGGCGAAATCGGCGAGCGCGACCGCGTTGCCGTCGAGCGCCGCCTGGACGGCATCCGTCGAGTTGCCGAACACGATGGTCCGGCTGTCGTCGAAATCGTCGACGCCCGCCGCCGCCATCCATATGCTCCAATTCGGCCAGGTGACGCCCTGGCGCGACCACTCGATATGGGCCAGGGTATGATGGAACAGGTCGCGCGGTTCCTTGAGCGGCGGCCCGGACCGCAGCAAGGCCGGACTGCAGACGGGAATGATGACGTTTTCGAACAGCCGGTGCGAGCGAAGCCCCGGATACTTGCCGGTGCCGAAACGTATGCCGAGATCGACGTCGTCGCGATCGAAGTCGCGCACCTCGTAGCTGATGTCGAAACGCAGCTCGATCGCCGGATGCTGCTTGCGAAAATCGTCGACGCGCCGCATCAACCACTTCGTCGCGAATTGCGCATCGAGGGTGACCTTCAGCAGCGCCGATCCGCGCGCCGTCTTCTGCGCCCGTGAGACAGCCCGGCCAAGCAGGTCGAGCGCATCAGTCGAGGCCTCGAACAGCACCGCGCCCGCCTCGGTCAGCCGGATCGTGCGGCTGGTGCGTGTGAACAGCACGATGCCGAGCTGATCCTCGATTTCCTTGATCTGGTGGCTGACCGCTGCCGGCGTCAGGCCGAGCTCGTCGGCGGCGCGGGTGAAATTGAGGTGCCGGGCCGCTGCCTCCAGCGTCCGCAGCGCACGGGTTCCAGGCAGCAGGCGCGCCATCAATGCCAGACGAGGAGGGTTCGGTCGAGCATTCCAATCCTCAAACAAAACTTGAAGATGCAGAAAAAACTACTCGTTTCCCGTTTGAATTTCAATCCGCCATGATCCGAGCATCGAAGAAACATCAAACCGGATTTGATGTCCGGAGAAGCGGATTGCACCATGTCTGACGTCACCTTGCGCCCTGTAACCCTCCGCCCGGCCTGGCTGCGCGCCGTGCTTGACTGGCTTCGCCACGCGAGAATCGCGATCAGTCTTCCCTACGAGAATGTCGAGAACCTCTCCGATCGCCAGCTGCGCGACATTGGCGGCGAACGCAAGGACATCGCACGCGCCATGGACCGCGAACTCGGCCGGCTCGGCCTTCTCGACATAGGGTGGCAGAGGAGTAGGGCAGTAGGGCAGTAGGGCAGTAGGGCAGTAGGGCAGTAGGAAAAGCTAAGCGGCGCGCCCGCCCCTGTCTCTACCCTTACTGCCCTATTCCCCTACTCCCCTACTCCCTCACCTTACCACCCTCACCACCGTCCGCTCCGACAGCAGCGGCAGCAGCCGCGCCATGGTGCGGGCCGTTATCGCGACGCAGCCTTGCGTCGGCGTGAGGCCGGGGCGCGCCAGGTGGAAGAAGATGGCGCTGCCGCGGCCGCGCCGGCGCGGCACAATGTTCCAGTCCAGCACCAGGCAGGCGTCATAGAGATCGTCGGCCCGCAGCATCCGCTCATGGCTGGCGCCATAGGGGATTTTGACCGGGCGGTTGTAGTTGCGGTCCCCAGGCACCTCGCACCAGCCGAGGTCGCGGCCGATCGGCGTCATCGCCAGCCGCGTCCGGCGGCCGCCGGCAAAACGGTCGCCACGAAAATATCCCGACAATATCCGCATCGAGGCGAGCGGCGTGGCGCCGTCGCCCTCGCGCTTGCCGGCCGAGATGCCGCCATGCCCCAGTGCACATGGAAACACGAGTTTGCCGGCCTGCAGAAAGCCCTGGCTGGGCTGGCCAGGCCGCGCCCGCACGGTGAGTACGGTGAGCCCTTTCGGCAAAATTGCGCCGACTGCATTGCGATCTTGTTTTTTCTTGTATGATCGAGCCACGGAACAAATCACTGTGAACGGCTGTTGTGCCGGTCAGCTTCCGCATAAACAGGCAGCGGTCAACTGAAATCTCTTTTCAAAACAACGGATTGATCCATGACTTCACGCACCATTCTGATCGTCGATGACGATGACGACCTGCGCGGCACCCTTGTCGAGCAATTGTCGCTTTATGAGGAATTCGACGTCCTGCAGGAAGCGACCGCCGCCAAAGGCATCGCCACGGCGCGCGGCGGGCTCATCGACCTGCTCATCATGGATGTCGGCCTGCCCGACATGGATGGCCGCGAGGCGGTAAAGATATTGCGCAAGGGCGGCTACAAGGCGCCGATCATCATGCTGACCGGCCATGATACCGATTCCGACACAATCCTTGGCCTCGAGGCCGGCGCCAACGACTATGTGACGAAGCCGTTTCGCTTTGCCGTGCTGCTGGCTCGCATTCGCGCCCAGCTGCGCCAGCACGAACAGAGCGAGGACGCCACTTTCTCGGTCGGCCCCTACACGTTCAAGCCCAGCCAGAAGCTTCTGATCGACCCGCGCGGCGCCAAGGTGCGGCTGACCGAAAAGGAAGCCTCGATCATCAAATATCTCTACCGCGCCGACCAGAAGGTGGTGACCCGCGACGTGCTGCTGGAGGAAGTCTGGGGCTACAATTCCGGCGTCACCACGCATACCCTGGAAACTCATGTCTACCGGCTGCGCCAGAAGATCGAGCGCGATCCCTCCAACGCGGAAATTCTCGTGACAGAAAGCGGCGGCTACAAGCTGGTTCCTTAAACATTTCATTATTCAAATAAGCGATCCGGGCGGGGCGCTTTTCGGGTACGGTCCTCAGGCTGGAGGTGGTTTTGGATCGGCCTCGTAGGGGAGGAGTCGGACTGACGGTTCGGGGACATAGCTAGATGGCGCTGGATGACGACATCCGCCTCCTGTCCACCGTGAGGCTCTTCGAGGGCTTCACGCAGGAACAACTGCGTCTGCTCGCCTTCGGTGCCGAAACCACCAAGTTGCAAGCCGACCACAAGCTTTACCGCGAGGACGACGAGGCTGATTGCGCCTATATCGTGATCAGCGGCCGCATCGTCCTCTACCGCGAGCACGATGGCGAGCGCATTCCGATCGGCACCGCCGGCCCCGGCACCATGCTCAGCGAACTGGCGCTGATCGCCGACACGAACCGGCTGACCAGCGCCTCGGCCGAAATCGATTCGGAAGTGCTGCGGCTCAGCCGCAAGATGTTCCGCCGCATCCTCGAGGAATACCCGGAGCTGGCGGTTCACTTGCACCAGCGCATCTCGGAGGATTTCCAGGCGATGATCCGCCGGATCGAGGAACTGGGGCCGCGTTTTGCCGGCTAGAGCAATTCCAGGAAAAGTGTGAAACGGTTTTCCGTCCGGAATTGCGCCAAAACAGAGAGATAGACCGGTTCTGCGTTTCCGTGAAACGAGGAATCGGTCTAATGTAGCGCCTCTGGCCTATCCGGATCGATTTTCGGAACCGCGAGGGCTCAAGGCCGGTGCGTTGCGGAAACAAGCTCAGCCTTGCGCCGTGCCGTCTCCAGTCCCAACGCAATGAAGCGGCGCGCATGTTTGGCCAGCTCCATATTGTCGGTCCACAGATTGCGCCAGATCGCGGTTTTCCGCGACAGGTTCTCGTCGACGATTTCCGACGAGAAGGATTCGAAGCTGAGGTCGTCGCTGTAGCCGATGGCGGTAAGCGCATCGAATATCGCGGCGAAATCGATATTGCCGGTTCCGAGGAAACCGCGATGGCTCTCGCCGATGTGGACATAGCCGATTTTCCTTGCGGCGCTGCGGATGGCCAAGCCGACATCGGCCTCCTCGATGTTCATGTGGAAGCTGTCGAGATGCAGGAAAATGTTGTCGGAGCCGCTGTCCGCGATGAAAGCCATGCCTTGTGCGGCGGTGTTGAGCAGATTGCTTTCGAAGCGGTTGACGATCTCGAGGTTGAGGGTGACGCCGGCTGATTTTGCCGTCTCCGCCACCTCGGCCAGCGTGCCGGCGCTGCGGTCCCACTGGTCGCGCGTCGGCGCCTCGCTCTGCAAGCCGTGGCTGGTGCTGAGGATGCCGGCAACCTTCTGGCCGCCGAGATCGCGGGTCAGCGCGATCGTACGTTTCAGGATTTCGACGCCGTGCGCGGCAATCGTTTTGTCGGCGCTCGAAATATCGCCGTCGGCCGGCAGTCCGATGCTGATCGCAACACCGAGGCCGAGATCGGCGATCCGCTTGGCCAACCCATCAATGTCGACATTGGCGGGGTCGAGATAGGAGAATTCGATCAGGTCGAAGCCGGCTTCCCTGGTGTTGGCCAGCGTCCGCTCGAGGTCGCCCTGCGCCGAGCTCGCCGACCAGACGAATGAATGGATTCCGATGCGCGACATGATCGTCTCCGGTTATTCCAGCGGACCCAAGGCCAAAGCGGTTTTGGCAATCCGATGCTCGGACAAAAAGGTGGGGGGGGGGCGGACCGCCCCCCCCCGCGGGGGGGGGGGTTGGGGCGGGGGGGGGGGCCGAGGGAGAGATGAAAAATTTTTGGGGTGTGTAGGTAGGGGGGGGGGGG
>NZ_JBVVQK010000003.1:59682-103858 GCF_055811175.1 Mesorhizobium sp. WSM4828 | reverse complement strand
AACCCCCCCCCCCCCCCTACTTTTGGTTTTTTTCACACCCCCACCCCCCCCCCCGGGGGGGGCCCCCCCCCCCCCCCCCCACCAGGCTTGGGAGGCTTAGCGAGCTGCGGTCCAGCCCTTGTAATCCTTCAAATTGTCGGCCGTGATCAGCTTCGGGTCGAGCAGCACCGTCGGCTCGGCCGGCTTCTTGCCGGCAAGCAAGTCGGCCGCCATCGTCAGCGACTGGCCGGCCATCACATAGGGATCTTGCGAGGCCGAGGCCTTGATCATCGACGTGCCGGAGGCGAGTTCCTTCTCGATATCCGGTGCGCCGTCGACCGCGGTGAAGATGAACTCCGAGCGGTTGAGCTGCTTGGCCGCAAGCTGGGCGCCGATCGCCGTCGGATCGTTGATGGCGAAGACCGCGTCGATCTTGTCGAAACGGGTCAGCAGCGACTGGAACACTTTCAGGCCGCCGTCACGCGAGCCTTCGGCGTTCTGGTCGTCGGAAAGGACCTTGATTTCGGGGTGTTTTGCCAGCACGTCCTTGCAGCCCTTGACCCGCTCCAGGATCGACGACGAGGCCGGGCCGTTGAGGATGACGTAGTCGCCCCTGCCGCCGGTGTGGTCGACCAGATACTGGCACGCCTCTTCGCCGGCCTTGACGTTGTTGGTCATCACGGTGACGTCGGCGCCGGGCGCCGAAACGTCGAAAGCGGCAACGACGATGCCGGCCGCCTGCGCCTTCTTCACCGCCGGCGCGATCGCCTTGGCGTCGACGGCGTTGAGCATGATGACGTCGACGCCGGCGGCGATGAAGGAATCGACCTGCGAAACCTGCTTGTTGAGGTCGTAGTCGGCCGATACCGAGGTCACCTGCACATTCGGGTTGATCTTCTTGGCCGCGTCCTCGATGCCCTTGATGGTGGCGACGAAGAACGGGTTGCCGAGCAGGCCGACCGAGATGCCGACCTTGTTCAGATCCTTGGCCGATGCCGGCGCGATAACGGCGGCCGTGAGGGCGACGCCGCAGAGCAGTTTAGCGATGGTCTTCATTGTTTTATTTTCCTCCTGATGCCCCGCGCCTCTCACGGTGCGTTACACATGAAACCGGCTCGTTGGATGCCGGCGACTAAGGGCCATCACGTTCTTGCTCCTGCCTGGAGCCGGTAACGGTCGAGGGCGACCGCCACGATGATGACCAATCCCTTGATGATGTACTGCCAGATGTCCGAAACACCGGCGAGGATGAGCCCGTTGGACAGCACGGCGATGATCAGGCCGCCGATCAGCGTGCCCCAGATCGAGCCGACACCGCCGACGAAGCTGGTGCCGCCAAGGATGACCGCGGCGATCGCGTCCAACTCGTAGGACTGCCCGAGCTGCAGCCCGTTGGCGGCATAGAGCCGGGCCGCCGACATGGCGCCGCCAAGGCCGGCCAGAAGGCCGGAAACGCCATAGACGAAAAGCAGCACCAGCGGCACCTTGATGCCGGTCAGCCTGGCGGCCTCGGCGTTGCCGCCGACGGCGTAGATCCAGGTGCCGAGCACTGTGCGCTTGAGCACCAGCCAGGACAGCACGACGACCGCCAGCGCGATGATGACCAGCCACGGAATGCCGAACAGCGAACCGTTGCCGATGAAGTCGAACGGCAGGTCCGCGTTGAACACCGTCGTGTCCTGGCCGAGCAGGCGGGCGACGCCGCGCACGGCGGTCAGCGACCCAAGCGTGACGATGAACGGCGGCAGTCTGATATAGGCGATCAGCAGCCCGTTGATGACGCCGAAGCCGAGGCCGACGAGAATGGCCGCCGGCACGCCCAGCAGTCCCCAATCGGGCACCAGCGACACCATCACCGCCACCATCGCCGAGGCGGCAAGGATCGAGCCGACGGACAGGTCGATGCCGCCGGTCAGGATGACGAAAGTCATGCCGGCCGCCAGCACGATGTTGATCGACGATTGCTGCATGACGATCAGCAGATTGGTCTGGGTGAAAAAGCGCGGATTGATGAACTGGAAGCCGACCGCCAGCAGGATCAGGATCGGCAGCATGCCGAGGGCAGCGATGGCGGTACGCCACCTCGTGCTCCTGCCGACCGCCCGGTCGTCCGCTTTCATCGTGTCGGTCATCGCTGAGCCGCTCCCGTTGCAAGTTCCATGATCGCTTCCTGCCGCAGCGGCTCGCCCTCCGACGCCGTCACCTCGCCGGCAATGGTGCCGTCGCGCATCACCAGCACGCGGTCGGCGATGCCGATCACCTCCGGCAGTTCGCTAGAGATCATCAGGATGGCGATGCCTTTCTTGGCCAGATTGTCGATCAGCCGATAGATTTCCGACTTCGCCCCGACATCGACGCCGCGGGTCGGCTCGTCGAGGATGACGACCTGCGGCTCGGTTTCCAGCAGGCGGGCGAGCAGCACCTTCTGCTGGTTGCCACCCGACAGCGAGCCGGCATTGGCCTGCACCGAGCCGGTGCGGATGGAGAGATCCGACACCGCCTTGGCGGCGCGCTTTTCGGCAGCATTGAAGTCGCGCAGGCCGCCGGCCTTCGCGTCCCTTGCCAGCACGCCCATGCTGATGTTGTCGGAGATCGACATGTCGAGAAACAGGCCAAGTTGCTTGCGGTCCTCGGTCAGGTAGGCGATGCCGGCATCGAGCGCCTCGCTTGGCGAACCTATGGATATCGGTTTGCCGCCGAGCTCCAGCGTGCCCGATATGTGCCTGTCGGCGCCGAAGATCAGCCGTGCCAGTTCGGTGCGGCCCGAACCGACCAGGCCGGCCAGTGCCAGCACCTCGCCCTTGTGGAGGTCGAACGAACAATTCTTTATGAGATTGCCGTCCGACATGCCGCGCACCGACAGCGCGACGGCGCGCTTGCTGTCCGGCGGGCGGTGATCCTTCTTGTAGAAGGTCGACAGATCGCGCCCGACCATCATCGATACCAGCCGCGAGGCGTTCAGGTCGGCACGGTCGAGCGTGCCGACATAGCCGCTGTCGCGCAGCACGCTGACGCGATCGGCGAGCTGGTAGACCTCTTCCATGCGATGGCTGATGTAGATGATGGCAATGCCTTGCGCCTTCAGCGTCGCGATCACCTCGAACAGCCGGTCGGTCTCGCGCAAGGTCAGCGACGTGGTCGGCTCGTCCATGACGATGATGCGCGCATTGGTCGACAGCGCGCGGGCGATTTCGACCAGCTGGCGTTCGCCGAGCGACAGGCTGGCGACCGGAGTGCGCGCCGAGAAGGTCACGCCGAGCCGCGCGATGATCTCGCTGGCGCGCCGGTTGCACTGCTCGCGATCGACGACGCCGAACCGTCGCGGCTCGTTGCCGAGGAAGATGTTCTGCGCCACCGACAGATTGGGCGCCAGCGACAGCTCCTGATAGATGACCGCAATACCGGCGGCGCGCGCCTTGATCGGGTCGCCGGTGGCGGCCGGCACGCCGTCGATCAGGATTTCGCCGCCGGGATCCGGCCGGTAGGCGCCGGACAGCACCTTCATCAGCGTCGACTTGCCGGCACCGTTCTCGCCCATCAGCGCGTGCAGTTCGCCGGCATGAACGGTCAGCGAGACATCGTGCAAGGCGCGGATCGCACCGAACGTTTTCGAGATGTGGCGCATTTCCAGCACCGGCTGGCGGGCCGTCTCGCTCCGGGCGGCGGCGCTCATCGGGCAGCTCCTGCGGCTGCGCTGGCCATAGCCCGGTCGGCGGCAAGGCCGCGCCAGTCGCTGCGGTAACCCGCAAGGCCGCTGAAGCTTGCCGCATTCACCGCCTCCGGCGCCTCGGCGGCAAATTCGCGTGCGACACTTTCAAAGGCAAGTGCGGCAGCACCGGTGGCGCTGCCCTCCAGCGTTGCGCCCTGCAGGAAGGCCTGCCCGGGCCGCAACTGCGCCAGCAACGCGGCAAGCAGCCCGCCATTGTTCAGGCCGCCGTCGACGATCACCGTATTGTCCGAATGGATCAGCTCGAGGCACAGATCGACCATCAGCGCGACATAGAGCAGCGCCATGGCCGCGCGTTCCTCGGCATTGGGCGTACGCCCGACCAGTTCGCCGCGGCGGTGCGGCATTGGGCCCCCGGGCGCGAAGCTCGGCAGCGCCATGATGCCGGCGTCGATCACCCGTTGTATCGATGACGGCGCAATTGCACCCTGCCAGCCGGCGCTGATCGTCGCGAATTCGCGCCCGCCCATGAAGCGGACGGTCGGCACCGGGCCGCCATCGACATCGACATTGACCAGCATGTCGCGCTCGCCGTCGAGTGCGTCGAGCGGACAGTCCGGATTGAGCACGACCACCCAGGTGCCGGTCGAGACCACGGTCACCGGCCCAAGCTGCTGCCGGCGGTAGGCATGGAGCGCGGCATTGCTGTCGTG
Source organism: Mesorhizobium sp. WSM4828 (assembly GCF_055811175.1). Taxonomy (NCBI): domain Bacteria; kingdom Pseudomonadati; phylum Pseudomonadota; class Alphaproteobacteria; order Hyphomicrobiales; family Phyllobacteriaceae; genus Mesorhizobium; species Mesorhizobium sp. WSM4828. The sequence goes on along the minus strand of NZ_JBVVQK010000003.1, from coordinate 99,499 downwards.
GACGCCATTATGGATGGCGACCGGCTTCTCGGCCTGGCCGAAGCGCTGCTCGCCGATCACCCCGCCGGCACGCTCGAAAGCGGGCATCTGGCCGCGCCAGCCCTCGGCATCGACCAGCGAGCTGAAATCGCGCTTGCGCGGCGCCCACAGATGCGAATGGCAGCCGAGATAGGAGACCTCCGACACCGGCCGGCCGCCAAACCGCCAGCTCCAATATTGGGGGTAGCCGAGGATCGATTTCGCTGCGACGAAGGCACCGGGCCCCACCTGCTTCAGCCACAACATGTGGCGGCCGTAGTTGAAGCCAAGCGGCAGGCGCGGCGAAAAGGTCTCGGCAAAATTCGGAATGCGGCGGTCGATCTGCGCGGCGATTTCAGCTGGCGGTTCCTGCTCGTAATCGAGGATCGGATGCGTCAGCGCGGCGTCGTCTACCAACGCGAAAGTGCAGCCATGGCCGGATACCATCAGCCCTTCCACTCCATGCGTGTCGACTGCGTCGTCGATGGCGCGGGCCGCCCAGTCGTGCAGCGCTGGCTCGTCGAGCACGCTGAAGCCGCCTTTGCGGATCCAGCTCGGCTGGGTACGGCGCTCGTCGAGGATCTGTCCGTCCTGGCCGAAGACGAACAGCTTCGAATTGGTCTTGCCGAAATCGAGGACGGCGATGTTCACTGGGCGCCTCCCGAGGAAGCGGCGATCCGCACCGTGACGCCGGCGTCTTCGAGCATGCGTGCATCGGCGTCGGACAGGCCGTCATCGGTGACCAGCGTGCCGATCCGCGACAGCGGCAGTGCCACGTTGCGCGCGTGGATCGTCAGTTTGCGGCTGTCGGCCAGCACGACGATCTGGTCGGCGCAGAGGCTGAGCTCGACGATCGAGCGGACCAGCAGCGGGTGCGATTCCAGAAGGCCTTCCTGGCCGATGCCTTGCGCGCCGAGAAAGAACTTCGAGGCGTAGAACGGCACCGTCTGGGTCAGCGAATGGATGATGCCCGGCTCGCGGTGCAGTTCGCCGCCGGCGACGGTGAGGCTGCAATGGCCGTGGTCGCTGAGATAGGCCGCGAGCGGCATCGAGTTGGTGTAGAGCCGGATGTTGCGGTCGGCGAGCTTGACGCCGAGATGGAAGCAGGTCGAACCGCCATGCACGATGACCGCGTCGCCGTCGCGCACCATGGTGGCGGCGAGCGCGGCGATCTGCCGCTTGGCCTCGACGGCGAGGTCGCGGTTCTCGTCATAGGGCCTGGCATAGGCGACGCCGGCCTGCGAAGCGCCATCGAGCGCCGAGATGCCGCCATAGACCTTGCGCGCTTCGCCGGCCTCATCGATTTTGTCGATGTCGCGCCGCACTGTCGCCGCCGACACGCCAAGCCGCTCCTGCAGCTCGCGCACCGATGCGAAAGGCCGGTCCCGCAAAAGCTCGACGATCTGGCGCTGGCGGCCGGAGTCGCTCAACCCTTACCTCCCAATGCGCCTGCCTCCCAAGCATTTTGCACGGCATTGCCATTTTGCACGGCAATTGGTGCAACTTACTCAACACGCCTCGGATTGCAAGCTGATTTGACGCGATAACATCACTGTTGACGTAACTTACTCGCATCTGCGATACCAGCGTCGGTCTTCGTCCCGGCAACGGGACGTCCAAAGCCGTGGCGACGCGGCCGGTTTGTAGAGGAATTCCGATGACGATCAGTGCGGATGCGCAGGAACTGGCAGCGCTGCGGTCGCTTTCGGCCGAGATCGGCAGCGACCCGCATCTGACGCAGGCCGCCGGCGGCAACACCTCGCTGAAAGCCGGCGACACGCTCTGGATCAAGGCCTCCGGCACCTGGCTGAAGGACGCGCTCACCGCGGACATCATGGTGCCGGTCGGCATCCCGCCATTGCTCGACGCCATCGAACGGGACGACCCGGCCGCCGAACAGCCGCAGGCCTTCGCTGTCGGCGCCCTCAATCCACGCGGCTTGCGCCCGTCGATCGAGACCACCGTGCATGCGCTCATGCCGCAGCGCATCGTTCTGCATGTCCACTGCGTCGAGACCATTTCGCTGGCCGTGCAGGCCGACTGCGAGGCCGAGGCCGCCAGGCGGCTCGACGGCCGCCAATGGGCGTATGTTCCTTATCGCCGGCCGGGACTGCCGCTCGCCCAGGGCATCACAGAGCGCCTGCGGCCAGGCGTGGATATCCTGATCCTCGGCAATCACGGCCTGGTCGTTGCAGCCGAGACCGTCGCCGCGGCGGGCATGCTGCTGCGCCGCGTGACACGACTGTTGGCGCGGCCGCCGCGCCAGGTGGCGGAACCGGACATCGCGGCGCTGACGGCGCTCGCCGGCGGCAGCGGCTACAGACTGCCGGCCGATGTCGAGGCGCATGCGGTGGCGATCGACCCCGAAAGCTGCCGTATGGCTTCGGGTGGCAGCCTCTACCCCGACCACGTCATCTTTCTCGGCGAAGGCTCGGTCGTGGCGAGACCGGGCGAGGATGTGAAGCGCGTCATCGAGCGCTGCGGCGCCGCACCCGTGGCGATCCTGTTTCCCGGCCTCGGCGTGCTGATACGCGGCGACGCCGGTGCCGGTGCCGACGCCATGCAGCGCTGCCTTTCCGACGTCACGGCGCGGGTCGATGTCGCGGCGAAGCTGAATTATCTGACAGCGGCGGAGAATGACGAGCTGATCAACTGGGACGCCGAAAAATATCGCCAGAAACTCAATGCCGGAGGCAGCTGACATGCCGCATTCGTCAAGCCCGCTATCGACTGGCCCGCTTGCCATCGGCATCGACATCGGCACATCCGGCGCGCGCGCCGTCGCCATGCGCCCAGACTTTTCCATTGCCGCGCATTCCGCTATTGCCCTCGAGCGATTTGGGCTGAACGGCCGCGACCCCGCGATATGGTGGGAGGCGGTCGGCGCGACATTGGCGGAACTTCTCAAATGCATCGATCGCGCGGCAGTGCACTCGATCGCCGTCGACGGTACGTCGGGCACGCTGCTGCCGGTCGACGGCGCCGGGCAACCGCTGGCCGAACCGCTGATGTACAACGACAAGGTCGCTGACGACACTATCCTGACTGCAATAGCCGGCGCGGCACCGGCAACGAGCCCTGCACTCGGGGCGACGTCCGGTCTCGCCAAGGCGCTGTCTTTCCAGCACCTGCCCGGCGTCGCCACTGTGCTGCATCAGGCCGACTGGATCGCCGGACAGTTTTCCGGCCGCTTCGATGTCAGCGACGAGAACAACGCCCTGAAGACCGGCTACGACGTCGAGGCCCGGCGCTGGCCGGACTGGATCGCGGCGACCGGCATGCGCACGGAATTCCTGCCCCGCGTCGTGCGACCGGGCGATGTCACGGGCACGCTCACCGCCAGCGCCGCGAAAATGTTCGGCCTGCCGCGTGACGTGGCCGTTGTCGCCGGCACGACGGATGGCTGCGCCTCGTTCCTGGCGACAGGCGCCGCGACAGTCGGCGACGGCGTCACCGCGCTGGGGTCCTCGCTGACCATCAAGATGCTCTGCGGCCGGCCGATCTCGGCGCCGCAATTCGGCATCTACAGCCATAGGCTGGGTGACACCTACCTGGCGGGCGGCGCCTCGAACTCCGGCGGCAAGGTGCTGGCCCAGCATTTCCCCGTCGCCCGCATTGTCGAACTCAGCAAAAAGATCGACCCGGCGACCGAGACCGGCCTCGATTATTACCCGCTGCCGGCGCCGGGCGAACGCTTCCCTATAGCCGATCCGGCGCTGCCGCCCCGCCTCGAGCCGCGGCCCGCCGACGACGCCGACTATCTGAAAGCGATGTTCGAGGGTATTGCGGCGATCGAGGCGCTCGGCTATCGCCGGCTTGCCGAACTCGGCGCACCCCGGCTGACATCGGTCAGGAGCGTCGGCGGCGGTGCGGCCAATCCGGCCTGGACGGCGATCCGGCAGCGCAAGCTTGGCGTCGCCCTCTTGCCGGCTCTGTCGGAGGAGGCCGCTGCCGGCACGGCGCGGCTGGCGCTGATGGGCGCAAGCGCAGCGGGGCTTTTATGACGACCAAGGCAATTCAACACCTCGATGGCATCGCCGCGCTGATCGACCGCTATCAGGTGTTCCTGCTCGATCAATTTGGTGTGCTACACGACGGCACCAGCGCATACCCCGGCGCTGTCGAAGCCTTGTCGGCACTCAAGCGCGCCGGCAAGACCATCGTGCTGATCTCGAATTCCGGCAAGCGGGCGCAACCCAATGAGCGCCGCCTGCTGAAGCTCGGCTTCGAACCGGGAAGCTGGGACCACTTTGTCTCCTCCGGCGAGGTGGCGTGGCGCTCCTTCCATCAAATGGCGGCATCCGGAGCCTTGCGCCCGCAGACAAAATGCCTGCTGATCCGCCGCGACAATGACCGTTCGGCTGTCGACGGCCTGCCCTTCGTCCTGGCCAGGGACGGCGACGATGCAGAACTGGTGCTGATTTCCGCCAGCGAGGGCGATCGCTACGACCTCGACCATTATCGCCGGCTTCTTGGTCCCGCGGCGGCGCGCCGGGTGCCATGCTTCTGCACCAATCCCGACAAGATCATGCTGACTGCCGTCGGCCCTCGCTTCGGCGCCGGCCGGCTCGCCGATCTCTATGAGAGCCTCGGCGGCAGCGTGGCGCGCATTGGCAAGCCCAATCCGCAGATATTCGAGGCCGCGCTGGCACTGGCGGGCCACCCGGAGCGCGACAGCGTGGTCTGCGTCGGCGACAGCGTCGAGCACGACATCGCCGGCGGCAACGGCGTCGGCGTCGCGACGACGCTGGTCCTGTCGGGCATATTGGCGGGGGCGCCTGACCTCGAGGACGTTTTCGCCACGCTCAACGCCCGTCCCGACTACATCGCGGATAGCTTCAGGTTCCGTTGAGTTGTCAAGGCGAGACAAAGCTAATCGAGGTTGAAACGCCCGATCACCGGCACATGGTCCGAGGGCCGTTCCCAACCGCGCGCCGGCCGCAGGATTTCATAGCCGGCGAAATGCGGCACCAGGTTTGGCGACGACCAGATATGGTCGAGGCGGCGGCCGCGATTTGAGGCCTGCCAATCCTGGGCGCGATAGCTCCACCAGGTGTAGAGTTTCTCCTCGTAAGGCACATTGAGCCGCATCAGGTCGATCCAGTCGCCGGCGAGCCGCATCGCCTCGAAGTTTTCCGTCTCGACCGGCGTATGGCTGACGACGTTGAGGAGCTGCTTGTGCGACCAGACATCGTGCTCGAGCGGCGCGATGTTGAGGTCGCCGACCAGGATCGAGCCGGAGTGCTCGTCATGCTCGGCGCGTACGGCGTTCATCTCGGCAACGAAATCGAGCTTGTGCTTGAACTTGCGGTTGACGGCCGGGTCGGGCTCATCGCCGCCGGCCGGAACGTAGAAATTGTGCAGCAGGATCGTTTTGCCGCCGGCCTTGACGGTGACCGACAGATGCCGGCTGTCGTCGACCTCGCAGAAGCGGCGCCTTTCGACGATCTCGATCGGACGCCGTGCCACCGTCGCAACGCCGTGATAGCCCTTCTGGCCATGGAAGGCGATGTGCTCGTAGCCGAGCTTGCGGAACGCCTTCTCCGGAAACAATTCGTCCGGAACCTTGGTTTCCTGCAGGCAAAGCACGTCCGGCGCCTGCTGGTCGAGCAGGCGCTCGACGATCGGCATACGCAGCCTGACGGAGTTGATGTTCCAGGTAGCTACGGAAAACGGCATGTGGGGTTCCGGACAACGCAAGATCCGCCGGATGGCTCCGACGGAAGTCAATCGCGGAAACTACTGCCAGCCGCGCACCGCAAAAACAAGCCGCCGCACCAACGCGGAAAGCCATCCCGTAGCGGTAGAAAGCTACCGCGTCTTGGTGTTCAGTTCCCGGTTAGCCGTATAGTCGATGGCGAAGGTGTCGGGGGCGAAGCTGACGCCCTCCTTGGTGTTGAAGATCATCACCGTTGTGTCCTTGCCTTGCGCATCGGTGATGGTCCACTGCCGCAATTCATAGGATTTCGGATCGAACATCATGGTGATCTTCGAATTGCCGAACACCGATTTGTCGGCAAGCTGGATGGTGGTGAGATCGTCCTCTTCCTTGACGCTTCTGACGCGTCCGCCTGACAGATCGATCTTGTCGTCGAGCAGCAGCTTCAGCGGCGTCTTCGACAGCGGATAGAGGTCGGAGGTCCGCAGCTTCTTGTTGAGGATGACCACCGACTTGCCGTCGGAAATCACCCTGAAATTCGAGGCGCCGTCGTAATTGAAGCGGATCTTGCCCGGCCGTTCCAGAAAGAACTTGCCGCCGGTCTGCTCGCCCTTGGGTCCGAACTGCACGAACTCGCCGCTCATCGATTTGACCGAGGAGAAATGATCGGCGATTTTCTGCGCCGTCGCCGGAACCGCTGCTTGCGCCGACGCCAGCAACTGGAAGCCGGGCACGAGGTTGGCGGCCGCCGCACCGGCCAGGACCAGACCGAGGCCGAGCACCTGCCGGCGGGTTGGGGCGAAATCCCTGCTTGGGGCGAAAGTTGCGTTTTTCATGCCGGTCACCATCATCTGATTGCTTGCTCGTTATATGGTCTGGCCCCCCAGTTGGGCTTAAGTTTGGCGGGCCGCACGGCACCCGTCCGTTGCAACGCGCCAAAAGGTTCAAAGTTGCCGGCGCGGGCTCTAGAACTTGTCGTCCTCCGTCGGCACCAGGATTTCGCGTTTTCCGGCATGATTGGCCGGGCCGACAATGCCTTCCTTCTCCATCTTCTCGATGATCGAGGCGGCGCGGTTGTAGCCGATGCCGAGCCGGCGCTGGATGTAGCTGGTCGAGGCCTTGCCGTCGCGCAGCACCACCGCAACCGCTTGGTCGTAGGGGTCGTCGGAATCCTCGAAATTGCCGCTGTCGCCGCCGCCACTGCCTTTGCCCGACGGCTCATCGTCATCCTTATCGTCGTCCTCGGTGATGGCGTCGAGATATTCCGGCACGCCCTGCAGCTTCAGATGCGCGACGATCTTCTCCACCTCGTCGTCGGAGACGAAGGGACCGTGCACGCGCTGGATGCGGCCGCCGCCGGCCATGTAGAGCATGTCGCCCATGCCGAGCAGCTGCTCGGCGCCCTGCTCGCCCAGGATGGTGCGGCTGTCGATCTTCGACGTCACCTGGAAGGAGATACGGGTCGGGAAATTCGCCTTGATGGTGCCGGTGATGACGTCGACCGACGGCCGCTGCGTCGCCATGATGACATGGATGCCGGCGGCGCGCGCCATCTGCGCCAGGCGCTGCACCGCGCCTTCGATGTCCTTGCCGGCGACCATCATCAAATCGGCCATCTCGTCGATGATGACGACGATGTAGGGCATCGGCTCGAGGTCGAGGTTCTCCGTCTCGTAGATCGCTTCGCCGGTCTGGCGGTCGAAGCCGGTCTGCACGGTGCGCGAGATCCTTTCGCCTTTTTTCTCGGCCAGCTGCACGCGCGCGTTGAACCCATCGATGTTGCGGACGCCGACCTTGGACATCTTGCGGTAGCGGTCCTCCATTTCCCGCACCGTCCACTTCAGCGCCACCACCGCCTTCTTCGGATCGGTGACGACCGGCGTCAAAAGATGCGGAATGCCGTCATAGACCGAGAGTTCCAGCATTTTTGGATCGATCATGATCAGCCGGCAGTCCTGCGGCGTCAGCCGGTAGAGCAGCGACAGGATCATGGTGTTGATGGCGACGGACTTGCCCGAGCCGGTGGTGCCGGCGACCAGCACGTGCGGCATTTTGGCGATGTCGACGATCACCGCCTCGCCATTGATGGTCTTGCCGAGCGCCAGCGCCAGCTTGGACTTTGTCGTTTCGAAATCGCGGCTGGCGAGTATCTCCCTGAGATAGACGGTCTCGCGTTTGGCGTTCGGCAGCTCGATGCCGATGGCGTTGCGGCCTGGCACCACGGCGACACGGCAGGCGATCGCGCTCATCGAGCGGGCGATGTCGTCGGAAAGGCCGATGACCCGCGACGATTTGATGCCGGGCGCCGGCTCCAGTTCATAAAGCGTGACGACCGGGCCGGGACGCACATGGATGATCTCGCCCTTGACGCCGAAATCCTCCAGCACGCCCTCGAGCAGGCGGGCATTCTGCTCCAGCGCGTCCTTGGACAGGCTGGCATCGCGCACGACATTCTTCGGCTCGGACAGGAAATGCAGCGACGGCATTTCAAACCTTTCCGAGCCGATCAGTGTGGTCTGCGCTTCGCGCTGGACGCGGGCGCCCGGAGCCGGGCGGGGTGCCGGCGCTGCGACGCGCGTGGCCGCATCGGATCGGAAATTCTGAACCTGGGCTGTCGGGGCGCTGCGCCGTTGGCCCACGGGCTCCGGTGCAAAATCCATGTCATCGTCATCGTCGAAGACGTCGGCATCGTCGGGGTCGATCGAGGCACTGCGGTCGTTGACCATGGCGGCGAAGAATTCCGGCTCGACGCGGGCCCGCCCGCCCGGGCTCATCCGCGCCTCGGCGAACTCGGCCGATTCGACCCGTTCGGCCGCCCGCCGCCAGGCGCTGGGGCGCGGCTCCATCTCCGGCTCGAAATCGTCGCGCTCGCGCCGGCGCGCGGCGCGGCGGCGCAGATAGGCCCTCAGCGACAGCCACCAGTGGGCGATGGCGCCAAGCGCCAATATGCCTTCGTCGCCCTCGTCCTCTTCATTGTCGAAAAGCAGGTCGTCCTGCGGATCGGGCACGGCAGGCTGTTCGAGGACGGCGAAGCCGTTCTTGCGTGAAATCAGCGCCGAGCCATACAAGAATACCCACAGCGCCGGCGCTGCCAGAAGCACGGCGAGCACGCTGGCGACGAGGCCGGTCGGATAGCCTCCGATAATCAGGCCCGGGATATTGAGCACCATGTCACCGAAGACGCCGCCGAGGCCGGTCGGCAGCGGCCAGGTCTTGGGCGGCACCACGCAGCCGGCAATTGCCGCGCCAAGCAGCGAAAACCCGAACCAGGCCAGCGCCCGTTTGGGCAGCCGGTCGACGCCGCGCGCGGTAAACAGCAGGAATCCCCAGATCACCGCCGGCACCAGCGCCGCAACGGCGGCAAGCCCGAAGAACTGCATGGCAATGTCGGAAAAGACGGCGCCGGCATAACCCATTGCGTTGGTGACGATATTGTCGGTAGCGTGCGAAAAGCTCGGATCGGCGACGTTCCAGGTGGCAAGGGCGGCGACGCCGAAACCAACGAGGGCAAACAGCCCGGCACCGACCAGCCGCCCGACCTGGCGCCTCGCGAACGACCGGATGCCGTGCTCCGTATCGGCCAGCGCAAGCGGTGCTGAAGCCCCTGAACGCATGCTCTTCCTCGTCTGTCGTTGCCCGGCCGGGGCGCGGACGCGCAACACGGCAGATTCGGCTGTCAGACTAGCGGCGGGAAGGTTAAGGGCGCATTAACCATGGGCAATCTGCGTCACCGGAACGGGCGCAAGATGTCATGCCTGGCTTCCCATTCGAACATGACGACCGCCACCACAGTTCGGAGCCGCTGCGGCCGCTGTTTCACGCCACCGGCGGATCGAGTACCTTGATCAAGCGATTGTGATCGAGCCATCACGGCCACCTGCGCACAAAAAAGAGGCCCGGAAGATTTCCGGGCCTCAAGGCGTGAGCCCTTTCGGGAGCATCACGACGGGATCTTTCCGGCACCGGCAAACCGCCGGTGCCAGCCATAAACCTTACGGCACCACTTCGCCGTGCTGGCTGATGTCGAGGCCTTCGACCTCTTCCTGGGTGGAAGGACGTAGGCCGACCAGCGCTTTGACGATGTAGAGGATCACGAAGCTGGCAATCGCCGTCCACAGGATGGTGAAGACGATACCGTAGAGCTGCTTGCCGACAGAAGCACCCGAGCCGAGGCTGTTGATCGCCGGATCGGCGAGCACGCCGGTCAGCAATGCACCGATGATGCCGCCGATGCCGTGCACGCCGAACGCATCGAGCGAGTCGTCATAGCCGAACGCGTGCTTGAGCTTGACGGCCGAGACGTAGCACAGCACGCCGGCGACGATGCCGACGATGAAGGCGCCGGTCGGATTGACGAAGCCGGAAGCCGGCGTCACCGCGACCAGGCCGGCGACGGCGCCCGAGATGACGCCGAGAACGCTCGGCTTCTTGGCGACGATCCATTCGGCGAACATCCAGGCGAGCGCCGCAGCGGCTGCGGCAACCTGGGTGTTCAGCATCGCGGCACCCGCAAGGCCGTCGGCGGCCAGCTCCGAACCGGCGTTGAAGCCGAACCAGCCGACCCACAGCAGCGAAGCGCCGATGACGGAGTAGACGAGGTTGTGCGGTGCCATGTTGGTGGTGCCGTAGCCTTCACGCTTGCCGAGAACCAGCGCGCAGACCAAGCCGGCGACACCGGCATTGATGTGCACGACCGTGCCGCCGGCGAAATCGAGAACGCCGGCTGTGCCGAGGAAGCCGCCGCCCCACACCCAGTGCGCGATCGGGGCGTAGACCACCAGCAGCCACGCGCCCATGAAGATGAGCAGCGCCGAGAACTTCATGCGTTCGGCGAAGGCGCCGGCAATCAGCGCCGGCGTGATGATGGCGAAGGTCATCTGGAACATCGAGAAGACGAACTCAGGAATGTTCGCCACGCCCGGCAGCCACAGCGACGAGGTGGTGATGCCGTTGTGGAAGAACTTCGAGAAGCCGCCGAGATAGGCATTCATGCCGCCGCCATCCGAGAAGGCCAGCGAATAGCCGAACATGAACCACAGCACCGTCACCAGGCAGGTGATGGCAAAGCTCTGCATGATGGTGGCGAGCACGTTCTTCTTGCGCACCATGCCGCCATAAAACAGCGCCAGGCCCGGTATGGTCATCATCAGCACCAGGGCCGTCGAGGTCAGCATCCAGGCGGTGTTGCCGGTGTCGAGCGCGGGCGCAGGGGCAGCCGGTGCTGCCGGTGCCGCTTCCTGCGCGAACGCAGCAACCGTGCCCAGTGCAGCGAGAGCGAGCGAGCCCAAAACGGCCGCGCGTCCCGTTATCTTCAAGGTGGAAGGAATATTCATTGAACTCTCCATTGGAATACGTATCCGCAGCTCAAAGCGCGTCGGTGTCTGTTTCGCCGGTGCGAATGCGCACCGCCTGGTCGATGCCGAAAACGAAGATCTTGCCGTCGCCGATCTGGCCGGTCTTGGCCGCCGCGGTGATGGCTTCGACGGCCTTGTCGACCATGTCGACAGCGACCGCGACTTCGATCTTGATCTTCGGCAGGAAGCTGACCGCGTATTCCGCCCCGCGATAGATTTCCGTGTGCCCCTTCTGCCGTCCGTAGCCTTTTACTTCGGTGACGGTCAGGCCCTGGATGCCGACTGCGGTAAGCGCCTCGCGCACCTCGTCGAGCTTGAACGGCTTTATGATTGCCATCACGATCTTCATAAGGTTTCACCCTTTGCTGTTGCGGGTCCCCGCGTTTGCACGACTTCGCCGATCCCCATGAGAGCCGGAGAGTGCCCGCTAGGATTCAAGCTCCGTGCCAATTGCCGAAGCAGGGTGTTAAGCTGTTGTTAAACAACGAAATCGGGAAGGTTTGCCGACTGCCTGTTCACAGTCGCGGCAGTGCATATGCTTAAAAAATAGGCAAATTTCGAAAAATGCCTACTCCGCAGGCGGCCGCTTCAGCCGGATGAGTCCTTCTTGGGCAACCGAGGCGATCAACGTGCCGTCGCGCGCAAACAGCGAGCCGCGGGTAAAGCCTCGCGATCCCTGCGTCGACGGGCTGTCTTGCGTGTACAGCATCCAGTCGTCGAGCGGATGGCTGCGATGGAACCACATGGCGTGGTCGAGGCTCGCCGCCTGGATATCGCGATCGAAAATGGCACGGCCATGGGCAAAGGTCGAGGTGTCGAGCAGCGTCATATCAGAGAGGTAAGCGAGCACGGCCGCCTGCGTGGCGCGGTCGGCCGGCACCAGGCCGGTGGTGCGGATCCAGATGTTCTGCTTCGGCTCGAGCTTTTCCCGGCTGGTATAATGCTTCAGCATCACCGGCTTCATCTCGATCGGCCGGTCGCGCTCCCAATAGCGCTTGATGCCGTCGGGCACGGCTTCGCCGAACTTGCCCAGCAACTCGCGCTGCGACAGCAACGTGTCGGGCGCCGGCACGTCCTGCGGCATCGGCACCTGATGTTCCAGGCCGACCTCATCCTGCTGGAACGAGGCTTCCAGCGAAAAGATCGCCTGGCCGTGCTGGATCGCCACGACGCGGCGCGTGGTGAAGGAGCCGCCGTCACGGATGCGGTCGACCTCGTAGATGATCGGTACCTTGGTGTCGCCCGGCCGCATGAAATAACCGTGCAGCGAGTGCACATGGCGCTCGGGCTCGACCGTTCGCTGCGCGGCGACCAGCGCCTGGGCGATGGTCTGGCCGCCGAAGATGCGCTGCCAGTCGAGCTTGGGGCTGCGACCACGATACAGATTGTGTTCCAGCTGCTCGAGGTCGAGAATGCCGAGAAGCTCGTCCATGGCTGCCGTCATCTTGACCTCGCCGCAAAATTACCATGGCGGTTTCCGACAGGAACAGCGGGCAGTCAAGGGCGGAATGCCCGGCGACAGTCAGGCTGCGAAAGGAATTGCCATGGTGGACAGCAAGAATTCGCTCGACGTTCTGGTCGCCGGCGCCGGCTATATCGGCTTGGCCGCCGCCGTATCGCTGAAGCAGGCGCGGCCGAGCCTTGCCGTTGCCGTCGTCGATGCAGCACCCGCCGGGGTCTGGCAGAAGGACGGCCGCGCCTCGGCGATTGCTGCCGCCGCGTGCCGCATGCTCGACCAGCTCGGCGTCTGGAACGAGATCGCGCCGGAGGCGCAGGCGATCACAGAAATGATCGTCACCGATTCGCGCACATCCGATCCGGTCCGCCCGGTGTTCCTCACCTTCGACGGCGAGGTCGCGCCAGGCGAACCCTTCGCGCATATGGTCGCCAACAAGGATTTGAACGGCGCGTTGCGCCGGCGCGCCGAACAACTCGGCATCGGCATCATCGAAGGCGTCGCCGTCAGCGCCTTCGACATCAACGGTGCCGGCATCACCGTGCATCTTGCCGATGGCGCGACGCTGAAGGCGCGGCTGCTGGTCGCTGCCGACGGCGTCAACTCGAAGCTGCGCGACATGGCCGGCATCAAGACGGTGAAATGGGAGTATGGCCAGTCCGGCATCGTCTGCACGGTGGCGCATGAGCGGCCGCACAACGGCCGCGCCGAAGAGCATTTTCTGCCAGCCGGCCCCTTTGCCACGCTGCCACTCAAGCCGGGCAAGGACGGCACCAACCGTTCGTCGATCGTCTGGGTCGAGCGGTCGCAGGATGCCGAAAAGCTGGTCAGTGGCGACACGCTGGTCCTGGAATATGAGCTCGAGCACCGCTTTGGCCTCAAGCTCGGCGAAATCCATATCGCCGACAAGCCCCGCGCCTGGCCGCTCGGGCTGACCATTGCGCGCGCCTTCGTCGCGCCGCGCATCGCCTTGGCCGGCGATGCCGCCCACGGCATTCACCCGATCGCCGGCCAGGGTCTCAATCTCGGCTTCAAGGACGTGGCGGCGCTGGCCGAAGTGGTGGTCGAGGCCGACCGGCTCGGCCAGGACATCGGCGCGCTGGACGTGCTCGAGCGCTACCAGCAATGGCGGCGTTTCGACACGGTGCAGATGGGCATCACCACCGATGTGCTGAACCGTCTGTTTTCCAACGATTTCGGCCCGCTGCGCACGTTGCGCGACATCGGCCTCGGCCTTGTCGAACGCATGCCGCGGCTAAAAGGGTTCTTCATCCGCCAGGCGTCGGGTCTGTCCGGCGACACGCCGCGGCTTTTAAAAGGGGAAGCCATCTAGCAGCCAAAAAGGTAGTAAAACACTACAATGGCGAGCAGCATGCCGATCACCACCTTGCCGACCTTGGATTTGCCCAGCCCGTCTCCAAACAGCGTGCCGATCAGATCGGCCAATTCCGCAGCCACGTAGGCAATTGCTTCCATTTTGTGCCTGACGGTTTGGTGTGCCTTTCCATTGATATGGGAAGGCCTGTCTTCCGTTCAAAGATCGATGTTGACGGAGGTCAATTCACCTCGAAGCCCAGCTTCTGGCGCAGCCGCAGCATGCGCTGGTCGGGAATCTGCAGGTTCTGCCCGCCGGCTTCCGCCGCACGGCTGACCATCCGCAGCAGATCGCTCCTTTCGGCCGCGTCGAGCCGTTCGCGCAGGAACGGTGCCAGCTTGTCGATGACGACCGTGGCGTCGTCGATTTGCGATGCCGCCCATTTGGCGTAGATCACCGCTTCATCGGTCTGTTTTTTGTCGGCAATCTCCGAGATCACCGATCGAATGGCAGCTTCGCGTTGCGGCAGCACAGGACCATGTTCGGAGACGATGGCGGTGATCAGCGTCGCGGCGGCGACGACCGGATCGTCGATCGCCGTCAGCGGCGAGAGCGCCGCCTGCTTGCGCAGTTTCTTGCGGCGGACGTTGCCCTGGACGCGGCCAACGACGTCGGCAACCTCACGCGCCGCGTCGTTCATGGTCTTCAGCCGGTACCACCAGAACGCCGCTGCCCCCAGCAGGCCGATTGCAGCAATCAATATATGCATGCCCCAAGATCCCCCAATCTCGGACGACGATAGGAGAAGTATTGCTTCGCTTCAACACGCAAAAGTTGCGCCGATTGAAGAAACGACAGCCTGCGCCAGTCGCCGGCCGCCGACATCCTTACGACCCAGGCACGTTGTAGATCGCCCGCACCTCGATCGTGCCGATTTCGGCCAGCGGAATGCCGCCGGCGATCTCCAGCGCCTCGTCGAGATCCCTGGCCTCGATCATGACGAAACCGAGCAACTGTTCCTTGGTTTCGGCGAAGGGGCCGTCGGTAACCAGCCGCTTGCCCTGGCGCCGGCGCACGGTCTTCGACGTCTGCACCGATTGCAGCGCCTGCGCGATTATCAGGCGGCCGCTTTGCGCCACCGACCTGTCATAGGCCAGCGAATCGGCATCGAGCTTGGCCAGCCTCGCAGGCGTCATTGCGTAGAGATCTTTTTCTTCACCGTAGACCAGGCAAACGTATTTCATCTTTACCTCCATTCCTGGGTTGGACCGTAGGACGAGGCTACGGAAACATTGGCCGGGCCTTTGGCCGCGGCATAGTCGAGCCCCGCTGCATAATCCAGAAAGGACACCGCAATGCCGATGACGGCAATCGCCGCAAGCAGCCGGCCGAAGCCGGAAGGCGGCACGCGCGACCAGTCGGCCTGTTGTTCACCGGCCATGTGGCTGGTGCTCGTCGGGTGAGCAGAAAACAGATTGTTCATGTGGTCCTCCATCCGGCCACCAATTTCATGGCCGCCCGCAGGACGGCCGGGACAGATGGAAGTCGACATTTTTGCACGCATATTTTTTTTCGCGATTTTTTGCCCGAGCGATTTTGCCCGACCATGCTGCTGTCGATACGAAAGCGCGGGTGGCCTTCGCTCCCGCGCGCGCTATAGTCGACTGGATGCCGATCACGGGCTCAGCCACGACAATCAAGGAGGAATTGATGGACCGCACCGCCAACGCCGTTTGGAAAGGCAGTTTCAAGGAAGGCAAAGGCACACTCGAAACCCAGAGCGGGACGCTGAAGGGCACGCCCTATTCGGCCAAGATGCGTTTCGAGGATGAGAGCGGCAAATCCGGCACCAACCCGGAAGAGCTGATCGCCGCCGCTCATGCCGGCTGCTACGCCATGCAGCTTTCGCATTTTCTCGCCGAGAACGGCACTCCGGCCGCCGAGCTCGACGCCAAGGCCGTGGTAACGCTGGTTCCCGGCACCGGCATCACCGGCAGCGCGATCACGCTGGTCGGCAAGGTGCCGGGCATCGATGCCGCCAAGTTCAAGGAATTGGCCGAGAAGGCCAAGGCCGAATGCCCGGTTTCAAAAGCGCTCGGCGCCATCAAAGTATCGCTCGACGCCAGGCTCGGGTGAGCAGACCACTTTGCCAGGAAAACGCCGGCCCAGAGCCGGCGTTTTGCATTTCCAGAGGCTGGCGATCCGTCGCGCTGTCCCTCCGACATCTCGAATGATTATTGGCTTCTTTCGCCAGCGAGCACCTCGAGGCGTGCACGCAGCGCCGCAACCTCTTCCTCCAGCGCACGCACGCGCGATTCGAGGTCGGGCGCCGCTGCCGGTGGTTGCCATGGCGCCGAGGCCGCCGACGCCTCCACTGGCCCGCTGAGCAGATGGACATAGCGATCCTCGCGCTGGCCTGGGCCGCGATCGATCTGCTGCACCAGCGGTGGGCGGCGGCCGATCAGCAGATCGAGGTTGCCGCGAAGCTCGTCGATCGACGGCAACCGCGCCATGCGCTCGCTTCGTGCCAGCAATTCATAGGCCGTCTGCGGGCCGCGCAGCAGCAACAGGCCGAGCAGCGCGATCTGCGCCGAGGTCAGGGAAAAGCGCTGCGCCACGACATGCTCGTAGCGCTCGACGCGCGACGCGAACACCTGCCTGACTAGGCCCTTCTGCTCGAGCTGGCCAAGCGCCCTTCTGACCTCGCCAAGTTCGACCGACATCACCGGCTCGCGCGCCGTCTTCTGGTTGGCCGCCGCAAGTGCCGCATTGAGCGTCAGCGGATAGACGTCCGGCGTCAGCTCCTTCTTCTCGATCAGGCAGCCGAGCACGCGCGCCTCGACGGGGGAGAGGATGGGAAGGTCGGAGTTGGTCATAGACTATCCTTTCGAACTCGGCGGGACAGCGCCCCCCTCTGTCCTGCCGGACATCTCCCCCACAAGGAGGGAGATCGGCAGCCTCGCCGACAGCGCGTCATCCTTCAACCTTTGCAGATTGGCGAAAGCCGTGATGACAGCCAATCTCCCCACTCGTGGGGGAGATGTCCGGCAGGACAGAGGGGGGCGCGAAGGATCGCCGCGGATGAGACAATCCCGGCCGCAACCCTAAACCCGTCGCTCCACCATCATCTTCTTGATCTCGGCGATCGCCTTGGCCGGGTTGAGCCCCTTGGGGCAGGTCTGGGCGCAGTTCATGATGGTGTGGCAGCGATAGAGCCGGAACGGGTCTTCGAGATTGTCGAGCCGCTCGCCCGTCGCCTCGTCCCTGGAATCGATCAGCCAACGATAGGCCTGCAGCAGCGTCGCCGGGCCGAGATAGCGCTCGCCGTTCCACCAGTAGCTCGGGCAGGAGGTCGAGCAGCAGGCGCACAATATGCACTCGTAGAGCCCGTCGAGCTTTTCGCGATCCTCATGGCTCTGCAGCCATTCCTTGGCCGGTTCGGGCGACACCGTCTTCAGCCACGGCTCGATCGAAGCGTGCTGGGCGTAGAAATTGGTGAGGTCGGGCACCAGGTCCTTGACCACGGCCATGTGCGGCAGCGGATAGACCTTGATCGCGCCGGAAATGTCGTCACAGCCCTTGGTGCAGGCGAGCGTGTTCGACCCGTCGATGTTCATGGCGCAGGAGCCGCAAATGCCTTCGCGGCAGGAGCGGCGCAGCGTCAGCGTCGGATCAATCTTGTTCTTGATCCAGAGCAGCGCGTCGAGCACCATCGGCCCGCAATCGTCCATGTCGACGAAATACGTATCCATGCGCG
Source organism: Mesorhizobium sp. WSM4828 (assembly GCF_055811175.1). Taxonomy (NCBI): domain Bacteria; kingdom Pseudomonadati; phylum Pseudomonadota; class Alphaproteobacteria; order Hyphomicrobiales; family Phyllobacteriaceae; genus Mesorhizobium; species Mesorhizobium sp. WSM4828. The sequence continues at coordinate 81,940 of NZ_JBVVQK010000003.1, read as the reverse complement.
GGTTCTCGTCATCGTCCGGCGACCAGCGGTAGATGCGGTATTCGCGCAGATTGGTCGCACCCTCAGGCTTCGGCCAGGTTTTTCCGGCCATGATCTTCGAGTTTTTCGGAAGCGTGAGTTCGACCATTACCTCAGGTCCTTTCGGATGACGAGCTTCAGCCCGGACCAGATCTCGTTTATGGCGGCGACCTTGACGTCGACGAGGTTGAGCTTCAGCGCCTCGGCGCGGATAACGTCCTCGGTGACGTCGGTCGGCACTTTCGATGCCTTCTTTGGCCACGACACCCAGACCATGCCGTCCCGCTTGATCGCCGCTTCGACGTCGCCAAGACGGTCCTCGATCTCGACACGCTGCCGGGTGAAAGCATGCACCGCATCATATTTCTGATGAACGCCCGAAATCGCTGACCAGTTGGCCAGCCGGTCGAGCCCGGCAAAGTCCACGGATTCGGCAAGGTCGTCCAGTTCGGCGGGCAAGGCGACGAAGGCAGCAATCATCCCGTCCTTCAGGCCGAGCTTGGCTGGAAGGGGTGTGCCGGAATATCCAGCTGCCGCCAGCGCCATGATCAATACACCCTGGCCTTTGGCGCGATCTTGGCCGGGTTGATGCCGCCGTCTGCCTCCTTGAGCAGCGTCTCGGTGTGCACCGGCCGGTAGGTGAGCGCCACCTCGCCGGCCTCGTTGAGCCGGGCCAGCGTGTGCTTGCGCCAGTTGGCGTCGTCGCGGGCCGAAAAGTCCTCCCGCGCGTGCGCGCCGCGGCTTTCCTTGCGCGCCTCGGCGCCGTAGACGGTGGTGATGGCGTTGGCCATCAGGTTTTCCAGCTCCAGCGTCTCGACCAGATCGGAGTTCCAGATCATCGAGCGGTCGAACACTTTTACGTCCTTGAGCTCGCCCCAAAGCTGCGAAATGCGCTTGCAGCCGCTTTCCAGCGATTCCTGGGTGCGGAACACCGCTGCGTCCTCCTGCATAGCCTTCTGCATCTTTTCGCGCAAAACCGCTGTCGGCGTCGAGCCGTTGGCGTGACGCAGCCGGTCGAAGCGGTCCATGATCTTTTCGACGGCGGCTTCGTTGGGCGAGGGAATCGCCGATGTGCGGTCGATCACCTGGCCGGCCCGGATCGCCGCCGCGCGGCCGAACACAACCAGGTCGATCAGCGAATTCGAACCCAGCCGGTTGGCGCCGTGCACCGAGGCGCAGCCGGCTTCGCCGACCGCCATCAGCCCGGGCGACACCTGGTCCGGGTTCAACGCCGTCGGGTTCAGCACCTCGCCCCAGTAATTGGTCGGCACGCCGCCCATATTGTAGTGGACCGTCGGCAGCACCGGGATCGGTTCCTTGGTCAGGTCGACGCCGGCAAAGATCTTTGCCGATTCCGAAATGCCGGGAAGCCTCTCGTGCAGAACGGCCGGGTCGAGATGGTCGAGATGCAGGAAGATGTGATCCTTCTTCGGGCCGACGCCGCGGCCCTCGCGGATCTCCAGCGTCATACAGCGCGAGACCACGTCTCGGGAAGCCAGATCCTTGGCTGACGGCGCGTAGCGCTCCATGAAGCGCTCGCCCTCGGAATTGACGAGATAGCCGCCCTCGCCGCGGGCACCCTCGGTGATCAGGCAGCCGGCGCCGTAGATGCCGGTCGGGTGGAACTGCACGAACTCCATGTCCTGCAGCGGCAGGCCTGCGCGTGCGGCCATGCCACCGCCATCGCCGGTGCAGGTATGCGCCGAAGTGGCCGAGAAATAGGCGCGGCCATAGCCGCCTGTCGCCAGCACCACCATCTTGGCCGAAAAGCGGTGGATGGTGCCGTCGTCGAGGTTCCAGGCGACGACGCCGGTGCAGGTTCCGTCCGGCTCCATGATCAGGTCGAGGGCAAAATACTCGATGAAGAACTGCGCATTGTGCTTCAGCGACTGGCCGTAGAGCGTGTGCAGCATGGCGTGGCCGGTGCGGTCGGCGGCCGCACAGGTGCGCTGCACTGGCGGCCCCTCGCCGAAATTCATCATCATGCCGCCGAACGGCCGCTGGTAGATTTTTCCGTCCTCGGTGCGGCTGAAGGGAACGCCGTAATGCTCGAGCTCGTAAACCGCCGCCGGCGCCTCGCGCACCATGTATTCCTGCGCGTCGGTGTCGCCCAGCCAATCCGAGCCTTTGACCGTGTCGAAGAGATGCCACTGCCAGTTGTCTGGCCCCATATTGGCGAGCGAGGCGGCAATGCCGCCCTGCGCCGCCACCGTATGCGAGCGCGTTGGGAACACTTTGGTGATGCAGGCAGTGCGCAGGCCCTGTTCGGCCATGCCGAGCGTGGCGCGCAGGCCGGCGCCACCGGCGCCGACGACCACGACGTCGAATTTGTGGTCGACATAGCTATAGGCGGAAGCCGTGTTGGCGTTCTTCGCGTCCTTGGCCAAAACTCAGCCTCCAAATGCCAGTTTAAGCAGGGCGAAGACCGAGGCGACGCCGACGACTACGGGAAAGAATGTGTTGAGGGCGAGCAGCGCCAGCCTGGCGCCTTCGCCATGCACATAGTCTTCGATGATTGCCTGCATGCCGAGCCGCATGTGGTAGAGCACCGACAACAGCACCAGCGCCAGCACCAGTGCCACGAACGGATTGGCAAGTGCGGCGCGCACCTCGAGATAGCTGGCGCCGTTGAGTGCGATCAGGAAGCCGACGAAGAACAGGACCAGCGGGATGTTGGAAATCGCCGTCAGCCGCTGGCGCCAGAAATGGCCGGTGCCCTCGCGGGCGGAACCGAGGCCGCGGACCTTGGCCAGCGGCGTGCGCATATCGGTGTTCTTGCCGTTCATGTCAGGCTCCCCGCGCCATGTAGCCGGCGATCCAGATCAGCAGCGTCAGCGTGACCGAGCCGGCCAGCGTCGCCCAGGCGATCCTCGAAGCCGTATGCTTTTCCAGCCCTGCCCCAGTGTCCCAGATAAGATGGCGCACACCGCCCAGCATGTGGTGCATCAGCGCCCAGCTGTAGCCGAACAGCACCAGCCGTCCCAGCCACGAGCCGAAGGCCCAGTTGATGGCATTGAAGGTCGCCTCCGAGCTCGCCGCCGCCATCAGCCACAGGGCGACCAGCAGCGTGCCGAAATAGAGCGCCCCGCCGGTGATACGGTGGACGATCGACATCGTCATGGTGATCGGCGGCCGATAGACGGTCAGGTGCGGCGAAAGCGGCCGTTCGCGTCTGGCAAATTCGCGGGTGGCTGGTGATTTGCTCATGGCTCCCCCAGTTCGGCGTCTCTGGAGCCTCAGGTGGAAATGCGGCATTGCCGCTTCCGGTTGCGACTTCGGACAGCCGGTTTCTAATGCTCTTTTTGCAGCGCGTCAAAGCCGGAAAACCGTTTCGAAAACGTAATTTAGTCTGACGAAAGCGAGGCTTTCAGCTTCAATCGATTAGGGCTGTTGCCTTGAGCCGGCACAATGTCGCTGCACTGCAAAAATATGGCTGGCGCAACGGGCGGATCAGCGCTTGCAGGCCAGCGGTGATGCGCCGCCCTTCATCACCAGCGCATCACGCCCATCGATCACGATTGCGTCATGCGCCTCGCCGTAGCGGCTTGTCTGATTGGCCGGTGAGGCAGGCAGCTCGGCGCTGGTGCCGTCGGGGCCGAGCACGCGCACCGACGTGCCGAGGTTCTCGATGGTCATCACGCTACCGTCGGCGCATTTGTAGGTTGCAGTGCGCGGCTGCCGTGCCGTCGGTTCGCTAGCGGCGGGAGCAAGCGACACGGAAGCGGCGGGCGTATTGCCGAGCTTGGGCGCGCTGGTCTGCGGCGCGCAGGCGGCGCCGGCTAGCAGCGGCGGAATGGCCAGCGCCATCCGAAACGTGCGGTGTAATCTCATATCCTGCTTCCCCCGCGCATCGAGCCCGCCGCGATGCTCCGGCAAGCCACTGGATTCATGCTTTTTGGGTCGCGCTCGATGCGGCGATGGTGGGAACAAGGCATGGCCGAATGATGGCCGGTGGGCGACCGAGTATTAACCATGTTTTCCGAGAACCTCGCCCCGGCTGCGGTTGCCCTCTTAACAAAGGTTAATAAAAGGTTAATTTCTGATTCGAGGAGGCTTGCCTCTCAGCAATGGAGCAGCACGCCATGCATTCGAATTCAGCAGGATCGCGCCTTCCCTGGTTCCTAGTGGCGGCGCTCGCCCTCGGCATCGCCACACCAGCACTCGCCGGGACGCGTCACCACGACCGCGTCTATGCCGATTCCTTCGGCAATCTCGTCATCGACAGCGCCGTCGGCTACAAGCGTATCCTCGTCGGCGAGGGCAAGCTGGCCAAGGAATTATCCGACTACACCAGCGCCGGCCAGCCCGACGTGATCTACGAAAACGAATCGGACGATGTCCGCGGCGGCGACTGCTACAGGCCGCCGGTTTTCGTCAAGGGCCGCAGCTATATGTACGGCCTCTCCGACGGCGAAATGCCGGAGCTCAGCCCCTGCCGCTGACGGCCACGCCGCCCTTTGTCGACGGCGCCGGCAGGGCAACAGCCGACCCCACCGAGACACGCACGCAATCGCGGCCGCTGCCCTTCGCCTGATAGAGCGCTTTGTCGGCGCGCCGCAGCAAATCGGAAAAGCTTTCGCCCGGACCAAGCTCGGCAACGCCGAAGCTGGCGCTGCAGCGGTGATCCGCGGGCAGGCAGTCGATCGGCGTGGCACCGAAGGCGCTACGCGTGCCCTCGGCAAAGAGCCGGGCGGCGGCTAGATTGGTCCCCGGCAGGAAAATAGCGAATTCCTCGCCGCCAACGCGGCCGGCGACATGATGGTCGGCCGCGGCATCGCGGAGAAAACCGGCAAAGGTCTCGATGACCCGATCGCCGGACGCGTGGCCGTAAGTATCGTTGATGCGCTTGAAATGGTCGAGATCGGCAATGACCAGTGCCGCTGGAGCGGCCCGCCGCATGGCGTCGCGCAGCGCGATCTCGGCATGGCGCTCGAAGCCGCCACGGTTGAGCAGCCGTGAAAGCGTATCGGTTTCCGATTTCGACGTCGCCTCGGCGAGCACGTCGCGGACCAGGATAGCCATCGTCACCAGCGCAAGCGCCAGGCCGAACACGGTGCCGATCGACTGCGAGACCAACGCGTAGCTGGTCTGCGCATAAGATTGCGGGTTGGCACCCCAGCCGCCGAGCGCATGGGCGATGAAGGGTTTGCTGGCGAACTGCAAAGCGCTGGCCGCCAAGACAGCCATCAGCATATTGTCGAGCCGCTCGCGTCTTTGCCTAGACGACAAGACGATCGCCAGCCCGGTGAATTGCATGGCCGCATAGGGAAGCTGATAGGCCGCCATTCGCACAAAGGATTGGCGTGGCAGGTCCTGGACGAAGTAGACCGCGAGGGTGGCGAAGACCAGGAAGAACAGCATCGGCGGCCAAGGCGGCGAAACGCGGTATTTATGGGCAAGCCCGCCATTGAAGGCGACGGTTGCGCCAAGGAAGGCGGCAAAGGCGGCGACAACCACGGGGCGCGCATTGTCGAAGGCAGGAATGCTGAACTCGATCGCGAAATAAGCCATGCCGAGCACATAGCCGAACGCCAGCCAACGCGCCGAAACCCGGCCGGCGTCATAGACCGCGATCGTCATGAAGGCGGCCGCCAGCAGCCCGGCAACGAACAGGTTGATCACCAGGATGAAATTAGCGCTGCCCATGGCGTTTTTGGTACTCCCCGCCGAACAGCAAATCACCGAGGCGCGAAAAAGACGTTAATTCGACGGCGCCGCTGACGCTCCGCCGGCACTGGTCCGATTGGGAAGGACGACTGTTTCAGGCCGCTGATAGGACAGGCACACGCTGTCGCGGCCATTCCTCTTGGCTTTGTAGAGCGCTTCATCGGCGCGCCGCATCAGCGGGTCCAGCCCTTCGTCGCTAGTGCGGGCGGCCACGCCGAAGCTCGCGGTCACTCTTGTCTCGGGCGGAAGCCCGTCGATTCTGCCCGCCGAATAGAGCGTGCGAATGGTTTCGGCAAACAGTCTTGCCGCGCCAAGGTCGCTGAGCGGCAAAAGCACGGCAAACTCCTCGCCGCCGATACGGCCGGCAACGCCACCCGTGCCTGCAGCCGATAGAAGCTTGGCGGCGAAGTCGGCGATGACGCGATCCCCGGCCGCGTGACCATGCTGATCGTTGAGTGCCTTGAAATGATCGAGATCGGCCAGCACCAGCGTAACCGGCAACCGCGCCGTGGCACAGTGCTGCAGGACCAGCGTGGCACGCTCTTCGAAACCGCGGCGGTTGAGCAGCCCCGACAGCGGGTCTGTCAGGGTTTCGGTCTTCAGGGCCTTCATCACATCGAGCGCGGCGGCGCCGAACAGGCAAAGTGCAATAAGCAGCGACAGCAATGCATGCGACAGCAGCGCCGTCGTCCAATAGGACGAAGTGTAAAGCCCTTCATAGCTGGTGAACGGCCCATGCGCGATGACGACGGCAAGGGTCCGCGCCAGGAAGTTCAGGCCGGAAAGCAGCGACAGCACGAACAAGATCATTTCCGTCGGGCCGTTGTTGCGCACCACGCGCAACTCGGCGGCGACAACCAGGCTGATGCCGCCGAAGCTGAAATTGATTGCAAGGATGCGCCAGGTGAGATCCGGCCGGGCAAAAAGAAACCACGAGAACGCGGCCAGTCCGCCGCAGGCCAGAATGCCGACCGCCGGGTAAGGCACGCGCCGCCCGTAGCGCGCAATGACCGCGCCGGCGAGACAGCAGGTGGCAAGGGTGAAGCACAGGATCGAGATAAGCTTGGTCGGCGCCATGCCGACCGGCAACGTGAAATACTGGAGCAGGAAGCCTGCGGCCGAGGCCGAGTAGCCCGCCGCCAGCACAGCCAGATAGGGACGGTGACGCTGATAGAACCACAGCACGAGAAATGCCGTGCCGAGTGTGAGGGCGATAGCTGGATTGAGCAGCGCTATGAGCAGTCCGGTGTCCAAGCGCTGTAATTTCCCCTCGCTTCCCTCAGGAGACGTTAGAGCGGAAGCCCAAACAAGCGGTTAAGCGAAAGCGAATATACGACAGGTGCGTCGACAAAGCCGCTGGGCGGAACCGCGAACGGCGAGCGGCGTTTCACGACGGCAAACCAGGAGACGCTCCGATGGCCGACACGATCATGCTCACCGATCACGATGCAATTCGCTCATGGGCCGCGGCGCGCGCCGGCTTTCCGGCGATCGTCGACGTGTCGCCCGAAGCCGGAACGCAGCCCATGCTGAGGCTGGTCTTCGGCCAGCATGCCTATCAGGACCAGGATGAGGCCGAACGCCCGGTCAATGCCGGCGGCTATGAACTGGTCGAATGGGACGAATGGTTCAAACTCTTCGACGAGCGCGAACTGGCGCTGGTCGTCGCAAAGGATCAACCCGGCCGCCGTGAGGGATTCCACGAATTCGTCAGGCGGCCCGACTGAAGAATGCCCGAACCGCATTGCGGCTCGGGCACCTATATCCGACTGAGCGAGCCCCTGCCCTATTTCCACTCGCGGATGTCGACGAAATGGCCGGCAATCGCTGCCGCCGCCGCCATTGCCGGCGATACCAGATGCGTGCGGCCCTTGAAGCCTTGGCGCCCTTCGAAATTGCGGTTCGAGGTCGAGGCGCAGCGCTCATGCGGCTTCAGCCGGTCGTCGTTCATGGCAAGGCACATCGAGCAGCCCGGCTCACGCCAGTCGAAGCCGGCGGCGACAAAGATCTTGTCGAGGCCTTCGGCCTCGGCCTGTTCCTTGACCAGGCCGGAGCCCGGAACGATCATCGCACTGACCCGCGGGTTGACCTTCTTGCCCTCGATCACCTTGGCGGCGGCGCGCAGATCCTCGATGCGGCCATTGGTGCAGGAGCCGATGAAGACGCGATCGAGTTCGATATCGGTGATCTTGGTGCCCGGCTTCAGGCCCATATAGTCGAGTGCGCGTTGCTTGGACGTGCGCTTGTTCTCGTCGGTGATGTCGTCCGGGTTCGGCACGATGCCTTGCACCGAGACCACGTCCTCGGGCGAGGAGCCCCAGGAGACGATCGGCGGCAGTTTTGCCGCATCGAGCACGACCACCTTGTCGAAATGCGCGCCTTCGTCGGACTGCAGCGTCTTCCAGTAGGCGAGCGCGGCATCCCAGGCTTCGCCCTTGGGGGCGCGCGGCTTGTCCTTGACATAGGCGAAGGTGGTCTCGTCGGGCGCGATCAGCCCGGCGCGCGCGCCGGCTTCGATCGACATGTTGCAGATCGTCATGCGGCCTTCCATCGACAGCGCACGGATCGCCTCGCCGGCATATTCGATGACATAGCCGGTGCCGCCGGCGGTGCCGATCTCGCCGATGATGGCGAGGATGATGTCCTTGGCGGTGACGCCTTCCGGCAGTGCGCCGTCGACGCGCACCAGCATGTTCTTGGCCTTGCGCTGGATCAGCGTCTGCGTCGCCAGCACATGCTCGACTTCAGAGGTGCCGATGCCATGCGCCAGCGCCCCGAACGCGCCATGCGTCGAGGTGTGGCTGTCGCCGCAGACGATGGTCATGCCGGGCAGCGTAAAGCCTTGCTCGGGACCGATGATGTGGACGATGCCCTGGCGGATATCCTTCTCGGAATAATATTCGATACCGAAATCCTTGGCGTTCTTGGCCAGCGCCTCGACCTGGATGCGGCTTTCCTCGTTCTTGATGCCGAACTTGCGTTCCGGCGAGGTCGACACATTGTGGTCGACCACGGCCAGCGTCTTTTCCGGATGCCGAACCTTGCGGCCGGTCATGCGCAGGCCCTCGAAAGCCTGCGGGCTGGTGACTTCGTGGACGAGGTGGCGGTCGATATAGAGCAGGCAGGTGCCGTCGTCCTGGCGGTCGACGACATGGTCGTCGAAAATCTTGTCATAGAGGGTGCGCGGTGCGCTCATTTGCGTAAATCCGTCGATTTAAAAAGGGAAAAGGACGCCGGTCGGCCCGGCGAAACAGCCTGGCGAGTCCGCCCTAGCTAAGTCGGCTGGTCAGCGCCCCGCAGACGCGCGCGGAAAATCGCGACGGCAGGCGTTTTCTGTCCTGCAGCACGAAACCCTTATAGGCCGGATCGCCAAAAAGCTCTTCCATGGCGCTGCTCATATCAATGTTTTGGCTTTTCAGCAATCGTGGCTGGTACGGCGCGACTTTCCCTTCTCCCCTTGTGGGAGAAGGTGTCGCCGAAGGCGACGGATGAGGGGTGTTCCAGGGAACGCCGACGCCTCATTCCGTCCAACACCCCTCATCCGTCTCGGCGCTGCGCGCCGATCCACCTTCTCCCACAAGGGGAGAAGGAAGAAGGCGCCGCTCAAACCACCTCGAAGACAAACGTCTTCACCAGCGCCTCGGGCTCGGCGATTGCATAGCAGCGGAACCATGGGCTCTCCTCGATCGGCCGCCATTTTTTCGCCTGCTCCAGTTCGCCAAACACGGCTTGAAACCCGCCGCTTTCAAACACCTGGTCGCGAACCGTAAAGATGGCGTGACCGCCCTTCCTGGTGATGCGCACCAGCTCATGTAGGGCCGACGCCGGCGCGTGGCTGATGGTGAACACGCCGGTCGAGAAGAAGGCGCGGAAATACCCGTTCGGCCAGGGCAATGGCCCGCCGAGCATCGCCTGTTTAAGCTCGCTGTAGGCCTGCCGGCTGTCGGCGATTTTCAGCATGTCCTGCGACAGGTCGAGTCCGGTAATGTCGTGGTAGCCGAGCGCCTTGAGCGACGGCCCCGACAGGCCGGTGCCGCAGCCGGCGTCGAGCAGCGGTCCTTCGCCCCGCGGCACGTGGCGCGCCACCCAGGCGGTGATCAGGAACGGCAGGAGATAGCCGAGTGCCGCGGTTTCGCCGTCATAGGTCGCGGCCCATTGCGCATAGGCCTTGGCGAGCGTCTCAGGCGTGTCGGCCGTGTAGACCGCTTCCAGCGCCGCATTGGCCTTGTCGATGATCATCGGTTCTCCCCGGTGGCGTCCGCTCGATGGTAGCGCCGATTTCGCCTGCCTTCTATTGCCCATTCTGGTGGCGCAGCCGCTTCTCCAGCGCCCGCAGGGCCAGCGACAAGCCGACGGTCAGAATGAGATAGATATAGGCGACGATGGAATAGGTTTCGAAGAAGCGGAACGAGCCGGCGGCGTAGATCTTGCCCATCTGGGTGATGTCGGCGACGCCGAGCACCGAGACCAGCGAGGAATCCTTGACCATGGCGACAAAATCATTGCCGAGCGGCGGCAGGATGGTGCGGATCGCCTGCGGAAAGATGACCAGCCGGAAGCGCTGGGTGCGCGTCAGCCCGAGCGCCTTCGCCGCCTCGATCTGGCCCTTCTCGACCGCCTGGATACCGGCGCGGAACACCTCCGAGATGAAGGCGGAATAGCCGATGGTCAGCGCCATGACGGCGCGCCATAAAAGCGACACGTCGCGTACCAGCAGCTCACCGAAGAGGCCGGCGCTTTGCAGCGGCGCCGTCAGCGCGTTCCATGCCGCGACGAAGGCCGGCGCGCCGGCAAAGGCGATCCAGAACAACAGCACCAGCATCGGCACGCCGCGGATGATCTCGACATAGAAGCGGGCGATCTGGCTGAGCCAGCGTGAGTCCGACAGGCCTATCAGCGCGACGCCGAGGCCGATCGCGCAAGCCAGCGCGAAGGCGACCACAGTGACGAAGATGGTGACGCCGACGCCCTTGGCGACGGTTGCGAACACCTGGGCATAGAGGTCGCTGCCCGCGATGAAGATGGCGGCGGCCAACGCGATCGCCACGGCCACGGCAAGCCACCAGGGGAAGTCGGATTTGGCGGTGGAGGATGCGGGAGGCATCAGGTGACGCCTGCCAAGAGAACGTCGGGGGGACGGCGCTCTACGGCGCCCCCCTCTGTCCTGCCGGACATCTCCCCCACAAGGGGGGAGATCGCTTGTTGCGACTGCTTCCGCCAATCTACGATGTTGAAAAGGGTGCGTCTTCGCAGAAGCCGCCAATCTCCCCCCTCGTGGGGGAGATGTCCGGCAGGACAGAGGGGGGCGCGAAGGAACGAAGTCAGTGCGAATTTCTGCCCATGACCGTCACGCAAGACGCGCAACAAGCGGGCCTACTGCCCCATCTTGTAATCAAGGAACCACTTCTTGTTGAGCGCGTCGAGCGTACCGTCGGCTTTGAGCGCGGCGATCGCCGCGTTGACCGGCTTCACCAGGTCGGAGCCCTTGGGGAAGATGAAGCCGAAATCCTCGGTGCCGAGCGGCCCGCCGATCAGCTTCAGCCCGCCATTGGACGCATCGACATAGCCCTTGCCGGCAGTGCCGTCGGTGAGCACGACGTCGACGTCGCCGGCCTTCAGCGCCTGCACCGTCGCGCCGAATGTCTCGAACAGCTTGATGCGCGGGTTCTGCTCATTGCCGTCGAGCACGCTGTAGACGGCGGTGTAGAACGGCGTGGTGCCGGCCTGCGCGCCGATCAGCCCATCCTTGAAGGCGGCGAACGTCTTGGCATCGCTGAAGCGCTTCTCGTCGCCGCGCACCAGCATGAACTGCTCCGAGCGCATGTAGGGGTCAGAGAAATCGACCTTCTGCTTGCGGTCATCCTTGATGGTGATGCCGGTCATGCCGATGTTGTACTGGTTGTCGGAAACCGCCTGGATCATCGCGTCCCAGGAGGTATTCTGGTACTCGACCTTGAAGTTCAGCCGCTTGGCAATCTCGTTCATCGCGTCATATTCCCAACCGATCTGCTTGCCGGTCTTGGCATCGATGAACTGCAGCGGCGGATAGGCATTTTCAGTCACCACCACCACTTTCTTGCCGCCGAGGTCGGGCAGCGCCTGCGCCAGGGCCGCGACAGGCACGAGAAGGCAAGCCAGCAGGCCGGCCAGCAGCAGTTTCGAATTGATCATGACGATGCTCCCCAGGAACTGAACCGCCTCGATCGGCCGAGGCATGCAGGAAATCCGGCGCCGACTTTAGCTTTCCGCCGGCGCCTTGCAAGCCGCTCCGATGCGGCGTTCGGCACGAAAATGGATTCCAATGCTTTCAACGGCGGCATTACGGAACGATCCGTATCGATTGCGGCCGACGCAGTCCGGCAAAATAGAATCCGCCTCGCGAAACAAAAAGGCGGCCGAAGCCGCCTTTCCGAAAATACGTTCTTGAAGAGCCTTATTCGGCGGCAGCTGCTTCCGCGGCCTTGGCAGCCTCGTCGGCGGCCTTCTTCTCGGCGGCGTCCTGCGCGGCCTTCTCGGCGGCCAGCGCCTGGGCGGCGGCCACCTTCTCGGCCTCGATGCGCGCCTTCTCGGCGTTCAGCGCATCGCGCTCTTCGTCGTTGAGCTTGCGGGCGCGCACACCGGTGTTTTCCGAAATGCGGGCCGACTTGCCGCGACGGTCACGCAGATAGTACAGCTTGGCGCGACGCACCTTGCCGCGGCGCACGATCTCGACGCCCTCGACCATCGGCGAATAGACCGGGAACACACGCTCCACGCCTTCGCCGTAGGAGATCTTGCGGACGGTGAAGTTTTCCTGGAAGCCGGCGCCGGCGCGGGCGATGACGACGCCCTCATAGGCCTGGACGCGGGTGCGGGTGCCTTCGGTCACGCGGACCTGGACGCGTACGGTATCGCCGGGCTGGAATTCGGGAAGCTTGCGCTTGGCTTCGATCTTGGCGGCCTGCTCGGCCTCGAGCTGACGGAGGATGTCCATCTCAATAATCCACTTCTTGTTCTTCCGACAGTCAGAGCGTCCGACACTCGCCTTGCAGTCGCATCGACCGCTCGGCTATGCCCTTCGTTCGAGAACTTCTGTTCGAGAACATCGGGCAGGGGCGACTACACCGTCACAGTTGACGGGTCCGGGAGAATTTTCTTCCGGTTCGGCGCGCACATACAGCTATTTCGGCGCTTTGTCACGCCTTCGCTGTCTCTTTTTTGGCGCTGCTTCTTTTTGGCTGGCGCCGCTGTGGCAATCCCGTGATCGCTTGTGGTCCAGGGGGTTGCGCCCGCGCGTCAAGCTTTCTAAGCCGGAAGATAAGCATTTTTCCTCCAGCGACGACACCCCTCATGCCAATCTTGGACGCGGTCCTGCTCTTTCTCGCCGGCTTTCTGTCAGGCGCGGTCAACGCCGTTGCCGGCGGCGGCACGTTCATAACCTTTGGCGCCATGACCCTGGCCGGCCTGCCGCCGATCGTCGCCAATGCGACATCGTCGGTGACGCAATTTCCTGGCTACATCACCTCGACGCTCGCCTATTGGCACGACATCAAGCATTTCTGGCGCGGCGCACTGCTGCTCAGCCTCATTTCGGCTCTCGGTGCGCTGTCTGGCGCGCTCATCCTTCTGGGGCTCGACAACCCGGCGTTCCGCGCCCTGGTGCCGTGGCTGCTGCTGGCGGCAACCGCGTTGTTCGCTGCCGGGCCATGGCTGAAGCCGGCGCCCAAGCCGGAGCATGAGGCCGCGGTGGGGTCGCTGGTCGGGTCGCTGGCGCAGTTCGCCACTGCCGTCTATGGCGGCTTCTTCGGCGCCGGCATGGGCGTCATGATGCTGGCGACGCTCGGTCTCACCCAGTCCGGCGACTATCACCGGCTGAACGCGCTGAAGAACATGCTGGCCGTGGTCATCGCTGCGGTTGCCATTCTCGTCTTCGTGTCGGGCGGCGTCATCGCCTGGCTGCAGGCGATCATCATGATCCCGGGTGGCGCGCTCGGCGGCTATGCCGGCGTCTGGATCGCCAGGCGCGTGCCGCAGAACGCCGTGCGCGGCTTCGTCATCGCGGTTGGCCTGTTCCTGGCTTTCTACTATTTTGACAAGGGCTGAGCGGCTAAAAGATCGGGCCTTCGCTCTTTCGTCAGCCTCTCCGCTTCGGCCCGCCGCCACGCCGCGATCTTCCTGTGATTGCCCGAAATCAGCACTTCGGGAATCGGCCGGCCCTCGAACTCCTGCGGCCGCGTATAATGCGGATGTTCGAGCAGGCCGTTTTCAAAACTCTCTTCCTCGCCCGATACCGCATTGCCCATGACGCCGGGCAGCAGGCGCACCACGGCGTCGAGCAGCACGAGTGCCGCCGGCTCGCCGCCGGACAGGATGAAGTCGCCGATCGAAACTTCCTCGAGGCCGCGCGCCTCTATGACCCGCTGGTCGACGCCTTCGAAGCGGCCGCAGACGATCACCGCACCCGGCCCGCCGGCGAGCTCGCGCACACGGCGCTGCGTCAGCGGCTTGCCGCGTGGGCTCATCAGCAGACGCGGACGCGGATCGCCTGGCGGCGAGGCATGGTCGATGGCGCTGGCCAGCACGTCTGCCCGCATCACCATGCCGGCACCGCCGCCGGCCGGTGTATCATCGACGGTACGGTGACGATCGCTGGCGAAGTCGCGGATCTGGATCGTTTCGAGCGACCAGATGCCGGTCTCGAGCGCGCGTCCGGCCAGCGAGAGGCCGAGCGCGCCGGGAAACATCTCGGGATAGAGCGTCAGCACCGAAGCGGAAAAACTCACCGGTTGCCTCCGGCGTCCCTCGGCCCGCGCGGCCTGCCCTTGGGGTCGAAACCGTCGTCACCGGCAGGCTCGCCGTCCTCGTCCTCGACCAACCCTGCGGCGGCTGGATCAACGCGGACAAAGCCGCCGGCGATCGACACTTCCGGAACGGCGGCCTGCGTGAACGGGATGAGCACGCCTTTGCGCCCGGCAAGCGTCACGTCGAGAATGTCGCCGCCGCCGAAATTGTGCACGGCAACGACCTTGCCGACGACCGCGCCGGTGTCGTCCTTGACCTCCAGTCCGACGAGGTCGGCATGGTAGAATTCATCCTCTTCGCCCTCATCAGGCAACACGGAACGGTCGACGAACAATTCGGTGCCGGCAAGCGCCTCGGCGGCATTGCGGTCGTTGACGCCTTTGAACCGCACCACCACCACCGTGTTGGCAGGCCTGATGTCGACGATCTGGAAGGCGCGGCCATCCCTGGCGTAGAGCGGACCGTAATCGGCCAGCGCCAGCGGGTCGCCGGTAAAGCTCTTGACGCGCAATTCACCCTTGATGCCATGCGCGGCACCGATCACGGCCATCTGGACGGGGTTTTGTGGCTTGCTCATCTGCGGAAAATCCTTTGCCTTGCTCTAACCCCAGCCCGTCGTCATTTCAATGACGCCGCTCTTCACCGCTTCCTAACCCGGCTGCCGGAAGATGGCCCAGAACTGGAAAAACGGAACTGGAAGAGCGCAATGCAGGAATTCCTCATACCGGCGAAACCCGATCTTCAGGCGGCGCGCGAGGCCTGGCTGAAGATGCTGGCGCGAGAACGCCGACTGTCGCCCGAAACCGTCGAGGCCTATGAACGCGACACGCGCCAGTTCCTGCATTTCCTGACCGGCCATTGCGGCGGCTCGCCCGGCATCTCCGACATCGCCGATCTGCGCCCCGCCGATCTGCGCGGCTTTCTCGCTGCCCGCCGTGCCGAGGGCGCCGGCGCCCGCACGCTCGGACGCGGGCTGGCTGGTATCCGCTCGCTGCTGCGTTTCCTGGAACGGCGTGGCCTCGCCAATGCGGCCGGTGCGGCAGCCTTGCGCGCGCCGCGGCAGCCGAAATCGCTGCCCAAGCCGCTGACCGCAAGCGATGCAAAACACGTTGTCTCGGTGGAAGGCCAGCTGGCGGAGGAGCCATGGATCGCCGCCCGCAACGCCGCCGTGCTGACCCTACTCTATGGATCGGGTCTGCGCATTTCCGAGGCGCTCGGCCTGTCGGGCGCCGATCTGTCCTCACCTGGTGATACCGTGCTGCGCGTCACCGGCAAGGGTGGCAAGACCCGGCTGGTGCCGGTGCTGCCGGTGGCCCTGCGGGCGATTGCCGAATACCGCCGCTTGTGTCCCTGGCATCTCGATCCCAAAGGCCTGCTGTTTCGCGGTGCCCGCGGCGGCCCGCTGAACCCGGCAATCGTTCAGCGCGACATGGCCAAGCTGCGCTCGGCGCTCAACCTGCCCGACACGGCGACGCCGCATGCGTTGCGCCATTCCTTCGCCACGCATCTGCTAGGGCGCGGCGGCGACCTGCGCACCATCCAGGAGTTGCTCGGCCATGCCAGCCTGTCGACGACGCAGATATACACCGGCGTCGACACGGCCAGGCTGCTCGAGATTTACGAAGCAGCCCATCCGCGCGCGTGATGGATGCTTGAATCGGTGGCCATCTCGCAACAATTTGGATGCGCCGGTTAACCGTTTTGCCGCTTTTTGCGCCTAGAACCGCAACATGAAACGCCTCATCGCCATCGCCGACCGCGCGACCCATATGTCGCTGAAGCTGCTTGTCGCGCTCAACGCCCTGTTTTTCCTCTCCTTCCTCATCATCGCGCTGCTCGCCGCGGGCAAGGCACGCGCCGAGACCCCGGCCTGCGCCGGTAGCGATATGCTGAGCGCGCTGCAAAAGGACGACCCGGCTGCCTACCGCAAGATCGAGGCGGAGGCGGCAGCGACACCGAACGGCAAGGGCCTGCTGTGGAAGCTCGAAAAATCAGGCGAAAAACCGTCCTTCCTGTTCGGCACCATGCACGTTACCGACCCGCGCGTCACCACGCTGCCACCCGCCGCGCAGGAGGCATTCGATGCGGCTGGCACCGTCGTCATCGAGACCACCGAAGTGCTCGACAAGCAGAAGATGATGGCCACACTGCTGAAAGAGCCGGATCTGATGATGTTCACCGACAAGACGACGCTTTCGTCGCTGCTGTCGCCGGAGGATGCGGCGGTGGTCGACAAGGCGCTCGATACGCGTGGCATCCCGCCAGCGACCGTCGCCAAGATGAAGCCCTGGTTGCTGTCGGCGATGGTGGCGCTGCCTGCATGCGAAGTCGCCCGCCAGGCTGGCGGCGCGCCGGTGCTCGACGTCAAGCTTGCCAAGGACGCCGAGGCTTCGGGCAAATCAGTCGAGGGGCTGGAGACAATCGCCGACCAGCTGCGCGCCATGGCTTCGCTGCCGATCGCCTTTCACCTGAAGGGGCTGGTCGACACGCTGAAGCTTGGCGACAAGGTGAACGACGTCAACGAAACCATGATCGTGCTTTACCGGCGTGGCGACACTGGCATGTACGTACCGCTGTTTCGGGCCGTCATCCCCGAACAGGTCGACGACCAATCGGGTTACGCCGAATTCGAGCAGACCATGATCACCAGCCGCAACAAGGTGATGGTCGATCGTGCCACGCCGATCCTCGCCCACGGCAATGTCTTCATGGCGGTCGGCGCCATGCACCTTCCCGGAGCGCAAGGCTTGGTCGAGGGTTTCCGCAAGGCCGGCTATACTGTGACCGCCGTCAACTGAACGACACGGCGGAGTTGCACACCGAATCATTGCCAAGCCTGGGTCAGTCCTGATTCCTGGCGCGACGGCGGACCGGCCGCGCTTCGTGCCAAGAAACTGAAAAAGGTTCGGTTTGGCTCGATCGAACCCCATTTTGCGGTGGAAATGCATGCCTGCAAGCGATTCCGGATCAGAATTGCCCTGTTTTCGGCGTTTTCAACGCCTAATGTGAAACCGATTCAACGATTGTACGTTGATGGCTATTACTTGATGTTTTTCATCCACGGAGGACACTTTTATGGCGAACACACCCAATCCGAACGACCCATTCACCTCGCCGGGCTCCGCACGGCCAAGCGGCGGCGGCAGCGGCTGGCTGATTGCCCTGGTCGTCGTTATCCTGGCAATTGTCGCCTATTATGTTTTTGGAAGACGTAGCGAGGCACCTGCGCCTGCCGAACCGCCCGCAGCCAGCACACCGGCCCCGGCGCCTGCACCCGCCGAGCCGATGAAGCCAGCCGAACCGGCTCCTGCGCCAGCTCCGGCAACACCCGCTCCGGCTCCCGCTCCGGCAGAACCTGCACCCGCTCCGGCCCCTGCGCCAGCCCCGGCACCAGCACCTGCGCCGGCACCAGCACCGGCCCCTCAGTGATCAGACTGCCGACTTAATATATGAACGGCCCGCTGAAAGGCGGGCCGTTTTGTTTTTGGGAGCAATCGCGGATGTTTCGGCCAATCTCCAAGGTTTGCGATTCTCCGCGTTTGCTCAGATATGGATGGGCTTGAAGAACGTCGCCAATGCCGCCTCCTTTACCGCCTCCGACATTGTCGGATGGGCGTGACAGGTGCGGGCTAGGTCTTCCGACGAGCCGCCAAACTCCATCAGCACGGCCGCCTCGTGGATCATCTCGCCGGCGCCGAAGCCGACGATGTGGACGCCGAGCACACGGTCACTGGCCTTGTCGGCCAGGATCTTCACAAAGCCGTCGGTGTGCAGCATGGCGCGCGCCCGGCCGTTGGCGCTGAACGGAAATTTTCCGGCCTTGTAGTCGATGCCGGCCTTCTTCAATTCTTCTTCGGTCTTGCCGACCGAGGCGATTTCCGGCGTGGTGTAGACGACGCTCGGAATCACGTCATAGTTCACATGACCGGCCTGGCCGGCGATGGTTTCGGCCACCGCCACGCCCTCGTCTTCGGCCTTGTGGGCAAGCATCGGCCCGGCGATGACATCGCCGATGGCGTAGATGCCGGGCACGTTGGTTCTGAGATGGCCGTCGGTCTTGACCCGACCGCGCTCATCGACGTCGACGCCGGCCTCCTTCAGCCCGAGAGCGTCCGAATAGGCCCGTCGTCCCGTCGCAATCAGCACCGCGTCCGCCTCGATCGTCTCGGCCGCTCCGCCTTTGACCGGCTCGAAGGTGACCGTCACCCCCTTCTTGGCCTTGGCGACGCCGGTCACCTTGGCGCCCAGCCTGAACTCAAAGCCCTGCTTCGACAGCAGGCGCTGGAATTGCTTGGAGACCTCGCCATCCATGCCGCCCAGGATAGTGTCGAGGAACTCGACCACGGTGACCTTGGCGCCGAGCCGCGCCCATACCGAGCCGAGCTCCAGACCGATGACACCGCCGCCGACCACCACCAGGTGGCCCGGCACCTTGTCCAGCGACAGCGCGCCGGTCGACGAGATGATCACCTTCTCGTCGAAATCGACCTTGACGCCGGGAATGCCGGCGACGTCGGAGCCGGTGGCGATGACGATGTTCTTGGTCTCGATCTCCTCGACCTTACCGTCATCGGAGGTCACCGACACCTTGCCGGCCGCAACCACCTTGCCGGTGCCACGAAAACTGTCGATCTTGTTCTTCTTGAACAGGAAGGCGACGCCATTGACGTTGGCCGTCACCGTCGCATCCTTGTGCGCCATCATCTTCCCAAGGTTGAGCTTGGGCGCGCCGATCTCGACGCCGAGCCCGTCGAAGGAATGGCCGGCCTCGGCAAACATCTCGGACGCATGCAGCAGCGCCTTCGACGGGATGCAGCCGATGTTGAGGCAGGTACCGCCGAAGGTCGGGTTCTTTTCGACCACCGCCGTCTTCAGACCGAGCTGCGCCGCCTTGATGGCGCATACATAGCCGCCTGGTCCAGATCCGATGATAACGACGTCATAGGCCATGATACTGTCCCTTTTGCTTTAGCGGCCGCCGCCGATTTCCAGATTGGCGCCTGTTGTGTAGGACGCCTCGTCCGACAGCAGCCAGAGAATTGCGGCTGCGACTTCCTCGGCGGTGCCGACGCGCTGCATGGGCACCACCTTGCGCATTCTCTCGGCGCGATCCGGCTGCCCGCCGGAGGCATGAATTTCGGTGTCGATGATGCCCGGGCTGACCGCGTTGACACGAATGCCTTCGCCGGCCACTTCGCGGGCAAGTCCGATGGTGAAGGAATCGAGCGCGCCCTTCGAGGCGGCGTAGTCGACATATTGACCCGGCCCGCCAAGCCTTGCCGCGATCGACGAAACATTGACGATCGCGCCGCCCTTGCCGCCATGCCTGGTCGACATCCGCTTCACCGCCTCGCGGGCGCAAAGCATCGGTGCGATCACATTGATGCGCATCATGCGCTCCAGCCTTGCAGCGCTCAGCTCGTCGACGCGCGCGCTCTGGTCGACCACGCCGGCATTGTTGACGAGCGCGTCGAGCCGACCGAAACGGGCATCGACAGCCTCAAACATGGCCAACACGTCCCCCTCGCTGCCGACATCGCCCTTGACGGCGAAGGCTTCTCCGCCAGCGGCGTCGATGTCGCCGACCACCGTTTCGGCTGCTTTTGCATTCGACACGTAGTTGACCGCAATGCGATAGCCGGCCTTGGCGGCAAGCCTGCATGTAGCGGCGCCAATGCCGCGGCTGCCGCCGGTCACCAGCAGGATTTTTCCGCTCGCGCTCATTCCTGACATCCTTTCAGGGCAAAGACGTCCCAGGGCACCTTGGAAAAGCCGTTGGCGCCATAGGCCACCGACATCTGCAACGACGCTCCCAGATCGGGAAGGATCAGCTTCTTCGGCGCATCCTTTCCTTCGCCCGGCAGCAACGCGATATTGCCCTGGTCGTCGGCAGTGTAGATGACGCCCTCCCACACGGTGCAGGCGGCGAGCTCGTCGCCGGTGACGTCGCCGGCCGGGCATTTGTACATCAGCGAGCCATGCGGCCGCGCCACGCCCTCGGTCCACATGACGATGCCGTCGAGCACGACGCCCTTGTCGAGCACCATCTTGAAGCTGTTGGTGACGGCAGCCGATTCGCCGGTTGGCCTGAAATCGATCTCGGCGGCGTTCTCAGGATCGCCATAGACGGCGAGCTCGAGCGGGCAGGCGGCGAGGGCGGCGGAGACCGCCTGTACGCCAACCGCGCAGATCGTGACAAACAATCCAGACCGGAAACGAGGGGAATTCATCCGGCGGCGCAGATCCATTCTCCCGCTCACGTGAGCCGCCCCTAGAGGTCGAGCACCAGCCGCTCAGGATCCTCCAGGCTTTCCTTGACCCGCACCAGGAACGTCACCGCTTCCTTGCCGTCGACGATGCGGTGGTCGTAGGACAGCGCCAGATACATCATCGGCCGGATGACGATCTGGCCGCCGACCACCATCGGCCGCTCCTGGATCTTGTGCATGCCCAAAATGCCCGACTGCGGCGCATTGAGGATCGGCGTCGACATCAGCGACCCGTAAACGCCACCGTTGGAAATCGTGAACGTGCCGCCTTGCATATCCGCAACCGACAGCTTGCCGTCGCGCGCCGCAAGCCCCAGCCTGCCGATTTCCTTTTCGATTTCGGCGATGGACATCTGGTCGGCATTGCGCACAACCGGCACGACGAGACCTTTCTCGGTGCCGACGGCAACGCCGATATGGGCGTAGTTCTTGAAGATGATGTCGGTGCCGTCGATCTCGGCATTGACCGACGGTATCTCCTTCAGCGCATGGGTGACCGCCTTGGTGAAGAAGCCCATGAAGCCGAGCTTCACCCCGTGCTTCTTCTCGAACACGTCCTTGTATTTGCTCCTCAGCGCCATCACCGCGCTCATGTCGACCTCGTTGAAAGTGGTCAGCATGGCGGCGGTCGATTGCGCTTCCTTGAGGCGGCGCGCGATGGTCTGGCGCAGCTTGGTCATGCGCACGCGCTCCTCGCGCGACGCATCGTCGGCCGTGGACGGCGCGCGCGCTGCGACAGGTGCCGGTACAGGCGCTGCCTTTGGCATTTCGGCCGGCTGCGACGGCGCGCCCCTGGCGATCAGGTCGAGCACGTCGCCTTTCAGCACCTGACCACGCTTGCCCGAGCCCGACACCTGGTCAACCGCGAGATTATGCTCGGCCAGCAGCTTTGCCGCCGACGGCGCCGGCGGCATGGTACGTGTCTCGATCGCGCCGGCGTCGCCGGCGATCTTGGCCGTCTCGGCAGCGGCCTGCTTGACGCTCGAGGCCGCAGTCGGAGCCGAGGCCTGCGACACCGCCTCCTGCTTCGTTGCCGGGGCGGCGGCAGCATCGGCTGCTCCGCCTGCCGAAATCGTGCCGAGCAGTGCGCCGACGCCGACCGTCTCGCCTTCCTTGACGGCGATCTCGGCGAGCGTGCCCGCGGCGGCGGCCGGCACTTCCACCGTCACCTTGTCGGTTTCGAGCTCGACCAGCGGCTCATCGGCGGCGATCGCGTCGCCGACCTTCTTGAACCATTTGCCGATGGTCGCCTCGGTGACGGATTCACCAAGTGTCGGGACGCGGATTTCGGTTGCCATTGTGCCTGTCCGTTTCTTTCGGTTCTGTTCTATTCACCAAGCGCGTCGTCGAGCAAGGCGGCAAGCTGGGCGAGATGCTTCGACATCAATCCGGTCGCCGGCGAGGCGGCGGGCGAGGAAGCGCGGGCGGCGCCCCCCCCGAGGGTTGGGGGGGTATTGGGCCGCGCCCAAGCCCCAGAAGGAAGGTAGAAAGACCAGCCCCCCCCGCGACGGGGGGTTTTTTAA
>NZ_JBVVQK010000003.1:0-59672 GCF_055811175.1 Mesorhizobium sp. WSM4828 | reverse complement strand
TTGTGTTTTTTTGTTTTCTTTTTTTGTCCCCCCCCCCGCGGGGCCGGGCCCGGCGCGGGGGGGGGGGGGGTGCCCCCCCCCCCCGCCCCCGCGGGGGGGGGGGGCGCCCCCCCCCCCGGCCGGTATAGCGCACCCGCTGATGCTTGGCGTCGATATGCGCCAGCACCCATTCGAGATACGGATCGATGAACGACCAGGCGCCCATGTTCTTGGGCTCCTCCTGGCACCACACCATCTCGGCATTGCGGAAGCGCGACAGTTCGGTGATCAGCGCCTTGGCCGGGAACGGATAGAGCTGCTCGACGCGCAGCAAATAGATGTCGTTGATGCCGCGCTTCTCGCGCTCCTCGTAGAGGTCGTAATAGACCTTGCCCGAACAGAGCACGACACGGCGGATCTTCGAATCCTTGGTGAGCTTGATGGCCTGGCCCGACAGCAGCTGGGCATCGTCCCACAACAGCCGGTGAAAGGCGCTTTCGCCCGACATCTCCGGCAGCGTCGACACGGCCCGCTTGTGGCGCAGCAGCGACTTCGGCGTCATCAGGATCAGCGGCTTGCGGAAGTCCCGCTTCAATTGCCGGCGCAAGATGTGGAAGTAGTTGGCCGGCGTCGTGACGTTGGCGACCTGCATGTTGTCTTCGGCGCAAAGCTGCAGGAAGCGCTCGAGCCGGGCCGACGAGTGCTCCGGCCCCTGGCCTTCATAGCCGTGCGGCAGCAGGCAGACGAGGCCAGACATTCTGAGCCATTTGCGCTCGCCCGACGAGATGAACTGGTCGAATACCACCTGGGCGCCGTTGGCGAAGTCGCCGAACTGCGCTTCCCACAGCGTCAGCGCCTTCGGCTCGGCCAGCGAGTAGCCATATTCGAAGCCGAGCACGGCCTCTTCCGACAGCATCGAGTTGATGACTTCGAAACCGGCCTGGGCCGCCGACAGATTGTTGAGCGGGATGTAGCGTGTCTCGTCGCGCTGGTCATAGAGCACGGAATGGCGCTGCGAGAAGGTGCCGCGCTCCGAATCCTGTCCGGACAGCCGGATCGGATTGCCGTCGAGCAGGATGGCGCCGAAGGCCAGCGCCTCGGCCGTCGACCAGTCGATGCCTTCGCCGGACTCGATCGCCTGGCGGCGGTTGTCGAGGAAGCGGATGATCGTCCTGTGCGCCTCGAAATCCTTCGGCACCTCGGTCAGCTTCTTGCCGATCTCCTTCAGCGTCTTGACCGGAACGGCGGTCTTGCCGCGCCGCTGTTCGTCCTGGTTGTCGGCCGAGCGCAGGCCGGACCAGGCACCGTCCAGCCAGTCGGCCTTGTTCGGCTTGTAATGCTGGCCGACCTCGAATTCCTGCTCGAGATGCGCCCGCCAATCGGCTTTCATCTTTTCGAACTCGACCTGGGTGATGTGGCCTTCGGAAATCAGCCGGTCGGCATAGATCTGCACCGTCGTCTTCTGGTTGCGGATCTTGCGATACATGATCGGCTGGGTGAAGGCGGGCTCGTCGCCCTCATTGTGACCGAAGCGGCGGTAGCAGAACATGTCCACCACGACAGGCTTGTGGAACTTCATGCGGAATTCGATCGCCACCTTGGTCGCATGGACCACGGCTTCCGGATCGTCGCCATTGACGTGGAAGATCGGCGCCTCGATCATCTTGGCCACATCGGACGGATAGGGCGACGAACGCGAAAAGCGCGGGTTGGTGGTGAAGCCGATCTGGTTGTTGATGATGAAATGCAGCGTGCCGGCGACGCGGTGACCGCGCAGGCCCGACAGGCCGAGGATTTCGGCAATCACGCCCTGGCCGGCAAAGGCGGCGTCGCCATGCAGCAGCAGCGGCAGCACCTTGGCGCGCTCTTCCAGCGGAACGATCTCCTCGCGGCTGCGACCGAACAGATAGTCCTGCTTGGCCCGCGCCTTGCCCATCACCACCGGGTCGACGATTTCCAGATGCGAAGGATTGGCAGTCAGCGACAGATGCACCTTGTTGCCGTCGAACTCGCGATCCGACGAGGCACCGAGATGGTACTTCACATCGCCCGAGCCTTCGACCTCGTCGGGCGCGGCCGAGCCGCCCTTGAACTCATGGAAAATGGCACGGTGCGGTTTGGCCATCACCTGCGACAGCACGTTCAGCCGGCCGCGATGCGCCATGCCGAGCACGATCTCCTTCATGCCGAGCTGGCCGCCGCGCTTGATGATCTGCTCCAGCGCCGGGATCAGCGATTCGCCGCCATCGAGGCCGAAGCGCTTGGTGCCCTTGTACTTGACGTCGATGAACTGCTCGAAGCCTTCCGCCTCGACCAGCTTCTGCAGGATCGCCTTCTTGCCGGCTGCGGTGAAGGAGATCTCCTTGTCGGTGCCCTCGATGCGCGCCTGGATCCAGGCCTTCTCCTCGGGATCGGAAATATGCATGAATTCGACGCCGAGCGTCGAGCAATAGGTCCGGGTCAGGATGTCGAGCATCTGCCGGATGGTGCCGAATTCCAGCCCGAGTACATTGTCGAGGAAGATCGGCCGGTCGTAGTCGGCTTCGGTGAAGCCGTAATTCTCCGGCGACAGCTCGTTATAATCCTCGAGCGGCTTGGCAATGCCGAGCGGATCGAGATTGGCGTGCAGGTGGCCGCGCATGCGGAAGGCGCGGATCATCATGATGGCGCGCACGGAATCGCGCGTCGCCTGATGTACGTCGGCGTCGGAAAGCGCTGCGCCGTTGCCGACCGCCCTGTCCTTGACCTTCTTTTCGATATGCTTTTCGACCAGGCCCCAATTGCCGTCGAGCGCCGAGACCAGCTCGCCATTGGCCTGCATCGGCCATGAGGGCTTGGCCCATGACGCGCCCTTGGCATTCCTGCGCACGTCGCCGGCGTCGTCCTTCAGCGCCGCGAAGAAGTCCTGCCATTCGGGATCGACCGACGCGGGATCGTCCTCATAGGCGGCATAGAGCGCGTCGATGTAATCGGCATTGCCGCCATAGAGGAAAGAGGTAAGCGAAAACTGGTCGTTGGCCTGATCTTGTCTTGCCATTTTTGTCCGCGGAGCCGCGCTCCGTCTCCTGTTTTTTGGAGGGGAGTAGGGCAGTAGGGGAGTAAGGCAGTAGGGAAAGCTGGCGGTTGCCGCACTCGGTCCCGTTCTTCCTATTCCCCTACTGCCATACTGCCTTACTCCCTTACTGCCTTACCCTTTGATCGCCTCGACCAGCGTCGTGCCGAGCCGGGCCGGCGATGGCGAAACCTTGATGCCGGCAGATTCCATCGCCGCGATCTTGTCTTCGGCGCCGCCCTTGCCGCCGGAGATGACCGCGCCCGCATGGCCCATGGTGCGGCCCGCCGGCGCCGTGCGCCCGGCGATGAAGCCTGCCATCGGCTTGCTGCGGCCGCGCTTTGCCTCGTCTTTGAGGAACTGCGCGGCGTCTTCCTCGGCCGAACCGCCGATCTCACCGATCATGATGATCGACTTGGTCTCGTCGTCGGCGAGGAACATCTCCAGCACGTCGATGAACTCCGTGCCTTTGACCGGATCGCCGCCGATGCCGACGGCGGTGGTCTGGCCGAGGCCGACATTGGTGGTCTGGAACACCGCCTCATAGGTAAGCGTTCCCGAGCGCGAAACAACGCCGACCGAGCCCTTGCGGAAGATGTTGCCGGGCATGATGCCGATCTTGCATTGGTCCGGGGTCAGCACGCCGGGACAGTTCGGCCCAATCAACCGCGATGTCGAGCGGTCGAGCCGTGCCTTGACCTTGATCATGTCCATCACCGGTATGCCCTCGGTGATGCAGACGATCAGCGGGATCTCGGCCTCGATCGCTTCCAGGATCGCTTCGGCGGCACCCGCCGGCGGCACGTAGACGACCGAAGCGTTGGCGCCGGTCTTGGCCTTGCCTTCGGCAACCGTGCCGAAGATCGGCAGCGTCTCGCCCTTGGCGCCGGTCCAGGCTTCGCCGCCCTTCTTGGGGTGGATGCCGCCGACCATTTTTGTGCCGTGATAGGCCAGCGCCTGCTCGGTGTGGAACGTGCCGGTCTTTCCGGTCAGGCCCTGCACCAGCACCTTGGTGTTCTTGTCGACGAGAATGGACATGGTGGTCCTTTTCTAAAAACCGTTGATCGAGGATGGCGAGACGCGCCGGTAGACGCCGCTCACCATGTCTTGCCAGCTATCGCTGCCGGCAGGTTTGAAATGCAGTCGCATGAGGTAGGTGTCGGCATCGTCAAAAATATACGTCACGCGCGCCGCGCCGCGCGGCGACGACCGATCCAGAACCAATTCGCTGCCGTCCCAAGCGCCGGTGGCGGGCGATGCCGGCACGAGCCCCATCGAGTCGAACTGATGCATGGTGACGAGGCTGTTCTGCTGATCGAAGCCGAACACATTGTGCGAGCCGAACGAAACCGTGCCGTCGCGGCGCTGGCGATAGCGCTGCACCACGAACAGGCCGCCGAATTGCGCCTCGGCCAGCACTTCCGAAGCCGCCGTGCCGGGGTCGGCCCACTGAGTGCCCGAAATCTCCTCCTCGCCACGCCAGGCACCGACCAGCGCCTGCAGGCGCTGGTGATCGGCTGAGAGGGAGGAGAACGGTGCCGCGTTCATGGTCAGAGCCGCTTCAGCTCGGTGACGGTAAGGTCGCTTTTGGCGTTGCCGGTGTTGAGCGTCGTCGCCGGCTCGAACATCAGCACGACAGGCTCCTCGCTCAGCGAGCGCGGCCGGTGCTCGACCGCCCGCGGCACGACGATGAACTCGCCGCTGCCAAGTTCCACCGTGCCGTCGCGGAAATCGATGGCAATGCGGCCGCGCAGCACCAGGAAGGCCTCGTCCTCATTGTCATGCGCGTGCCAATCGAAGACTTCGCCGAACTTGGCAACCTTGGCCTGGCTGTCGTTGACGTCGCCGGCAATGTGCGGATCGAACACCTTGGCGATCTTCGCGTCCGCCGCCTCGACGAGATTGATCTTGCGCGGAGGCACAGGCCTATTCCTCTTCCAACATCGAATGCGGCGAATTGATCCCGAAACGAAAAGCACCGGTGAACCTGCCATTCACCGGTGGATCACCGAGTGCCTCGACAAAAAAGCATTTGCTGCCGTTTCTGGGCGCGGTACATTCGTTGCTGACGAAAGCTCGCACGTAATTCTGATCCGAAAAGTCGCCTAAAATCTCTTCTTTAGGGATTTCCCTCAAACCCTGCGACTGAGCATAAGCATCGAATTCCGACATCCGATCCGTGCTTCCAAACACTTGGCAAATATCGATGGCAGATCGATTTGCTTCCGATCCTGCAGGTTTGAAGGTAACAAACGGCATCGAGAAGTCTGCCCCGCCGCGAGTGTAAGCCCTTCTTCCTGAATCGCTCGGATCAATCGAAAATCCGTTCGCAATGGCCAACTGCTCGCCCTTCAGCAAATCCCCATTCGATGCGATGCAGATGTTCTTGTAGAGAAGAACAGCATCCACAATCTCTTCCGCATGCGACGGAACGGCCGTGCAGCCGAACACAATTGCGCACAGAAGTTGAGGCGAGATCATCGGCTACCCCTCAGCCCTTCACCGCCGCGACAATCTTCTTGGCTGCGTCATCGAGGTCATCGGCCGACACCACGTTCAGCCCGCTGTCGTTGATGATCTTCTTGCCGAGCTCGGCGTTGGTGCCTTCCAGCCGCACCACCAGCGGCACTTGCAGGCCAACCTCCTTGACCGCGGCGATAACGCCTTCGGCGATGATGTCGCACTTCATGATGCCACCGAAGATGTTGATCAGGATGCCCTTGACCGCCGGATCCTTGGTGATGATCTTGAACGCCGCCGTCACCTTCTCTTTCGACGCGCCGCCGCCGACATCGAGGAAGTTGGCCGGCTCGGCGCCATAAAGCTTGATGATGTCCATCGTTGCCATGGCGAGGCCGGCGCCGTTGACCATGCAGCCGATATTGCCGTCGAGCGTGACATAGGCGAGGTCGTATTTCGACGCCTCGATCTCCTTCTCGTCCTCTTCGGTGGTGTCGCGCAATTCAAGCACGTCCGGGTGACGGAACAGCGCGTTGTTGTCGAACGACACTTTTGCGTCGAGCACGCGCAGCCGGCCGCTCTTCATGACGATCAGCGGATTGACCTCGAGCAGGCTCATGTCCTTCTCGACAAATGCCTTGTAGAGGATCGGAAACAGGGTCGCGCCATCCTTGGCGGCGTCGCCGTCGAGCCTCAGTGCGGCGTTGAGCTTCTTCACATCGTCGGCCGTCACGCCCTTTTCCGGGTCGATGGCGACGGTGATGATCTTTTCCGGCGTGTCGTGGGCGACCGCCTCGATGTCCATACCGCCCTCGGTCGAGACGACAAAGGCGACGCGCCCGACCGAGCGGTCGACCAGGATCGACAGATAGAGCTCGCGTTCGATGTCGGCGCCGTCCTCGATATAGAGCCGGTTGACCTGCTTGCCGGCCGGGCCGGTCTGCTTGGTGACCAGCGTATGGCCGAGCATCTCCTTGGCGTTGGCGACGACCTCGGCTACCGACTTCGCCAGCCTGACGCCGCCCTTGGCATCGGGGCCGAGCTCCTTGAACTTGCCCTTGCCGCGGCCGCCGGCATGGATCTGGCTCTTGACCACATAGAGCGGGCCGGGCAGCGCCTTGGCGGCGGCTTCCGCCTCGCTCGCCTTGAACACCGGCACGCCCTCGGCCACGGGTGCGCCAAAGCCTTTCAGCAGCGCCTTGCCCTGATATTCATGGATATTCATGCGCTATGTCTCCAGCTTGCTTGGCGGGCTTGGTTACCGGCTTACTTGGCCGCGAGATGCGGAGCGATCTTGACGCAGGCGTCGCACAGGCCCTGCACCGCGGCGACCGAACTGTCGAACATCTTCTGCTCGCTTTTCGCGAGCTCGATCTCGATGATCCGCTCGACGCCGCCGGCGCCGATCACCACGGGAACGCCGACATAGGTGTTCTTGACGCCATATTGGCCGGAGAGGTACGCCGCACAGGGCAGCACCCGCTTCTTGTCCTTGAGATAGGCTTCGGCCATGGCGATGGCCGAGGCGGCCGGCGCATAGAAGGCAGAGCCCGTCTTGAGCAGGCCGACGATCTCGGCGCCGCCGTCGCGGGTACGCTGCACGATCTGGTCGAGCCGCTCCTTCGAGGTCCAGCCCATCTTGATGAGGTCGGGCAGCGGGATGCCGGCAACCGTCGAATAGCGGATCATCGGAACCATGGAATCGCCATGGCCGCCAAGCACGAAGGCGGTGACATCCTCGACCGAGACCTTGAATTCCTCGGCCAGGAAATAACGGAAGCGCGAACTGTCGAGCACGCCGGCCATGCCGACGACATGGCTCTTGGGCAGGCCGGAAAACTTCTGCAGCGCCCAGACCATGGCGTCGAGCGGATTGGTGATGCAGATGACGAAGGCTTTCGGCGCGTATTTCTTGAGGCCGGCGCCGACCTGCTCCATCACCTTCAGATTGATGCCCAGAAGATCGTCGCGGCTCATGCCGGGCTTGCGCGGCACGCCGGCGGTGACGATGCAGACGTCGGCGCCCTCGATGCCGGCATAGTCGTTGACGCCGGTCAGCCTGGAGTCGAACCCATCGACCGGCGACGACTGCGCGATGTCCAGCCCCTTGCCTTGCGGGATGCCTTCGGCGATATCGAACAGCACGACGTCGCCGAGATCCTTGAGGCCGACCATGTGGGCGAGGGTGCCGCCGATCATGCCCGAGCCGATGAGCGCTATCTTGTTGCGTGCCATGTCAGGATGTTTTCCCTTTGACTATGACGGCGCCCAAATCCTTGACGATTTGATGACGGCGTCGGAGGAAGAGGCCGGAATGCTGCGGAACCGCGAAATTCGCCGCACGCAATAGCCCCGGCCGCACAAAAATTCAAACGATTATTTTGGAGTGAGTAATTTCAATCGGTTAGAAACAACGGGAATTACGTAAACGTCAAAGTTCTGAAGCCGACTAGAGGAATTCTACACAATGGCACTGGAAATCAGAAGGCTGTTTCCTGGCGATGACGCCCTTGTGATGCGGGTCGCCGACGAAGTCTTCGACGAGCCGGTCAGGCCGGATCGGCTCTCCGCCTATCTCATGGAGGCCGGTCATTTCATGGTCGTGGCCCTCGCCGACGGCATCGTCGTTGGCCAATGCGCAGCTGTCGTCCACCGCCACCCGGACAAGGTGAGCGAACTCTACATAGACGAAGTCGGTGTGGCGCCGGCCTTTCAACGCCAGGGCATTGCGACGAGGATGCTCGGCGCCATGTTCGCACTCGGTCGCGAGCATGGCTGTGAGGAGGCGTGGGTCGGCACCGAGCCGGACAATGTTGCTGCTCGCGCACTTTACGAGTCGCGAAGAGAGCCGCATGGGCCAGCGGAGGGGTTCGTCATGTATGTTTATCGATTATAGGCGCCGGCAGCGCCCCCTTCTGTACTATCCCTCACGCCTGAGCCTGCCGTGCCTCCGTGGATGATTCCTGCGCCCTCTGCCTCTCCGCCCAGTCCTCCAGCCAGTCGTGGCTCTGCATCTCGATCAGCCGCGATGCGGTGCGCTCGAACTCGAAGACTTCGTTGCCGCGCTTGGCGGTATAGAGTTGCGCCGGCGGTGCCGCGGCGCTCATCACCAGCCGTACATGATGATCGTAGAGCGTATCGACCAGCAGGATGAAGCGCTTGGCTTCGTTGCGCTTGCCTTCGCCGAGCACCGGCACATGGTCGATGAAGATGGTCGAGAAACGGCTGGCAATGGCAAGATAGTCGCGGGCGCCGAGCGGCCTCTCGCAGAGATCGGCGAACGAAAACCGCGCCGCCTCGCCGGCAGCACGCGGCACCAGGACGTGCCGGCCCTTCACCGTCAGCATCGTCTCGGCCGTCGGCCTGCCATGCGTCATCACCGCCCACGCGTCGTCGAGCGCATGGTCGGCGGCGGCATCGGCCGGGGTGACGTAGACCGGCATGCGGCTAAGCTTGTCGAGGCGGTAATCCTTGTCGGCGTCAAGCGCCAGCACCTGCGCGTGGCGCTCCAGGATAGCGACAAACGGCAAGAACAACTGGCGGTTCAGACCGTCGCGGTAGAGATCCTGCGGCGCGACATTGGAGGTGGCGACCAGCACCACGCCATTGGCAAACAACGCCGAAAACAACCTGGACAGGATCATCGCATCGGCGATGTCGGTGACGGAGAACTCGTCGAAGCACAGCACCCAGGCTTGCTCGGCCAGCGCGCGCGCCACCGGCGGGATCGGGTCGTCCTCCTTGGCCGTGCCGTTTTTGCGAGCCTGCCGGTGCTTCTGGATGCGGTCCTGCACGTCGGCCATGAAGTCGTTGAAATGCACCCGGCGCTTGCGCCGCACCGGCAGCAGCTCGAAAAACATGTCCATCAGCATGGTCTTGCCGCGGCCGACGCCGCCATGGATATAGAGGCCCTTGACCGCCTCGTGCACCTCGCGCTTGCGGGCGAACAGCCACCCCAGCGCGCTTGATTTCTGCGCCAGCCGCTTTGCCGATATTTCGTCGATCAGCCGGTCGAGCGCAGCGGCGATCCGCTCCTGCGCCGGATCGCGCCCGATGGCGCCCGTCTCGACCAGATGGTCGTAGCGCTGCTTGACGGTCGCATGGGTCTGGAGGCCGTCACGCAGATGCATCGGTCACGTCGTTCCGGAGCAATCCCAAGAAAAGTGTGTAGCGGTTTTCTGTCCGGAATTGCGTAAAAAACAAAAGAGAGCAATCCCAAGAAAAGTGTGTAGCGGTTTTCCGTCCGGAATTGCGTAACAATGGGGGCCGTTCTCTTACCTTGTAAGCGAGATCGGCAGGCCGTTGGAAGTCTGGCCGTCGAATTTCTCGCCGCCCGAGGAATAAAGCCGTGCCAGCGTGCCGCCGTTCTCGTCATAGAGCGTCAGCTGTTTGCCGGCGACGTTCCAGGATTTGATGCCGTCGAGCGGCGCCGGGCAATGCAGCGGTCCGGCGCGGTAGCCCGACCCGAATTTGGTCTGCGGCGTCGCCACCTGACAGCTCTGGCCGGACACGCTTGCCTTCCACACGCCGGCGACGCTGGACGCGGTGAGGTCGGCCGCACCGGCCGGCGCCGTCCCGTCGGGCGGCAGCGAGGCGACCTGGGTGTTCTGCGGCGCGGTCGGAAATTTCGACGGATCGGCCGGGCCGGGTGTTGCCGGCGGCGGCAGCTGGTTTGCGGTCACCTTGCCGGCGGGCGCAGCTTCCAGCGGCGCCGGCTGCTGCTCGTCCATTGATGTGAACCGTGAGGTTGAACAGCCGCTCGCAACGAGCGCGGCCAACGATACGGCCAGCAGGCCGGTTTTCGAAAATTTCATTCTTCAACCTCCGTCGGATCCGGCTGGGGATGCCGTCCGCGCAATGTCCCCCTCACCAAGATGGAGAAGGTGGCGAAATTTCAACCCGATATGGTTAAAATACGGTTTGCGCCGCTAATGTTGCAAATTTGTCGCAAAATGCGCATTGCCTGAATTGCGTTACGCCTTGGCCGTTTGGCCGGCACCTCCGGTTGATGCGATACGGCGCGCTGGCGCCAGATCCCTGGCGGTCACCTCAAACGCTTGTGCGGGTCGGCTCCGGCATTATCTCTTGGCGATCAGCAAACTGCAGGAGCCGATTTCTTGGCCGGGAGAAAGAGAGCCGCCAACCGCT
This sequence comes from Mesorhizobium sp. WSM4828, assembly GCF_055811175.1. Taxonomy (NCBI): domain Bacteria; kingdom Pseudomonadati; phylum Pseudomonadota; class Alphaproteobacteria; order Hyphomicrobiales; family Phyllobacteriaceae; genus Mesorhizobium; species Mesorhizobium sp. WSM4828. Next base: position 49,033 of record NZ_JBVVQK010000003.1, on the reverse strand, counting down.
ATTACCGCGGGCCGCCCAGTGATCATTTCGACGGCACCTTGTTCTTCAATCCCGACGGGCGGCCGCCGGGTCGCTTTGCCGATCTGTTGAAATGGCAATTGAGCCGCGAACGCTCGAAATGGCCGGCGGCGGATCCGAGCCCGTTTCCACCGGCAAGACCGGTCGAGCGCATCGATGGTTCTACGCTGCGCCTCACCATGGTCGGTCATTCCTCGCTGCTCGTCCAGACAGCCGGCCTGAACATCCTGACCGACCCGGTCTGGTCGCGACGCGTCTCGCCGCTCTCCTTCGCCGGTCCGAAACGCGTCAATCCACCGGGCATCGCCTTTTCGCATTTGCCGCCCATCGACCTCGTGCTGGTCAGCCACAACCATTACGACCATCTCGACCTCGCCACGCTGAAGCGCCTGAAGACAAGACACGACCCGCTGCTGCTGACGCCGCTCGGCAACGACACGATCATCGGCGCTGCCGTGCCCCGTATGCGGCTTTCGGCGCATGACTGGGGCGACCGGGTCGATATCGGCGATGGCGTCACCGTCCATGTCGAGCCGGTGCACCACTGGTCGGCCCGCGGTACCCGCGACCGGCGCATGGCGCTGTGGGCGGGTTTCGTCGTCGAGACACCCGGCGCAAAGATCTATTTCGCCGGCGATACCGGCTTCCACGGCGGCATCAATTACCGGCTGATGGCGCAAAAGCACAGCGGCTTCCGCCTCGCCATCCTGCCGATCGGCGCCTACGAGCCGCGCTGGTTCATGGCGCCGCATCACCAGGATCCGGAGGAGGCGGTGCAAGGCATGCTTTTGTGCAACGCCGCCTACGCCGCCGGCTGTCACTGGGGCACGTTCCGGCTCACCAACGAGCCGATCGACGAGCCGCCCAGAAAGCTCGGCGAAGCGCTCGATGCTGCCGGCCTGCCGCGACAACGTTTTCGCGCCTTGCGGCCGGGCGAGGTCTGGGACGTGCCGGAGGTCTAGCCCGGCGGAACCTAAGGCATCACATAGACGTTTGTAGGTGTTCAAACCTGTCGGCTGCGAGGTGTCTCTCATGATCAGGTGGATCATCATTCTTTTGATTATCGCGGCCGCGGCGAGCCTGCTCGGCATGCCGGCACTGGCCGGAGCCGCCGCTACCGGCGCACGCATCCTCATCGGTATCGTGCTGATCATCTTCCTGCTGATCGTGCTTGGCGTCTTCGCGGTGACGTGAAACTAAGGTGTGTTGAGATTCAGGTCAGGCCGCGCCGAGAATGGTGGTTTCCGAGAACCGGAGCGGAGCGTACTTTTGGGTACGTGAGCACCGGCCTACGCCGGCCGTAGCCTTAACTGCCACGACCGCTCATGAGTGCTTCGGCCGGCGAAGGCCGGAAGCGCAGGGAACTGCCATTCGCAGGCCGGCATCACCTGAATATCGACACAGCTTAAGCCGCGCTGGTAATTTCTGCCGCTATCCGCCATATAGGCGCCAAACCGGCAAGAGACCTTTCGATCGATGGCAAGCGCGGCCCCTTTCGCCAAGATGAACGGCATCGGCAACGAAATCATCGTTGCCGATATGCGCGGCCGTGCCGATCGCGTGACGCCTGCGGCAGCCATCGCGCTTAATGCCGATGCGGCGACTAGGTTCGACCAGATCATGGCGATCCACGACCCCAGGACGCCGGGCACCGCCTTTTTTATCGACATCTTGAATTCCGACGGAACCAGCGCGCAAGCCTGCGGCAACGGCATGCGCTGTGTCGTCCAGGCGCTCGCCGCCGAGACCGGCGAGAAGACATTTGCTTTTGAAACAGTCGCCGGCATCCTCAATGCCGAGGAACATGCCGACGGAACGATCTCGGTCGACATGGGCAAGCCGCGCTTTGGCTGGCAGGACATCCCGCTGGCCGAGGAGTTTCGCGATACCCGCATGATCGAACTGCAGATCGGCCCGATCGATGCGCCGGTACTGCATTCGCCTTCGGTCGTCTCGATGGGCAATCCGCACGCTATCTTCTGGGTCGACCGCGACGTCTGGTCCTACGAGCTCGAGCGCTTCGGCCCGCTGCTCGAAAACCACCCGATCTTCCCCGAGCGCGCCAACATCACCATCGCGCAGGTGACTTCGCCGGAGACTATGGCCATCCGCACCTGGGAGCGCGGCGCCGGCCTGACCAAGGCCTGCGGCTCGGCCGCGTGCGCTGCCGTGGTCGCTGCGGCCCGCACCCGGCGCACCGGCCGCAGCGTCACGCTGATGACGCCCGGCGGCGGCTTGCTGCATGTCCTGTGGCGCGACGACGACCACGTCATCCTCACCGGTGCCGCCGAATGGGAATTTTCCGGCAGCTTCGATCCGTCGACCGGGGCGTGGGCGCGCGACACCGAAAGCGCCGCCTGATGGCTGCTCCTGGCAACAAGGGTATCGAGGTCGTCACCTTCGGCTGCCGGCTGAACACCTATGAATCCGAGGTGATGCGGCGTGAAGCCGAAGGTGCCGGCCTTGGTAGCCTCGAAGGCGGCGCCATCATCTTCAACACCTGCGCCGTCACAGGCGAGGCTGTACGCCAGGCCAAGCAGTCGATCAGAAAAGCCCGCCGTGAGAACCCGGCTGCCCGCATCATCGTTACCGGCTGCGCTGCGCAGACCGGCCCGCAGGATTTCGTCGCCATGGACGAGGTCGATCTCGTCCTCGGCAATGAGGAAAAGCTGAAGGCGCATTCCTATCGCGCGCTGCCGGATTTCGGCGTCAACGACACCGAGAAGGCGCGCGTCAACGATATCTTTTCGGTGCGCGAGACGGCCGCCCACATGGTCGACGCCATCGAGGGCCGGGCGCGCGCTTTTGTCCAGGTGCAGAACGGCTGCGACCACCGCTGCACCTTCTGCATCATTCCTTACGGTCGCGGCAATTCGCGCTCGGTGCCGATGGGCGCCGTGGTCGAGCAGGTCAAGCGACTCGTCGGCAATGGTTATGCCGAGATCGTGCTGACCGGCGTCGACATGACGAGTTTCGGCGCCGATCTGCCGGGCGCACCGAAGCTCGGCAAATTGGTCAAGACCATCCTGAAGCAGGTGCCAGATGTGAAACGCCTGCGGCTTTCCTCCATCGATTCGATCGAGGCCGACGACGATCTGCTGGACGCTATAGCCACCGAGCCGAAGCTGATGCCGCATCTGCATCTGTCGCTGCAATCGGGCGACGACATGATCCTGAAGCGGATGAAGCGCCGGCACAGCCGCGACCAGTCGATCCGCTTTTGCGAGGATGTGCGCAAACTGCGCCCGGGCATCGTTTTCGGCGCCGACATCATCGCCGGCTTCCCGACCGAGACGGACGCCATGTTCGAAAATTCGCTGGAGATCGTCGAGGAATGCGGCCTGACGCATCTCCACGTCTTCCCGTTTTCGCCGCGCCAGGGCACGCCCGCCGCGCGCATGCCGCAGCTCCGCCGCGACGTCGTCAAGCAACGCGCGGCACGCCTGCGCGCCGCCGGCGAGGCCGCCTATCGCCGCCATCTTGCCTCGCTCGCTGGAACGCATCAGTCTATCCTGGTCGAGCGCGACGGGCTCGGCCGCACCGAAGGGTTTACGCTGGCCGCGGTCTCTGCCGGCACGCCGGGCGACATCGTCGAGGCTGATATCGCCGGCGATGACGGTATCAGACTGATCGCCGCGCCGCTTGCCGCCCGCGCCGCCTGAGAGCGCAAGACATGGCTGGGTTTTTCAAGAAGATATTTTCGTTCGGTAAGAAGGAAGTCGTCGAGGAGCGGCCCGACGAGGCCGCACCGCTGCCGCCGATCAAATGGGATGAACTGGAAGCGCTGAAGCCGGCCGCCGAGCAGGCCGTCCCGGAGTTTTTGAAACGCGAAGAGCCGCGGCCCGAGGCCGAGGCCGCAGCTCCGCCGCCAGTCGAACCAGAGTTGCCTCCGGCACCGCAACCGGCGCCCGCGGAAGAGCCGAAGCCCGAACCACCGCCGACCATTCCACCCGAGCCAGAGATCCAGCCGGAACCGCAAACGCCTGCTGAGGAAGCCGAGGAGATCCGAGCCGGACCCGTCGCTTCCGAGCCAGTTCCTGGGCCGGAGCAGCCGGAGATCGTTCAGCCCGAGCCTCTGTCCACGGAAGTTGGCGCTGCCCCTCATCCGCCTGCCGGCACCTTCTCCCCGTATAGTGACGGGGAGAAGGGGGCTGATCGGCAGGCCGAGCCTCCTTTTGAAGCCGGCGAAGAAGAAGCTACAACGCTAACGCCCCCCTCTCCCCGTCCATCACGGGGAGAGGGTAAGCGTGAGGGGCAGCGCGAACCTCTGCAAGACGCGGCACCCGCGGCCGAAGTCACGCCACCAGCACCCGCAGCGCCCGAAGCGCCACCGGCCGAAATCCCGCCTCCGATCCGCCAGCCCGCGCCGGTCGAGGCGAAGCCGGTCCTCGCCGAGATCGCACCCGAGCCAGAAGCCGTTCCGCAACCATCGCCAGAGCCAAAGCCCGCCCCCGGCAAAGTCACCGTAACCAAGAAGGTCGAGCAGAAGGCCGAGCCGCAGAAGGCGCCCGAACCGGCGCCGAAGCGTTCCTGGTTCCAGCGCATGCGAGACGGGCTTGCCCGCTCTTCCCGGGAGTTGTCGGGCAACATCGCCGGCGTCTTCACCAAGCGCAAGCTCGACGAGGACACGCTGCAGGACCTGGAAGATGTGCTGATCCGCGCCGATCTCGGCATGGAGACGGCTTTGCGCGTAACCGACGCGCTCTCCGCCAGCCGCTACGGCAAGGACGTCTCCGACACCGAAGTTCGCGCCATCATGGCGGCCGAGGTGGAGAAGGTGCTGACCCATGTCGCCATGCCGCTGGAGCTGGACCTCAGCCATAAGCCGCATGTCATCCTGGTTGTCGGCGTCAACGGCACCGGCAAGACCACGACCATCGGCAAGCTGGCGGCAAAGCTCACCGATGGCGGCCTTTCGGTGATGCTCGCCGCCGGCGACACCTTTCGCGCAGCCGCGATCGAGCAGTTGAAGATCTGGGGCGAGCGTACCAACTCGCCGGTCATTGCCTCGAAACTCGGCGCCGATGCCGCCGGCCTCGCCTATGACGCATTCGAGCGCGCGAAGGAGGCCGGCTCCGACGTGCTGATCATCGACACCGCCGGGCGGCTGCAGAACAAGACCGAGCTGATGGCGGAGCTGGAAAAGATCGTCCGGGTGCTGGGCAAGCTCGATCCGGAAGCGCCGCACACCGTGCTGCAGACGGTCGATGCCACCACCGGCCAGAACGCGCTCAACCAGGTCGAGATCTTCCGCAATGTCGCCGGCGTCAATGGCCTGGTGATGACCAAGCTGGACGGCACGGCGCGCGGCGGTATTCTGGTGGCGATCGCGGCAAAGCACAAATTGCCGGTCTATTTCATCGGCGTCGGCGAACAGGTCGACGACCTCGAACCCTTTTCCGCAAGCGAATTCGCCAGGGCGATCGCTGGCGTGGCTTGACGAGCATGATCCCGAAAAGTTGCAGGCTTTTTGGATTGGATCATGCGTAAGAAGGACGCTATGAACCCACCCATCCTCGAAGGCGACCCGTCCGATCCGCGACGCAGGGCGTTGAACCCGGGCCTGAAATTCCTGCTCGAACTCGGGCCTGGCCTGGTGTTCTTTTTCACCACCATCCGCGGCGCATGGCTTGTCGGGAAGTTTCCGATCCTCGGCCATATCGGCGAGCCTATCCTGATTGCCACGGCGTTCTTCATGGTGGCGACGGCGCTATCGCTCAGCGTTTCGTGGATTTTGACGCGCAGCTGGCCGATCATGCCGTTGGTCTCGGCCATCGTGGTGTTTGTGTTTGGCGCGCTGGCGCTCTGGCTGCAGGACAAGACCTTCGCTTTCATGAAGCCGACAATCATCAACAGCCTGTTCGGCATCACGTTGCTTGGCGGGTTGGCGTTTGGCAGATCGCTGTTGGGCTATGTCTTTGATTCCGCCTTCAATCTCGATGCCGAAGGCTGGCGCAAGCTCACTTTCCGATGGGGGCTCTTCTTCCTTTTTCTGGCTGCCCTGAACGAGGTTGTGTGGCGCAACTTTTCTGAGGAAGCCTGGCTTTATTTCAAGGTCTGGGGCACGATTCCCATTACCCTTGTCTTCACGTTAAGCCAAATGCCGTTGATCCTGCGCCATTCGCTCGAGGACAAGACCGGCAAGGAAGAGAAGGCCGGCAAATAGAGCAATTCCAGGAAAAGCGCGTAGCGCTTTCCCTAGGGAATTCCGCCAGAATAAGAGGAGAGGGGCATGGAATTCATCACCACACGTGACGAGTTGAGGACGATCTACAAGACGCCTCGGCCGACCGACGGCTCGATCCGCAAGGAACTGAAGACATTGGACGGCCACTGCCGTTCCTTCATCGGCAAGAGCCCGTTCGTGCTGATCGGCTCGTCCGACGGCGCCGGCAATGCCGATGTGACGCCGAAGGGCGACAGGCCGGGCTTCGTAACGGTGCTCGACGAGAAGACCATCGCCATCCCCGACCGGCCGGGCAACAACCGGCTCGACACGCTGGAGAACATCCTTCTCAATCCCTCGATCGGGTTGCTCTTCCTCATTCCCGGCATGAACGAAACGCTGCGTGTCAATGGCGATGCCCGCATCACCATCGATGCGGCATTGCGTGAGCGGCTGGCGGTCGACGGCAAGGCACCGCAAAGCGTCGTCGTGGTGACGGTCAAAGCTGCCTACATGCATTGCGCCAAGGCCTTCATGCGCTCCGAACTATGGAAGCCGGAGAGCTGGTCCGACCGCGCCACGCTGCCCACGCTCGGCCAGATCCTGCGCGACCAGCTGGCGCTCGCCGAAGCGGCCGAGGCGACCGACCGCTGGTTGGACGAGGAATACAGGAAGACCATGTGGTAGTGTGCCCGGCAACGAATCGCCCAAGCCGGTCTCCATTCCTTTGCTCAATATCCTCGCCATCTCCGGCAGCCTGCGCGCCGCCTCGACCAATTCGGCCCTGGTCGCCGCACTCGCGCAAAACGCGCCGCCGGACTGTCACGTCTCCGTCTACGATGGGCTTGGTCGGCTGCCGATTTTCAACCCCGACGATGAAGGCGAGCGGACGCCGCCGCAAGCAGCGGCGCTGATCGACGCGGTCACCGCCGCTGACGGCCTCATCGTCTCCTGCCCGGAATATGCCCACGGTATGCCAGGCGGCCTGAAGAACGCGCTCGACTGGCTGGTGTCGCGCGATGCCGCCGTCGGCAAACCGGCCATCCTGGTCCACGCCTCGCCGCGCTCGCTGTTTGCCCGCGCCGCACTGGCCGAGGTCATGCGGACAATGTCTTTCGCACTCTATGAGGAGGCAGCACTCGAAATAGCGCTGCTCGGCAAGAGACCGCCGGAGGTGGAGGATATCCTGGCGGAACCGGAAAACCGGCTGGCGATGCGCAACGTCCTTTCGGCTTTTGCCGAATTCATCCGCTCGTGTTGAGTGAGCCCTTCCCTTCTCCCCTTGTGGGAGAAGGTGGCCTCGCGAAGCGAGGTCGGATGAGGGGTGCTCCAGCTTGGCAATTTGCTTGAAATCGCCGCCGCCTCATTCCTTCCAGCACCCCTCATGCGTCTCGGCGCTATCGCGCCGATCCACCTTCTCCCACAAGGGGAGAAGGTGGGCGCGCTACCCCTTCCTCCGCGTCTCGACATCGGTCTCGCCGACGAACCAGTCGCGTGCAGCGACTTCCTCGAAGACCACCCAGACATCATTGTTGGTCAGGCCGGTGACGCCGGTGATGGCCGCCGTCACCTGGGCGGCGATCGCGGCCTTTTTGCCGGCCGGGTCATCGGCAATCACCTCCTTGACCAGGCGGATATTCACGAATGGCATGGTTCCCTCCCTTGCATATGCTTGGCGGCCGCTCAAAATGTTTTGGCGCCGTTGACCATGAGCCGGACCATGTAAAGCGAGGTCGTGCCGGCGATGTAGAGGCAGTTCAGCTTGTTGCCGCCGAACACGCAATTGGCAACGACTTCCGGCACCTTGACCTTGCCGATCAGCGTCCCGTCGGGATCGTAGCAATGGATGCCGTCGGCGGCGCTGGTCCAGATGCGGCCGTCCGCATCCAGCCTGAAACCGTCGAACAGGCCGGCGGTGCAGTCGGCAAAGACCTTTTCGCCTGAGACCTTCTTGCCGCCCTGGCCGACATTGAACACCCGGATGTGCGCCGGGTTCTGCGCACCATGCGTGCGGCCGGTATCGGCGACATAGAGCTTGCTCTCGTCGAGCGAGAAGGCGAGCCCGTTGGGCCTGACCATGTCGGTGATCACCGCCTCGGTCTCGCCGGTGCCGGGATCGACCCGGTAGACATGGCAGGCGCCGATCGCGCTTTCGGCCTTGTCGCCCTCGTAATCGGTATCGATGCCGTAGCTCGGATCGGTGAACCAGATCGACCCGTCGGACTTGACCACGGCGTCATTGGGCGAGTTCAGCCGCTTGCCGCGCCATTTGTCGGCGATGGTGACAACCGACCCGTCATGCTCGGTGCGGCTGACGCGGCGGCCGGAATGTTCGCAAGTGACCAGCCGGCCTTGCCGGTCGACGGTGTTGCCGTTGGAATTGCCGGACGGCTGACGGAACACGCTGACGCTGCCGTCGGTCTCGTCGTAACGCAGCATGCGATTGTTCGGGATGTCGGACCAGACCACATAGCGCCCGGCCGCAAACCAGGCCGGTCCTTCCGCCCATCGGCAGCCGGTAAACAGCCTGTCGACCTGTGCATTGCCGTTGAATAGCCGCGAAAAGCGCGGATCGAGAACTTCGTAGAATTCGCTGGCCATGGTTCCTCCCGGTAGCAATCGCTTGGCAAGCCGCGATCAAGCCAGCCCACGATCGATATGGCAAGATCGATGATGCGTCAGAAGCGTTATGGAAGCGAATGCCGGCCCGGACGGCAGGGTCACATCCCGTTAACCGGCTATGCGCCCAGCGCAATGGTGCATTGCAACATCTTATTTTTGCAACGCACCATAACTATGTCATGCTCCGTATCGATCAAGGGAGGAACAACTGGCCGCGAAATGCGGCGCAAAAGGAAACTCGCTATGATCATCGACAGCCTCATGAGCCGCGCTCGCGCCAGCATCGCCAAGCGCCGGCATTACAACCGCCTCGTCGCCGAAATCGACAGCTTCAGCAGCCGCGACCTCGCCGACATGCGCGCCGACCGCAGCGAAATGCTCTATCAGGTTCACAAGCAGATCTACGGCTGAGGCGAACGCGATCGGCTCAGCCGATCCATTCGATCCAGCGGCCGTGGTAATCGCAATGGGCCAGACGGCGCGTCTCGCCGCCGGGCCATAGAGTGAGGCTGAGTACCGCCCAATTGTTTGTGGGATCGCGCGGCTCCATCCTCAGCCTTGCGATAGGCGCAGCGGCCGTGGCCTGTCTGCCCGCCTGCTCCAGCGTAGCGATGATGGCATCCTTGGTCGCCCGCGGCAGGTACTGCCACATGATCGAATGATAGAGCACGAAGGCGCTGCCCTGCTGCCGTACGGCCAGTGCCCTCTCGACAAACTCCGCTGCATCCGCTTTGACAAGCAGCGGCGGAAATTTCTCGGCAAGTGACAGCGCGGCGTCGAGCCGGGCCAGCCGCGCTGCCTGATCGGCCCAGACGTAAGACCGAAGCCGTAACTGCGCCGCTGCGTCGGCGACGTTCACCGGCGCGATGTCGCAGCCGGCGCGATGGCGGACGTTGATCGCTCCACCAAGCGGAACAGCGAGGCCGCGTACCTCCGGCGCCAACCGGACGGGGGAGGCCTGGTCGCCCCACTCGGCATCGCCATAGCGATAGTGAAAGCTGTCGAACAGGAGATTGAGCCCAGCGCTGGCGCCGATCTCACACAGATCCAGCGGCAAACCGGTTTCGCGCGCGACCGTCAGAAATCCTGGCAGCAGCATCGCCGACCGGGCGATCTCATTCGTCTGCGGGGCGCCGGCGAGGCCAGCGACGATCCGCTCGTCGGATCGCGTAATTGCTTCCGGCAGCACCGCCGCGATCTCATCTTCGCTTGTCTGGTTGGGCGGATAGATCAGTGCCAGTCGTTCATCGACACCGGTCAGGACCAACGCATGCAGCGCGCCGCAGAGCCGCAATGCGAGGGCGTCGGCGCGCGCGTCGCCTGGCCAGCCGAGCACCGCCTGCCCGGTCTTGGTGTTTGCGTCGAGAACCTTGGCCAGCGCACGGCATAAATTCGCGGTGAACGGCGAGCCAAGTCCATCGCAGCCTTTCGCCTGAGCCAGAAAATGATCGCGGATGTCTCGTTCGTCCATCGCGTTTTCCGGTCCTCAGCCCGGTGCCGTCAGCGCCTTCTCGATCTCCGGCAACAGCAGCGTCCGCGCCGAGTCCGGCGTCAGCGGCCCTACGTGCTTGTAGGCGATCTTGCCATCCTTGCCGATGACGAAGGTCTCCGGCACGCCGTAGACACCCCAGTCGATCGCCGTGCGTCCGGCCTGGTCGACGCCGATCGCCTGGAATGGATTGCCGAGATCGCCAAGGAACCGACGGGCGTTTTCCGGCTGGTCCTTGTAGTTCAGCGCCGCCATGACGAAGCGTCTGTCCTGCGACAGCGCCAGCAGCACCGGATGCTCTTCGCGGCACGGCGCGCACCAGGACGCGAAGACGTTGACCAGCGTCACCTTGCCGGCGAACTGTCTTGAATCGAGGCCCGGTAAATTGGTGCCCTCGAGCGCCGGCAGGTTGGTCTGCGGCGCCGGCAGGCCGATCAGCGCCGACGGCACTTCCGAAACGTCGCGCCCGGACAAAAGCTGAGCCAGGAACAATCCCGCCAGCCCGAGAAAGACCAGCAGCGGCAGCAGCACGATCAGGCGGCGGCGCGCCGGTGTTTGCGTTTCCGTGCTCATGATTTTGCTGCCTTATCGGAGCGCCGGCGCACGCCAGACGCCTCCAGCTCGGCGAGCTCTCGCTTGCGGCCGCGCTGGTCGAGCAGAATCCAGCCGATCAGCCCGCCCAGCACCACGGCCGTGATCGCATAGGCGGCGGTGACATAAAGCGCGTGTACGCTCATGCTTTTCGCTCCGCGGCGCTTTCCAACCGGTCCGTCTCGCCTTGTTCCGACATGTCTTCTCTTAACGCCGCGCCACCGGCTCCGCAATTGTTCGCCGCGCCGCAGGCATGTGCTGAAGCCAACACATCAGTCCGTTCCGTGCCGAAGCGCCAGCGCCGCTGCCACCGGCCCGAGCACCGCAAGAAAAAAGGTCAGTGCGGCGAGAATGAGGAAGGGCTGCAGAAAAGGATCGGGATCCGCCACCGCGCCATAGCTTGCCGATACGCCAAAGATCAGCACGGGAATGGTCAGCGGCAGCACCAGCACCGAGATCAGCAGCCCGCCGCGCGGCAGCGCCACTGCCACTGCTGCACCGGCAGCACCGATGAAGGTGATCGCCGGCGTGCCGACCAGAAGCGTCAGCGCCGTGGCGCCGATGCCGGCCGGCTCCATGTTCATGAACAGGCCGAGCAGGGGAGCGGCGATGACCAGCGGCAGCACGCTTCCCGTCCAATGCGCCAGGCATTTCGTCAGCACGGTCAAGGCCAGCATGTACCGGTGGTCGCCAAGCACCAGAAGATCGAGCGAGCCATCTTCGCGGTCGGCCTGGAACAGCCGGTCGAGGCCGAGCAGGCAGGCCAGCAAGGCTGATATCCAGAGAATCGCCGGCCCGATGCGGGCCAGCAGCTTCAGGTCGGGACCGACGCCGAAGGGAATGGTCGCGATGACGGCGAGAAAGAAAATCACGCCGGTAAGCGCCCCGCCGCCGGCGCGGATACTCAGGCGGATGTCGCGGAGGAAGAGGGACCACATTATGGTGCGGTCCCGATGGATGCGTGAAGGCCAAGCACCGTCGCGTAGAGCACCAACATCAAGCGGCCTCGCCCATCACGAGCTCCCTCGCCCCCTCGATCCCCAGCGGCAGATGCGTCGCCGCAACCACGATCCCCCCACTCTCGAGGTGCTTCCCCATCAGTTCGCCGAATCTCTCCTCCGAAGCCTTGTCCAGCCCTGCCGTTGGTTCGTCCAGCAGCCACAATGGCCGGTGGCTGACCAGCAGTTTTGCAATCGCCGCACGCCGGCGCTGGCCGGTCGAGAGATAGCCGAACGGCAGATGGCCGATGCCGCCCAGCCCGACGGTCTCCAGCGCCTCTTCAACACCCCTGGAACCTGCGCCCGAAAAATCGCGCCAGAAGCACAGGTTTTCCATAACGCTCAGCGCCGTCTTCATCGCGTTGAGGTGGCCGAGATAGTGACAGGCCGAGGCGGCCGACGGAAAGTCCTCGCCACCGCCTTCGAACCGCACCCGGCCTGCCGCCACCGGCAACAGCCCGGCGATGATCCTGAGCAGCGTCGATTTGCCGGCGCCGTTCGGTCCGGAAACGACCAGCGCCTGGCCAGCCCCCAGCGCGAATTCGATGCCGGAAAATACCGTCTCGCCGCCGCGTTCGCCGCCCAGATTTTCGGCGATCAGCCGCATCCGTTCCCCTTCGCCGAAAGTTCAGGTGCGGCTTCGGTGCGCCGCAGCAAAAATGGCAATTCCGTGTCTAGAACTATTCCAGAAAATTCTCTATATCCGCATCGTCCGTGCCAGCGGTCGGCACGGGAACCGAATTTGCGCCGAACCAGCGCGCGTGCCGCCTTGAACGGCCCGGACGCTTGGGAACGGATAGCGGAAATGGCCGTACCCGCACCTTTGCGCGTGACTTGCATGCCCACTGGCGTCCGTTCCCTCCCGGCAACCGACAGTTAGGGATCGCACGTGTCCAAATCACTCGACAGCTTCAATTGCCGCCGCACGCTGACCGCCGGCGGCACCGAGTACATCTACTATGACCTTGTCGAGGCCGAAAAGTACGGCCTCACCGGCATTGCCCAATTGCCCTATTCGATGAAGGTGCTGCTGGAGAACCTGCTGCGCAACGAGGACGGCCGTTCCGTCACCAAGGAGAGCATCCAGGCGGTCGCCGGCTGGCTGACCGACCGGGGCACTGCCGGCGTCGAGATCGCCTATCGCCCGGCTCGCGTGCTGATGCAGGATTTCACCGGCGTTCCGGCCGTGGTCGACCTTGCCGCCATGCGCGACGCCATGGCCTCGCTCGGCGGCGATCCGCAAAAGATCAATCCGCTGGTGCCTGTCGATCTGGTCATCGACCACTCGGTCATCGTCGATGAATTCGGCACGCCGCTGGCTTTCGCCCGCAATGTCGAGCTTGAGTACGAGCGCAACGAGGAACGCTACAAATTCCTGAAATGGGGCCAGCAGGCGTTCCGTAATTTCCGCGTCGTGCCGCCCGGCACCGGCATCTGCCATCAGGTCAATCTCGAATATCTCGGCCAGGTGGTGTGGACCAACAGCGAAGATGGCGAGACCACCGCCTATCCCGACACCTGCGTCGGCACCGATTCACATACCACGATGATCAACGGCCTCGGCGTTCTCGGCTGGGGCGTCGGCGGCATCGAGGCCGAGGCCGCGATGCTCGGCCAGCCGGTCTCCATGCTGTTGCCCGAAGTCATCGGCTTTCGCCTTACCGGCAGGCTGAGGGAAGGCGTAACCGCCACCGACCTGGTGCTCACCGTCACCCAGATGCTGCGCAAGAAGGGCGTCGTCGGCAAGTTCGTCGAATTCTTCGGGCCGGGCCTGTCCAACATGACGCTGGCCGACCGCGCCACCATCGGCAACATGGCCCCGGAATATGGCGCCACCTGCGGCTTCTTCCCGGTCGACAGCGAAACCATCCGCTATCTCACCATGTCCGGTCGCGACGAAAGCCGCATCGCCCTGGTCGAGGCTTATTCGAAGGCGCAAGGCTTGTGGCGCGATGCCGGCTCGGCCGATCCGGTCTTCACCGACCTGCTCGAGCTCGATCTCGGCAGTGTCGTGCCGTCGATGGCCGGCCCAAAGCGTCCGGAAGGCCGGGTCGCGCTTGAAGACATTCCGGCCGGCTTCGCCAAGGCCATGGAGACCGAATACAAGAAGGCCGCCGAAATCGACAAGCGCTATGCCGTCGAGGGCGCGGACTACGATCTTGGCCATGGCGATGTCGTCATAGCCGCAATCACCTCCTGCACCAACACCTCGAACCCGAGCGTGCTGATCGGCGCCGGGCTGTTGGCGCGTAACGCTAACCGGCTCGGCCTCAAGCAGAAGCCGTGGGTCAAGACCTCACTGGCGCCGGGCAGCCAGGTCGTCGCCGAATATCTCGAGAAATCCGGCCTGCAGAAGGAGCTCGACCAGATCGGCTTCAACCTGGTCGGCTTCGGCTGCACCACCTGCATCGGCAATTCCGGCCCGCTGCCGGCGCCGATCTCCAGGACCATCAACGATAAGGGCTTGATTGCTGCGGCAGTCTTGTCCGGCAACCGCAATTTCGAAGGCCGCGTCTCGCCCGACGTGCAGGCGAACTATCTCGCCTCGCCGCCGCTGGTCGTCGCTCACGCGTTGGCCGGGACCGTGACCAAGGATCTGACCACCGAGCCGCTCGGCGACGATCGCAACGGCAATCCGGTCTATCTCAAAGACATCTGGCCGAGTTCGGTCGAGATCCAGGAATTCATCGAGAAGAACGTCACGCGCGAATTGTTCGCCCGCAAATATGCCGACGTCTTCAAGGGCGACGAGTACTGGCAGAACGTCAAGGCGCCGGAAGGTCAGACCTATGCCTGGGACGACAATTCGACCTATGTGCAGAACCCACCCTATTTCGCCGGCATGAAGTCAGGCTTCGGCAAGATCGGCGATATCAAGGGCGCGCGTGTGCTCGGCCTGTTCGGCGACAAGATCACCACCGACCACATTTCGCCGGCCGGTTCGATCAAGGCGGCCTCGCCGGCCGGCAAGTATCTCACCGACCACGGCGTCGGCGTCGCCGATTTCAACCAGTACGGCACCCGCCGCGGCAACCACGAGGTGATGATGCGTGGCACCTTCGCCAATATCCGCATCCGCAACCATATGCTGGGCGAGAACGGCCGCGAGGGCGGCTACACCATCCATTACCCCTCGAAAGAAGAGGAATCGATCTACGACGCCGCGATGCGCTACAAGAAGGAAGGCGTGCCGCTGGTCATCTTCGCCGGCGTCGAATATGGCAACGGCTCGTCACGCGACTGGGCGGCCAAAGGTACGAATCTGCTCGGTGTCCGCGCGGTCATCGCCCAGTCCTTCGAGCGCATCCACCGTTCCAACCTTGTCGGCATGGGCGTGATCCCTTTCGTCTTCGAGGAAGGCACCTCATGGGCCTCGCTCAACCTCAAGGGCGACGAACTGGTCGAGATCGACGGACTGAGCAACATCAAGCCGCGGCAGAAGATGATCGCCAGGATCACCTATGGCGACGGCAGCGTCAAAGAAGTTCCGGTCATCTGCCGCATCGATACGCTGGACGAGCTCGACTACTTCAGGAATGGCGGCATCCTGCAATACGTGCTGCGCGATCTTGCGGCTTAAGGCAGTAGGGCAATAAGGAAGTAGGGCAGTAGGGGAAGCAAGGACAAGCCACCTACTGCCCTACTGCCCTACTGCCCTACTGCCCTACTGCCCTACTGCCCTACTCTTGGCTTTCCAAACCGCGCTGTCGCCGCCAGCAGCACGCCGAGCATCAGCCCGTTCAATATGTGCCACAGGAAATGCGTGCCGAGCGGAAAGCCGCCGCAGACCAGCGGATCGATCATCCTGCAGATGACCGACACGACGAAGATCGCCGAACCCGCCAGATTGTACCAGCCGGCGCGATTGCCGCTGGCCGCCACCCAGGCGCCGAAGAAGGCGAGCGCCAGAAACGGCGGCAGGTAGCCGGTCGTCCCGTTCGACGCCTGGCGCAGCCAGTCGGGCACGGCGAAGGTAAGCAACCCGGCAATGGCATAGAAGGCGACGAAGATGGCGATCGCCTTGCCCCATTTCATGCCGAGAAAACGTCGCAGGTTGAACAGCGTGTAGGCCAGCGTGAACCCTGCAATGGGCAGCACGTCGGCCAGGATCATTGCCCTTGTGGCAAAGGTGTGGAACAGCGACGAGCCGACGCCGATCGCCACCACCCACCAGGCCAGCACTTCGGCGAAGGTGCCGGTGCCGCGCTTGCGCACCTGCCAGACACCCCATAGCCCGGCGGCAAAGAAAGCCAGATTGCTCAGCGCATTGAGCGGTTCGGCCCAGAATTCCGGCCCCGTCCGTTCGCAATAGAGGTCGACCGGCGCCAGGAGAGATTGCCACATGCTGATTGCCGCCCGAATCGCTTCCATCGTGAAGTGCAAGTCCACCTATTGCGCCCTTGCCAGCGCTTGCAACGGCAAAATTTCACCGCAACGTGACTTCCCGTTGACTGCCGCTTCTGCCACATATTTCGACAACCAGAACAAAGCCGGCGTCACCGGCGGGATCGGAACGGCCATGCCATCTCGAAGACCATTGCGGCTTGCGGCCCTTGCGCTGGCCCTCTCGGCGTTTGCCGGCAGGGCCCTTGCCGAGCCAACCGACAAGCCATTAGGCGTCGTCGAGCTCTTCACCAGCCAGGGATGCAACTC
The DNA here is from genome assembly GCF_055811175.1 of Mesorhizobium sp. WSM4828. Classification (NCBI taxonomy): domain Bacteria; kingdom Pseudomonadati; phylum Pseudomonadota; class Alphaproteobacteria; order Hyphomicrobiales; family Phyllobacteriaceae; genus Mesorhizobium; species Mesorhizobium sp. WSM4828. The sequence continues at coordinate 32,496 of NZ_JBVVQK010000003.1, read as the reverse complement.
CTGTCCGCCAGCCGACGAATTCTTCGCCGAGCTTGCCGCCAAGGAGGACATCGTCGCGCTCGCCTATCATGTCGATTATTGGGATTACCTCGGCTGGCAGGACACGCTGAGCCGCAAGGAAAATACCGAGCGGCAATACGAGTATATGCGCGCCTTCGGCAGTCGTTCCGTCTACACCCCGCAAGCCGTCATAAACGGCCGCAGCCATGTCAACGGCGCCAGCCGCAAGGAAGTCGACGGCGCGCTGGCCCGCATGGAGAGGGTCGGCGAAGGCATGCGGGTCGGCATCAAGGTCAGCCGGACCAGCGATCGCGTCATGATCGATGCCGGCGACGCCGTGGCCGGCCCCGCCGACGCGCATGTCGTCATCGTCTATTTCAACCCGCCACAGACGATAAAGATCGGCAAGGGTGAAAACAGCGGCCGCAGCATGACCTACTGGAACGCCGTCTCCAGCATCCAGACCGCCGGCATGTGGCACGGCAAGGCGCAGCGCTACGAACTGCCAATGAGCGAGATCGCCAAGAAGGGCGGCTGCGCCGTGCTGCTGCAGTCGGTCGGCAAGGACGGCATGCCCGGTCCGATCCTGGGTGCAGCCTTTATCCGCAAGCCTTAGATAGAGCGCTCTCCCTTCTCCCTTTGTGGGAGAAGGTGTCGCCGAAGGCGACGGATGAGGGGTGTTCGAGGGAACGCCAACGCCTCACTCCGTCCAACACCCCTCAACCGTCTCGGCGCTTCGCGCCGATCCACCTTCTCCCACAACAAGGGGAGAAGGGATAACCGCCCTCAAGCCTCCGACGACAGCCTATCTGGATGGATCGCACCGCCGCGGCGGCCGGCCAATAAAAAACCGGCGTCAGCTTGCTTCTGACGCCGGTCATTTAGGTTTTGGGATCGTCGCACCCGATCTTTCCAAGGAAAAACCGAGGTTGGTTCGATCCGACGCAGACCCGTGGGCGGGGGGCTTGGGGTTTACGAGCCGGTGCCGGACCGAACCGTCTCAGGCAACACCGGTAAATTCGTCGGACATTGGGGCATGAGCACGGATAAAAAAAGGCAGGATTGTGGCGAAGCATCACCAATTCCAACAGGCGTTTCGCAAACGTGACTGGACGCTGGAGAAACCGCGCGGTGCTGGCCTTGCCCGGCCGGGCCTTGCAATTCGGCAACGAAAGCGCCAACTTTGGTCGGCGTACGATTCATTGCGAGGATCCAGGCATGACTGATCGCAGCAGCGGGACGGAGGATGGGGACGCATCCGCAATATTGATCCCGCTGCATGAGGCAAGACGCGAACGCCTCGACCAGCCTGTGCGGTTCGACCGCCGCGAACTGGACCAGATCCTCAGGCTTTACGGCCGTATGGTTGCCGCCAATGAGTGGCGCGACTATGCCATCGACCATCTCGCCGACCGCGCCGTTTTTTCCGTGTTCCGCCGCACCAGCGAAGTGCCGCTTTTCCAGATCGTCAAGGATCCGAAGCTGGCGCGCCGGCAAGGCGCGTTCGCCGTCATCGCCGCCGGCGGGCGCATCCTCAAGCGCGGCCAGGAGCTCGGCCGGGTGCTTGGCGTGTTCGACCGAACGCTGAAGCTGGTCGAGGCGTAACCCTTTATTTTTGCTGGCGGAACTTCCGCTCGGGCAGCGATTGCGGATCGGGCGGGATCGACGCCCCGCCATTGATCGGCAGCTGCATGAACACCGTGTCGAGCCAACGCCCGTGCTTGTAGCCGGAGCCTTCGAGGCGGCCGGAATGACGGAAGCCGAGCTTCTCGTGCAACCGTACCGATGCGCTGTCGGGCCTGCCGTCGCCGATCACCGCGATGATCTGGCGAAAGCCCGCCGCCTTGGCCGCCTCGATCAGCCCTTGCATCAGGAGCAGCCCGACGCCTTGCCCTTTGGCCGCGGGCGCGACATAGACGGAATCCTCAACGACGAAGCGGTAGGCCGGGCGTGGCCGGAACGCTCCGGCATAGGCATAGCCGAGCACGCCGCCGGCCTTTTCCGCAACGAGATAGGGAAAGCCGCCCGCCATCAGGTTGTCGAATCGCGCGCCCATCTCGGCGCGGCTTGGTGGCTCGAGTTCATAGCTCGCCGTGCCATTCGTCACCGCGTCGGCATAGATTTCCGTGATCCGGTCGAGATCGGCCGACGTCGCGGCCCGTAACGTGATGCTGCTCATATTTTATGCAAGTCGTTCATCTGCCTTATATCAAAGCAAAAGCCGGCACAAAAGAAAAGGGCGGCTGTTGGGCCGCCCTTTCCAAACTCGCTGGTCCAGTCAGACCATGATCCCGAAAAGTCGAAACCGGTTCTCGGAAAAGACCATGGTCGGCAAAGAACGCCGTATTAGCGACGGTCGCCCATGAACTGCAGCAGGAACATGAACAGGTTGATGAAATCGAGATAGAGCCTCAATGCGCCCATAATCGCCTTGCGGCCGGCGACATCAGTCTCGTCGCCCTCGAAGTACATCTCCTTGATGTTCTGCGTGTCGTAAGCGGTGAGGCCTGCGAAGATCAGCACGCCGATCGCCGAAACGGCGAAGGAAAGCGCCGACGACTGCAGGAAGATGTTGATCACCATCGCGATGATCAGGCCGACCAGGCCCATGACCAGGAACGAACCGAACGCGGAAAGGTCGCGCTTGGTCGTGTAGCCGTAGAGCGACAGCCCGCCAAAGGCGGCGGCGGTGGCGAAGAAGGTCTGCGAGATACTGGCGGTGGTGTAGACCAGGAAGATCGACGACAGCGACAGGCCGACGAGGCCGGCGTAGACCCAGAACGTCGTCTGCGCGGCCGAAACGGTCATCGACTGGACGCGGAACGATAGGAACATCACCGCTGCCAGCGGGGCAAAGATCACCAGCCATTTCAGCGGCGAGCCGAAGATCGCGTAGCCGAACGAGGTCAGCATCTCGCCGCTTGGCAACGTCGCGACCGCCGAGGCGGGATCGCTGGTGGTGGCCAGCATGATTGTGCCGACCGCGGCAAGGCCGGTGATGAGGAGGCCAAGCCCCATCAGATTGTAGACCTTGATCATGTAGGCGCGCAGGCCCTGGTCGATGGCAGCATCGACGCCGGCGCCGGGCACGGCGCGCGTCTGATAATTGCGAACGGGATCAGCCATGGAAATCCTCATATTGCTTCTGCCCCGTCCGGTGTCAGGTCCTTTTGAACCCAGGCGCCGCTGGCGGGGCTCCAGCATGCCTGCGCCGAAATATGATGGTTCTTGGCGTAAAGGACAAGACCGTAACCAAGCGTAATGCTCCGTGAAGTGCCGGAGATACGGTTTTATTGGCCTTCCCGCCCGTCACATTAACGAGATTTAATCAAAACCGGCTCTGGTTCAAAGATTCCGCAGCACCGGCGCCGCCTTATGGCCCAGCACCCGCCACGTGCCGGCAAGGCCGATACCGACCGTGACCACCAGTGAAAAGCCGATGGTCGCCACCGCCACCTCGGGCATGAAGTGGGATGGCAGCGTCATGATGCGCGTGACGACGAACCACGCCGCCACACCGCCCGCTGCCAGCGCGAACATCGCAGTGGCAAGGCCGATCAGCATGTATTCCAGTGAAAACGCTGCGATCAGAGTTTTCCTGGTCGCACCCAGGGTCTTCAGCACCACCGCGTCGTGGATGCGGGCCCGGTTGCTCGCGGCGAGCGCCCCGGCCAGCACCAGCACCGAGGCGATCAACGCCACGCCCGCTGCTGCCCTGATTGCTGTACCGAGCTGCGCCACCAGCCGGTTGACGATTTCGAGCGCGTCCTTGACCCTGACCGTCGTCACCGCTGGAAAAGCCCGCGTGACGGCATTGAGAAGATGCGCATCGTCGGCCGCCGATGCATTCGTCTCGGTCAGCGTCGCCAACCAGCCATGCGGCGCCCCGGCGAATGTGTTGGGCGAGAACACCATGACGAAATTGATGCCGATGGTTTCCCATTCGACCTGGCGGAAATTGGCGATCTTGGCCGTGATGTTGCGGCCGAGCACGTTGACGGTGATGGTGTCGCCGAGCTTCAACCCGATCTCTTTGCCTTCCTCGGCGGAAAACGAGACCAGCGGCGCGCCGGAATAATTCTCCGGCCACCAACTGCCCTCGGTCAGCGTCGCATTTTCCGGCAGCTTTGCGTCATAGGTCAGGCCACGGTCGCCGCGCAGCACCCAGGCGCCTTCGGCCGGAACCTTGACCTTGTCGACATCGACGCCGTTGAGCGCCATCACCCGGCCGCGCAGCATCGGCACCTTGATCAGCGTGCCCTGCGGCGCCTCTTTGCCGACCAGCGCGGAGAAGGCATCGACGTCGCCGCTCTGGATATCGACGAAGAAGAAGTTCGGTGCCCTTTCCGGCAGGCTGCCGGAGATCTGCCGCCTCAGATTGCCGTCGATCAGCGCCAAGGTGACCAGGAGCGTCAGCCCGAGGCCAAGCGACAGCACCACGGACGGCGTCAAGGCGCCAGGCCGATGGATGTTGCCGATGGCGAGCCTGAGCGCGGTCGAGCGCACGCGCGGGCTTTTCTTCGCCGCCCACTGCACCAGCGTGCCGACGACACGCAGCACCAGGAACGAAAAGATCGTGGCGCCGACGAAGATCGAGGCAATACGGCGGTCGCCGGAAAACAGGATCGCCAGCACCGCGAGCAGCAACGCGATGGCCATTGCCGCGGCGATATAGAGCGGGCGGGGAAAACCGCGGCCCTCGAAACCCATTTCGCGAAACAGCGCCGTTGCCGGCACGTCGCGGGCACGGCCGAGCGGCAGCAAGGCGAAAGCCAGCGTCACCAGCAGTCCGAACAGCGCCGCCATGCCGAGCGCGCCGGGGTAGAACCCGCCTTCCGCCGGTACCGGAATGACCGACTGCAGTGCCGCGCTGGCCGCGAACGGCATCAGCGCGCCAAGCACAAGGCCCAGCGTGATGCCGAGGGCGGCGATCATCAGGATCTGCACCAGGTAGACGGCAAAGACGAACCCTCCCGAAGCCCCCAGGCTCTTGAAGGTGGCGATGACGCCGCGCTTGCCGTCGAGATAGGCCCGCACCGCATTGGCCACGCCGACGCCGCCGACCACCAGCGCCGTCAGCCCAACCAGCGTAAGGAATTGCGAAAACCGCTCGATATTCGACGACAGCGCCGGCGCTGCGTTGCTGCGCGTGCGGATCGACCAGCCGGCCTGCGGGAACTGGTTTGCCGCCTGCTCCTGGATCGCCTTGATCTGTGCCTCAGTGGTGCCGCCTGGCAGGCGGACCTTATAGGCGTTCTCGACCAGGCTGCCCGGCTGGATCAGGCCGGAAGCGGCAAGCCCGTCGGTCGACATCATCAGCCGCGGCGCAAAACCGAAGCCATCCGACACCGCATCCGGCTCGTTGACCAGCCTGGCGCGCAGCTCGAATGTCGCGCTGCCGACCTTCAGCCGGTCACCGATGCCAAGGTTCAGCCGCTCGAACAAGAGATCCGGGGCGGCGGCGCCGAAGACGCCGGATTTTTCGCCGAACAGATCCTCTCGCGACAGCACCGGCTCGGTCTCCAGCGCGCCATAGAGCGGATAGGCGCCGTCGACCGCCTTGGCCTCGACCAGCGCCTGGTCGGAGCCGTCCTCGAGCCTCGCCATCGAGCGCATGTTGGCACTGTGCGAAACCGTGCCAAGCCGGTCGAGGAAGCTGCGTTCGGCTCTGGTAAGATCGCGCTGGTTGAGCTGGAAGCGGAGATCGCCGCCGAGCAGCGTCTGGCCCTGGTCGGCAACACCGGCGGAAATCGCTTGCGCCACCGAATTGACGCCGCCGATTGCCGCGACGCCGAGCGCGATGCAGGCAAGGAAGATCAGGAAGCCGGACAGCCCGCCACGCATTTCTCGCAGCGAAAACCGAAAGGCGAGCCTCAGCGTTTGCGACAGCGGCATCAGGCGGTCACCTTGCCGGCCCTGGTGGCCGGCTCAGGCGCGTCCTCGATCAGCCCCGACCGCATCGACACCTGGCGCGAGCAGCGCGCCGCGAGTACCGGGTCATGTGTGACCAGCACCAGCGTCATGCCGCGTTCGGCCGCCTTGGCAAACAGCAGGTCGGCGACGTGCCGCCCCGTCGCCTGGTCGAGATTGCCGGTCGGCTCATCGGCGATCAGGATGCGCGGCGACGGCGCCAGCGCCCGGGCGATCGCCACGCGCTGCTGCTCGCCGCCAGACAATTCGCCGGGGTAATGGGTGACGCGATCGCTGAGACCGACCGCCGCCAGCTCGCGCGCCGCCACGCCGAACGGATCGGCATGGCCGGCAAGCTCCAGCGGGACGGCGACGTTTTCCAGCGCCGTCATATTCGGGATGAGGTGGAAAGACTGGAACACGATACCGATGTTTCGTCCCCGAAACGATGCGATCTGGTCTTCGCTTTTGCCGTTGAGCAGCTCGCCGGCGACTCGTACCGTGCCCGAATCGACCCTTTCAAGCCCAGCCAAAACCATCAGCAATGTCGACTTTCCCGAACCTGAAGGCCCAACGATGCCGGTCGCTTCGCCGCCCGCCACATCGAGGCTGACGCCCTTCAGCACATGAACCGAGGAGGCACCTTCGCCGAGCGTCAGCGATACGTCTTTCAGCGAAATGACGGCTTCTTCCAAAATCAAATCGTCCTATATGGGGGATGAAGGCTAGAGCATCCGATGCTCGAAAAAGACGAAAACCTGCCTTCGCCAACAGATGTTCCTCGTCATATGGGGCCTACCGCATGGCTTTCAAACACACCTTTGCCGCAGCCTTCGCCCTTTTCCTCGCCATTTGCGGCGCCATTTCGTCGGCGCGCGCCGAACCCTTCGTCATTGTCGGTTTCGGCGACAGCTTGATGGCGGGTTATGGCCTCGGGCCAGGTCAGGGCTTCACCGAAAAGCTGCAGGCGGCGCTTCGCGCCAAGGGCTACGATGTCACGGTCGCCAATGCCGGCGTCTCCGGCGATACGACGAGCGGCGGCCTGTCACGGCTCGACTGGTCGGTGCCGGACGGCACGCAATTGGTCATCCTGGAGCTCGGCGCCAACGACATGCTGCGCGGCGTTTCGCCCGCAATAGCGGAAAAAAACTTGGACGCCATGTTGGCAAAACTGAAGCAGCGCAAGATCGCGGTGTTCCTTGCCGGCATGCGCGCGGCGCCCAATCTCGGCGCCGACTACCAGAAGGCGTTCGACGCAATCTTTCCGCGATTGGCTGAAAAATACGGCGTGCCGCTCTATCCTTTCTTTCTCGAGGGCGTTGCCGGCCAATCCGTCCTGCAACTCGAGGACGGCCTTCATCCAAGTGCCCGAGGCGTCGACCGCATCGTCGAGGGTATCCTGCCCAGTGTGGAGAAGGCCATTGCAACGGTGCGGGGTAATTCCTGAAGGCGAGGGTTCGCCGCCGCACCACATTCCGCAGGGGAAGCTTTTAGGCAGCCCTGCGACCAACAAACCGCTTGCCCCGTTCGAATATCGATGATTCGCTAGGGGCAAGAGTTCGATTCGAGGACAGGAGGCTTCCCATGCCGCGTCTTTTTACCGCCCTCGAAATACCGCGTGATGCCGCTCTTTCGCTGTCCCTGCTCAGGGGCGGCCTGCCCGGAGCCCGCTGGATCGACGTCGAAAACTATCATCTGACGCTGCGCTTCATCGGCGATGTCGAGGGCCATGTCGCCGACGAAATCGCCAACGCGCTCGACCGTGTTCACCGCGCCTCCTTCCCGCTGACGCTGTCCGGCGTCGGCGCCTTCGGCCAGAAGAAGCCGCATGCGGTGTGGGCCGGGGTCGCCGCTTCGCCCGATCTTTCCGCATTGCAGGCCGAGATCGAGCGCATCTGCCAGCGGCTCGGCATCCCGGCCGACCCGCGCAAGTTCATGCCGCATGTGACGCTGGCCCGCCTGCGCAATTCGAGCCCGCTCGATGTCGCCCAGTATCTGTCGGCGCGCGGCAATTTTTCGACGCTGCCGTTCCGGGTCGGCCGCTTCGTGCTGATGTCGTCGCGCGACTCGGTCGGCGGCGGGCCTTACGTCGTCGAGGAGGCCTGGCCGCTTTCAGGTGCCGACAACCGCGTCGTCAGCCGTTTGGTCGGCGCCGCCGACGCTTCGCGGATTATGCGGTAGACGGACATGGCCAGGGAGAAACTAGCAAAAGAAGCGATCAGCGCCGAACTTGCCGGCCTCGGCGGCTGGTCGCTGGCCAAGGATGGCGGCTCGATCACCCGCAGCTTCACCTTCAAGAATTTCTCCGAAGCCTTTGCCTTCATGACCCGCGTCGCCCTGGCGGCGGAGAAGATGGACCACCACCCCGACTGGTCGAACGTCTACAAGACGGTAAACGTGACCCTCAACACGCACGACGCCGGCGGCCTGACGGCACTGGATTTCGAGCTGGCCAGGAAGATGAACCGCTATTTCGGCGGCTGAGCCTATCTGCACCTTGCAGCGAGGTTCGGCTTTCACCACATTTTGCCTTGCGGTCACGCGTGAAGTCACGCGACGGCCGCAAGGAGAGGTTGATGGCGCAAAAATCCGGTTTTGATTTCTTCGGCCTCGGCAGCAAGCCGGGCAATGAGAGCGAAGTACGCGAAAAGTTCTGGCGTACGGCGAAGAAGGCTGCCCGGCAGATCCCGTTCATGGAAGAGGTGGTCGCCGCCTATTACTGCGCCATGGACAAGAAGACGCCGCTGCGCACCAAAGGCACATTGCTGGCTGCGCTCGGCTATTTCGTGCTGCCGACGGACGTCATCCCCGATTTCATCCTTGGGCTAGGCTTCACCGACGACATCGCCGTGCTGACCGCCGCTATTGCCGCCGTCAGCGCCCACATCACGCCGGCGCACCGGCTCGCCGCCAGGCAGGCCATCGCCGACAAGAGCTGAGCCGGTGCGGCGCAAAAAATCGCGCGAGAACCGACTTTCCGGCCGTCAAACCCACCGCCGCACCCGCGCCTTGTAGGCGCGATAGGCATCTCCGAACTTCCGCTCGAGGTAGCGCTCTTCCGGCGCGATGACGCCGGTATTGATCACCCACAGCAGGGGGATGACGAGCGCGATAGCCCAAAGACTTCCGGCCGCGACGCCGAGGCCCAGATAGATGAGGGTCGTTCCCAGATAGAATGGGTTTCTGGTCCGCCGATAGATCCCGTCGACGACCAGCGAGGTCGTTGGCAAGGTCGGTGGTATGTTGGTTCCAGCGGCCTGAAAGCGGCCCGCCGCCATAAAGATGAGCACGAAGCCGCACACCGCGAGCACGGCGCCGGCCAGATAGCGGGCGAGCGCCTGCCCGGCCATGACCGGGAGCGGCACGAGCACCTCGAGCACGGTTGCCGCCACCAGGAAGCCGAGGAAGATCAAAGGCGGCAGCGCAATGACCCCCGCCACGTCGGGCGCGCCCGACGTGCCCGCCACCTCTCCGCCATCCGACCGGGGCACCGCGCCGCTGGCCGCCGCGCGGACGGCGACACGAATGCCGAACACGATCGCCAGGACGACTGTGCCGCCCGCCAGGATCAGCCCTGTCTCGGAAATGGCCATGGCCAAATCTCCCGTAAGCCGCCAGGGAGGGGCACCCTGGCCGAGTGCCGTGGCGGCGAACGCAGACATGGTAGCGCCTGCAGGGAAATTCGTCACGTAGCTCAGAAAAGCGAGAACCGCTGCAGGACCTAGCTGCTTGAAAAGTCAAACTCTTGCCGTTTTCGTGGCCTCCAAGTCGCGGCAGGGACATTGCGCCAGCCGCTTTTTTCGAGCGGCAGCGCGAAGACGGCGGCGGTTTCCTGGCGTGAACATCCTTTTCTCAGGGGAAATTCACCCTTTGGTAACCCAGATTAAATCAAAATGAAGCGACGGGCAGGACGCCGGGCCGGCCTGCCGCCGCACCAGTGGAATACGGGAAAAGCGATGCGCGGATTGATTGCTATAGTTTCCAGCCTGGCCCTGGTGGCCTTGACGGCGCCCGCGCTGGCGCAGTCGGCAACCAAGATCGGCCAGCATAATGCCTGGGGTACCTACAGTTATCAGGCGTCGGGCGGCGGCAAGGTCTGCTATGTCCTGACGGTGCCAACCGACAAGCAGCCGCCGACGCTCGATCACGGCGACATGTTCTTCTTCGTCAGCCAGCGGCCGGGGCAGCAAGTGTCCTACGAGCCGCAATTCATCGCCGGCTACACCTTCCAGGAAGGTTCCAAGGCCACCGTTACCATCGACAAGAAGTCTTTTTCGATGTTCACGCGCGGCAAGTCGGCCTGGGTCGAGAACGCCGCCGAGGAGCCGGTGCTGATCGCCGCGATGAAGACCGGCACCGACATGAAGGTGTCGGCCAAGTCCGGCCGCGGCAACACCACCACCTACGTCTTCTCGCTGAAGGGCATCTCGGCGGCGCTGGCCTCGATCGCCAAGTGCAAGTAGGCTAGAGCCGGAAGACCGACCTTTTAGGCGTTGACGCCTCCCCTCATTGCCCTGCCGGGCACTTCTCCCGGCATAGTGACGGGGAGAAGGAGCGTCGCATAGAAGTTTTCGCCGATTGCCGGCGTTGCAGGAATGGCGCTGACGTCGCCGCCGGATGAGGGGCAGCGCCGAGGTCGCCAATAGTCCAACGCAAAATTGAACGCCAGCCTTTTCTGAAGCCCTGCCCTTGCTTGCGCACCCGGCATGACTCCGCCGCTAACCTGTGCTATGCGCCGCGCTTCATTTCGGGCACGATGCTGTATTCGGCCGCAAATCGCTTATATTGGCGCAACAATGACCCTTTCATTCGATCTTACCGCCGAAGGCGCGCGTGACGCGTTGCGCACCCGCACGGCGCCTGAAAAGCCCTCGCTGATCGGCTTGACGCGCGCCGAACTTGGGGCTGCCCTTGTCGCTGCCGGCATCGTGCCGGAGCGCCAGGCGAAAATGCGCGCCCAGCAGCTCTGGCATTGGATCTATGTGCGCGGCGTTTCCGATTTTGCCGGCATGTTCAACATTTCCAAGGATCTGCGCGCCGCGCTCGACAGGCATTTCACCGTTGCCAGGCCCGAGATCGTCGAGGAGCAGATTTCCTCCGACGGCACGCGCAAATGGCTGTTCCGCTTTCCGCCGCGCGGCGCCGGCCGGCCGGTCGAGATCGAGACCGTCTACATTCCCGAAGAAGGCCGCGGCACCCTCTGCATCTCGTCGCAGGTCGGCTGCACCCTGACCTGCTCCTTCTGCCACACCGGCACGCAGAAGCTGGTGCGCAACCTGACCGCCGAGGAAATCCTCGCCCAGCTTTTGACCGCCCGCGATCGGCTCGGCGATTTCCCCGACCGCGATACGCCGGACGGCGCCATCGTGCCGGCCGAGGGCCGGAAAGTGTCCAACGTCGTCATGATGGGCATGGGCGAGCCGCTCTACAATTTCGAGGCGGTGAAGAAGGCGCTGCTGATCGCATCCGACGGCGACGGGCTTTCCCTGTCGAAGAGGCGCATCACGCTCTCGACATCGGGCGTCGTGCCCGAGATCTTCCGCACCGGCGAGGAGATCGGCGTCATGCTGGCGATCTCGCTGCACGCCACCAACGACGATCTGCGCGACCTTTTGGTGCCGATCAACAGGAAATATCCGCTGAACGAGCTGATCGCTGCCTGCCATGCCTATCCCGGCCTGTCCAACGCCAAGCGGATCACCTTCGAATATGTGATGCTGAAGGACGTCAATGATTCCATCGAGGACGCTAAGGCGCTGGTCAAGCTGCTCAAGGGCATTCCGGCCAAGATCAATCTGATCCCGTTCAATCCGTGGCCAGGCACCAACTACCAGTGCTCGGACTGGGAAACGATCGAGAAATTCGCCGACTACATCAACAATGCCGGCTATGCCTCGCCGATCCGCACGCCGCGCGGCCGCGACATCCTCGCCGCCTGCGGCCAGCTCAAGTCGGACTCCGAGCGCATGCGCAAGGTCGACCGGCTGGCGCTGGAAGCGATGATGATCGCGGGGCACGGCGAGGCGTGACCCGCCTCGTCGCCTATCTCATCCGCTTCGCCGTCATCCTTGTCGGCTATGGCGTTGCTTCGCTGGCGGCAAGCGCCTTCCTTAACATCGTGTTCCTGGCATCGCTTGGGCTGATGACGGACGAGACGCAACCGGCGGCGCAGGCGTCGCTGTGGTTTTCAATTCCCTTCGTCGCGCTGTTCGTCGCCTATTTCGCCTTCATGCCGGCCGCCATCGCCATCCTGGTCTCCGAGATCCTTGGCCGGCGTGACTGGCTGTTCTATGCGCTGGCGGGTGCTGTGGTCTCGGCGGTCTTCCTTGGCTTCGTTCACCAGACGGCCGATGCCAATTTCGAGGTTACCAATACCAGCGTCATGCTGGCGGTGATCGGCTGCGGCATGATCGGCGGAATTTTCTACTGGCTGAGCGCCGGGCGCTCGGCCGGAAGCTGGCGTCAGATTGGACCATGATCCCGAACCGAAGGTCAGCGCAGCAAAAAGTGGAGGACGGTTTTTCGGAAAAGATCATGGTCAGCGGGAGTGCGCCCTATTTCGCCTGGGCCGTCAGGATCTTGAGCGCGAAGGCCGAAAAAACTCCGGCAAAGAGATAGTCGACGACGCGCGTCACGCGCGGGCTGGATTTCATCGCGGCCGAGAATTTTTCCGCCGCCAGCACCATCGGCGCCGTCACCGGGATCGCCAGCACGACGAACATCGCGCCGAGGAAGAACAGCTTTCCCGGCGCGTTGGGATCATGCGCGGAGACGAATTGCGGCAGGAAGGTCATGAAGAACAGGATGATCTTCGGGTTGAGCAGATTGACCCCGAGCCCCGCCGCCCAGCTGCGGAACAGCGAGATCTGCGGCCCGCTCTTCTTCTCCGGCGAAAACGCCGACCCTTTTGTGATCGCCTGCCAGGCCAGGAAGACCAGATAGCCGGCGCCGAAAATCTTCAGCACGAAGAACGCCATCGGCGAGGCGACGATCAGCGCCGAGACGCCGACCACCACCAGCGTGGTGTGGATCAGCGTGCCGCACAAGGCGCCGGCCATCGAGGCAAAGCCGGTGGCGCGGCCCTGGCTCAGCGTGCGCGACACGAACAGCGTCATATCAGGCCCAGGCGTGATCGCCAGGATCAAGGTGGCGATGGAGAACTGGATCAGCGTGGTGGTGTCGGGAATGAAGGACATGGCTCGTCTCGGTGCGGCAAAAGACGGCGCAGCCATACCGCAAGAGCCGTATTCTCGCCAGCCTCTGGGAGATGCAGCATCTGGTCCGGGCATCGTTCGTCCCTTGCGCTGGCCTAAAACGCCGTGATACCTCGCCCGCGAAGAACCCCTGTCGCGGAACCGCCCACCATGTCGAAAGCAAAAGCCGTCAAGAAAGTCGTGCTCGCCTATTCCGGCGGCCTTGACACCTCGATCATCCTGAAATGGCTGCAGACCGAGCTCGGCGCCGAGGTCGTCACCTTCACCGCCGATCTAGGCCAGGGTGGCGAACTGGAGCCGGCTAGGCGCAAAGCCGAGATGATGGGCATCAAGGATATCCGCATCGTCGATGTCCGCGAGGAATTCGTATCCGATTTCGTCTTTCCGATGTTCCGCGCCAACGCTGTCTATGAAGGCACGTATCTGCTCGGCACCTCGATCGCCCGGCCGTTGATCTCCAAGCACCTTGTCGAGATCGCCAGGGAGACCGGCGCCGATGCGATCGCCCATGGCGCCACCGGCAAGGGCAACGACCAGGTGCGTTTCGAGCTCTCCGCCTATGCACTCAATCCCGACATCAAGGTCATCGCGCCCTGGCGCGACTGGTCGTTCAAGTCGCGCACCGATCTCATCAATTTCGCCGAGCAGCACCAGATCCCGGTGCCGAAGGACAAGAAGGGCGATGCGCCTTTCTCGGTCGACGCTAACCTGCTGCATTCGTCTTCCGAGGGCAAGGTGCTGGAAGACCCATGGAGCGAGCCGCCGGAATTCGTCCACCAGCGCACCATCTCGCCGATGGATGCGCCGGATGAGGTCACCGAGATCGAGATCGAATTCCTCAAGGGCGACCCGGTTGCGCTCAACGGCAAGAAACTGTCTCCGGCAACGATGCTGGCGACGCTGAACGATCTCGGCCGCGACAACGGCATTGGCAGGCTAGATCTGGTCGAGAACCGTTTCGTCGGCATGAAATCGCGCGGCGTCTACGAGACCCCCGGCGGCACCATTCTGATATCGGCCCACCGGGCGATCGAATCGATCACGCTCGACCGCGGAGCCGCCCATCTCAAGGACGAGTTCATGCCGCGCTATGCCGAGCTCATCTACAACGGCTTCTGGTTCGCGCCCGAGCGGCTGATGCTGCAGGCCATGATCGACAAGAGCCAGGAAGACGTCGAAGGCACGGTGCGGCTGAAGCTCTACAAGGGCAACGTCATTGTCACCGGCCGCAAGTCGAGGAAGACGCTCTATTCCGACGCGCTGGTCACCTTCGAGGACGACCGCGGCGCCTACGATCAGAAGGATGCCGAAGGCTTCATCCGCCTCAACGCGCTCAGGCTGCGCACGCTGGCGGCGCGTAGTCGTAAAGGCTAAGTATAAATAATGTCGGAAGTGATCTGGGTTTCGCGGATATATGTAAATACAATGCTAATGTAGTTTCAGCTAATTATAACAGCCAAAGTTATGGTAGCCCAAGCCTTTTCTGCTTGACCTCCCGGTTGGATTACCGAACTGTCGTTTCGGGCACTGGGGGATTAACATGAGAATTGGCTTTTTAGTTCTGTCAGCGATGATCGCTGCGTTGGCCGGTTGTCAGACCGGACAAGATCCTGCGACGACGACGGGTCCCGAGGCAGCATTCGACCGATGCGTGAGCAAGATGGCGATAACAAACGTCTCTGCCAAGCATGAAATCGCTGCTTTCATGGGCGTTTCAATGGAACGTATGCCGGCTCTCTTTTGTCGACGGCTGGTCAATGCAGCGGTCAGCGGCCGAATCACCTTCTCCGACATCAACAGCCTTCAGCTTAATCAATCCACCGACATCTGGAACGTCATCAAGGGCAGGTGACCAACCGGACGTGGCCTGCCACACGGGTTTGTTTCCGAGAACGATCAATCTGGCCGCGAAATGCTCTGGAGATCGAAAAAAGCCCGGCGCGTGGCCGGGCTTTCTGCCGATTAGATTTTTCTATCAGTCGGCATCGATCGCCGTGGCCATGCGGGCGATGGCCTGTTGATAGACGCTCGCCGAATTCCAGCCAGCAATTGCGCCGATATTTGCCTGCGCGCTGGCGCCCGGCCGCCAACCATGACCCTTGAGGAAGTTGGCGGTAGAAGCCAACGCAGTGGCCTTGTCGCGCAGGTTTTTGTTGCCTACGCCATACGTCAAAACATTTCCGGGCAGGAACTGCGTGTGGCCGATCTCGCCATGCGCGGCACCGACGGACGAGGCGCTCAACGCTCCGCGATCGACCAGCTTCAGGGCTGCAATGGCATGCGGGTAGAAGAACTCCGGACGGCGGCAGTCATAGGCCAGCGTCAAAATGGCAGAGACCGTGTTCTGGTTGCCCATGGCGGAACCGAAGCCCGTCTCCATGCCCCAGATGGCGAGCAACACACCCGGTGACACGCCGTAATTCTGTTCGATCTTGTCGAACAGCGCAGCATTCGCCTTCTTTAGCGCACGGCCCCTGGCGATGATTGCGGACGCGCCACGACGCTTCATGAAAGCCTCTACCGAGCCGCTGAAAGCCTTATGGATGGCGCGGTCGACGGAGATCGTCTTTGTCGCGTAGGTTGCGCGAGCCAGAGCGGCCAGACCCTTCGAGCCGACACCGTCGGCCTTCGCCTCCGCGGCGAACTCCGGTTTCCACGCCTCGAAGCCGGCGCCGCTCTTGCCACAGCTGGCCGCCGCCTGCGCGCCCGTCGCCAGCGCAAGCACCGCCACCACCGTGGCCACTACAAACATTTTCCCCTTGGCAAGAAATGCCATGCTGCTCTCCTGGTTGCCTGAATCACGTTCCCAATTGCGAACTTGCCTGCGAAACACCTGCTTGTCACTGCCCCGGCGCCACGCCGATGCACTCAATACAGCAGGAACCTCAAATCCACCACACTGGCGGACGCCCGGGAATTTGCCTACGATCAAGTAATTATTGTGGCGGGGACAGAATAAGCATGGAAGACGTTGATGTCGTGATCATCGGCGCCGGTTCAGCCGGGCTTTCGGCTGCCAAGACCCTGCGCGCCGCCGGTTTTTCCTTCAAATTGTTGGAAGCGATGAACCGCATTGGCGGCCGCGCCTGGACCAGCGACCAGCATTTCGGCGTGCCGTTCGACATCGGCTGCGCCTGGCTGCATGCCGCGGACCGCAATCCCTACTTTCCCGAGGCGAAGGCCGCCGCCTGGACGCTTCATCACCACGACATGAATGTCGATCATCTCTATTACCGCGAGCGAAAGGCAAGCGAAGCCGAAGAGGCCGCGATGAATGTGGCCGACGCAAGGCTGTTCGAGCTGGTGGCGGCACATCAGGTGAGGGAAAACGACGACGACCGCCTGTCGGCATTGCTCGCCAAGGGACACGCGCCGCGCGCCGCCGCAACCTTCGCCGGGCCGATGGATTTCGGCGCCGACGAGGACGAGATATCGATCCGCGACTTTCAGGCCGCCGCCGACCTCGATCCGAACTATTTCACCAGGGAAGGCTTCGGTACGCTGGTTGCCCGCTTCGGTGCCGATGTGCCGGTGGAACTGTCGACGCCGGTGCGCAAGATCGTCTGGGATGGGCCGGGCGTAGCCTGCGTCACCGATCGCGGTACCATCCGCGCCAAGGCGGTCATCGTCACTGCCTCGCCGGCAGTGCTCGCTTTCGAGGAGATTGCGTTCTCGCCTGCACTCCCCGATGCGCATTTCGCCGCCCTCTTCGACCTGCCGATGGGCATGCTGACCAAGCTGCCGGTCGAAATATCCGGTACCAGGCTCGGCCTGGAGCCGTTCGACGATTTGCTGATCGAGCGGTTGGCCCGGCACGACATCTACTTCCTCTGCTTTCCCTTCGATCTCGATTTGATGGTGGGTTTCGTCGGCGGCGATTTCGCTTGGGAGATGTCGGCGGCGGGCGAGGCGGCCGGCATCGACTTCGTCGTCGACCGGCTCTGCGGCATCTTTGGCGGCGACATACGAAAGCATGTCGGACGCGCAATGATGACCAATTGGGGCGCTGAACGGTTCGTGCGCGGCGCCTATGCGGCGGCGCGGCCCGGCCGCTGGCAAGCGCGAGCCACGCTGATGCAGCCGGTGGCGGAAAAGATCTTCTTCGCCGGCGAGCATTTGGCCGGTCCGCTGATGCAGACCTGCGGCGGCGCCAGATTGTCGGGCGAGGCAGTGGCCAAGGAGGTCGTCGCCCAGCTTGCGGCAAAATAGCATCTGCCGGCAGGAACGTGGGCAGCTGACAGGCGTTTGGCCTTCTCCTGCTTGTATCGTCCTCCGCATTTCGAATGATTCGAGACGCCAATGAAGCTTTTCGACTGCCCGCATTGCGGCCACCGTCTCTATTTCGAGAACGCGCAATGCCTGAACTGCGCCAGCCTCGTGCTCTACGATCCCGAGCATGCGCGCTTCGCGCTGTCCGGCGCCGACGTCTTCCATTGCACCAATGCCGACGAGTGCGCCTGCAACTGGATGGCGGAGCCCGGCCACGCCTTCTGCCGCGCCTGTGCGCTGAACCAGCTGATCCCGGATCTGTCGGTCGACGGCAACCGCCGCCGCTGGATCCGTGTTGAGGCGGCAAAGAAGCGTGCCGTCTATTCGCTGCTCGCCTTCGGCCTGCCGGTCGCATCCAAGCAGGACGTTGGCGACGAGACCGGTCTCGCTTTCGATTTTCTTGCCGATCCGATCGGCGGCGGTCCGGGCGGCGAACGTATCCTGACCGGCCACGACAACGGCCGGATCACGCTCAACGTCGCCGAGGCGGATTCGGCAGAGCGCGAGCGGCGACGCGTCGAGATGGGCGAGAACTACCGCACGCTGCTCGGCCATTTCCGCCATGAGCTCGGCCATTATTACTGGGACCGCCTGATCCGCGACGATCCGCAAAAGCTTGCCGGTTTTCGCGCTTTGTTCGGCGACGAGCGCGCCGACTACGAACAGGCGCTGAAGACCTATTATGCCGATGGCGCGCCGCCCGACTGGCAGCAGCGCCATATTTCGGCCTATGCGACGTCGCACCCATGGGAGGACTGGGCCGAGACATGGGCGCATCACATGCACATCACCGACACGCTGGAGATGGTGCATGCTCTGAATTTCCCGCTCGGTCGGCTGGAGACCGTCGAAGCCAACGAGCTGCCGCGCGCCGATACCGGCGGCGAGCTGCAGCCGGCACCATCGGAACCCGCCGCCAGGCCGGAGCCTTTCGAAAGAATCCTCGACCGCTGGCTGGTGCTGTCGGAGGCGTCCAACTCGATCAACCGCTGCATGGGCCTGCCCGATCTCTATCCCTTCGTCATCTCGGACGTGGCGGCGCAAAAACTTGCTTTTGTTCACGAGCTTTTGACCGACCTGCCGAAAACGACTGGAACAAATCGTGAGCCGGCCGAAGCCTTTTAGCCGGAACGCATGCGGCTTTGCTTCGTTTTCCGTCCCAAGGGACTGTGAAACGGAGAGAAGACCATGAAACGCATATTGTTTCCGGCGGTGGCCGGAGCGCTCATAGCGATGTCGGGTTCTGCTTTGGCCGACACCGCAGTCTCGGCCATCACTGATCTCAATGTACGCGCCGGCCCCGGCCCGCAATATCCGGTCATCGGCGTGCTCGCGGCCGGCCAGTCGGCGACGCTCGACGGCTGCATCGCCAACAGCAAATGGTGCACCATCGCCGAGGCCAACGGCCAGGGCTGGGTCTATTCCGACTATGTGACGGCCGATTTCGGCGGCAGCCGCGTGGTCCTGACGCAGCGTCCGGCCAGTGCCGACATTGCCGTCGTGACGCCGCCCGCCGGTAGCGTCGAATATTCCGACAGCTATACCGGAGCGATCGTCGCCGGCGAGGCGATCGAGCCTATCCGGAGACCGCCGGCCGAGATCCGTACCTATGTCCGTACGCATCGGCTCGATCCGGTCTATCTCGAGGGCGAGGTGGTGACGGGCGCGACGTTGCCTGACACCGTCGAGTTGCGCGAGATTCCGGACTATGATTACCGCTACGTCTATGTGAACGGCCAGCCGGCACTGGTCGATCCGGGCAGCCGGCGTATCGTGTACGTCGTGCGCTGACGATACAAACAGGGCGGTCGCCCTGTAATGGCGGCCGCTCGCACTCCCGACATTGCCACAGACCGGTATTGCCGCTGCAATACCGGTTTCCACATTAGGGCCGATGTTCTAGACCTTGCGAGCCGAAGCACCAGCCAGCGAGCCCGCGTGACGATCGACCCAACCGCCTTCCAACTGTACCGGCACACCGCCAACAACAAGAGCACTTTGCCGCGGCTTCTGCTTGGAACGGCGGTCGTCATCCTGTTCTGGCTCGGAACCACTGCCGCCGTGCTGTTCGGCGGCGCCTATGCCTTTGCCGTTTGGCAGGCGTCGTCTGGCACCGCCCCGCCAGGTGGAGGAGCGGTGCAGGATTTCATGGCCTCTCCAGCGGGCATCCTGGCGGCGCTGGCTTCATTTGCCGGAATCTGGCTCGGCCTTTGGGCTGCCATGCGCTGGATCCATCGCGAGAAGCTGACCGCCCTGATCGGCGTCAGCCGGCGCATTTCGTGGACGGGGTTCCTGAAAGGGCTGGCCGCGGTGCTGATCACCTCGCTGCTTTCCGAGATCCTGCTTTATGGTTTGCAGCCCGACATCACGCGCGGCGCGATCGGCCTGTCCTCGTGGCTTTTGTTCCTGATCCCGATCGCCGCCCTGACCTTTCTGCAGACCTCGTCGGAGGAGATGCTGTTTCGCGGTTATCTGCTTAGGGGTCTGGCGAGGCGGTTCCAGAACCCTTTCATCTGGGCGCTGCTGCCGGGATTGCTGTTCACCTCGCTGCACTGGAGCCCAGGTTCGAGCGCTGCCATCAATGCCTGCGTGCTGGCCTCGATCGCCGCCTTTGCGCTGTTGCTGACGCTTCTGGTCTATGCAACCGGCAATCTCGGTGCCGGCTTCGGCGCCCATCTCGGCAACAATCTGACCGGCTTCCTGCTGATTTCGCATCAGCAAAGCTATAATTCCTTCGCCCTGTTCAACGCCAAGCCGCTCGAAGCCGCCGGCTGGACGACTTTAGATGCCGCCCTCATCGCTGCGATAGGGATCGTCAGCAGCCTGTTGACCGTTCTGCTGCTTTTGCATCCGCGCTCGCCGCTGAAGGTCGAGCCGGATATGGTGCGCGCCGGCAGCGTGCGCTGATGCGCCTTGCTTGGCCGTCCTGAGGATATTTGGCGCAAAGCTGACCAAAGCTTGACTCCGCGGCCGATTTCCTGTCTACACGCCGCGAATTCCGCGACGAGTATTCCTCCGAGCAAACCGACCGGGACGCCGAAACCTCTTTGAGGTGAAGTGCTGTAAATCGATCCCGGAGGCCAACACCCGGCAGCGCTGTGCGCCCCCGGGTGCTTTTTGGCTTTGGGCTTTGCCCGGACCGGCTTTTGCTTGGACAGTTGGCGCGAACGCATTACCTCTCGGGCATCATCCGGGTGCCAGGGAAAAGGAAAAAGAATGTTTGAATCGCGACAGGAACGCACAAGAGGCGTTGAGGGCCATCGGCCCGACAGGGATCAAAATGAATCCAAGGCGCTGTCGCGCGGCGGGTTGACCAATGTTTGAGTCCCTACAAGAGCGCCTTGGCTCCATCCTGAACGGCCTCACCGGCCGCGGCGCCTTGTCGGAGGCTGATGTCTCGGCGGCGCTGCGCGAGGTGCGCCGTGCGTTGCTCGAGGCCGACGTGGCGCTGGAAGTGGTGCGTTCCTTTACCGACAAGGTGCGCGAGAAGGCCGTCGGCGCCGCCGTGGTCAAGTCGATCAAGCCCGGCCAGATGGTCGTCAAGATCGTCCATGACGAGCTGGTCGAAATGCTCGGCGCCGAGGGCGTCGCCATCGACCTCAACGCACCGGCTCCGGTCGTCATCATGATGGTCGGCCTGCAGGGTTCCGGCAAGACGACGACCTCGGCCAAGATCGCCAGGCGCCTCACCGACCGTCAAAACAAGAAGGTTTTGATGGCCTCGCTCGACACGCGGCGTCCCGCCGCGCAAGAGCAGCTCCGCCAGCTCGGCGAGCAGGTCAAGGTCGCCACATTGCCGATCGTCGCCGGCCAGACGCCGGTCGATATCGCCCGCCGCGCCGTGCAGGCAGCCAAGCTCGGCGGCCATGACGTCGTCATCCTCGACACCGCCGGCCGCACCCATATCGACGAGCCGTTGATGGTCGAGATGGCCGACATCAAGAAGATGTCGTCGCCGCACGAGATCCTGCTGGTCGCCGATTCGCTGACCGGCCAGGACGCCGTCAATCTGGCAAAAAGCTTCGACGAGCGCGTCGGCATCACCGGCCTCGTGCTGACCCGCATGGACGGCGACGGCCGCGGTGGTGCGGCGCTCTCGATGCGTGCCGTCACCGGCAAGCCGATCAAGCTGATCGGCACCGGCGAAAAGATGGACGCGCTGGAGGAATTCCACCCCAAGCGCATCGCCGACCGCATCCTCGGCATGGGCGACATCGTCAGCCTCGTCGAAAAGGCAGCCGAGAACATCGACGCCGAACAGGCGGCGGCGATGGCCAGGAAGATGCAGTCGGGCAAGTTCGACCTGAACGACCTCGCCGGCCAGCTTCAGCAAATGTCGAAAATGGGCGGCATGGGCGGCATCATGGGCATGATGCCCGGCATGGGCAAGATGAAGGACCAGATGGCCGCCGCCGGTCTCGACGACAAGATGTTCGGCCGCCAGCTCGCCATCATCTCGTCGATGACCAAGGCCGAGCGCGCCAACCCCGATATTCTGAAACACTCGCGCAAGAAACGCATCGCGGCCGGCTCCGGCACCGACGCGGCCGAAATCAATAAGTTGCTGAAGATGCATCGCGGCATGGCCGACATGATGAAGGCGATGGGCGGCAAGGGCAAAGGCGGCGGCCTGATGCGCGGCATGATGGGCGGGCTCGCTTCCAAGATGGGGCTCGGCGGCATGATGCCTGGCGGCCCAGGCGGTCCCGGAGGCGGCATGATGGGCGGCGGCATGCCGGATCTCTCCAAGATGGACCCCAAGCAGCTCGAAGCCTTGCAGAAGCAGGCCCAGGCGGCCGGGCTCGGCGGCATGAAGGGCTTGCCCGGTGGTCTTCCCGGCGGCGGTGGCCTGCCTGGGCTGCCCGGCGGCATGAAACTTCCCGGCCTGCCGGGCGGTGGCGGGCTGCCTGGCCTCGGCAAGAAGAAGTGAGGGCGCCATGAACGAAGAGAAGGACATGGCGGACGCGCGTGCGGCGCTGGCCAATTATCGCGCCTCAATCGACAACATCGACGCGGCGCTGATCCACATGCTGGCCGAGCGCTTCCGCTGCACCAAGGCAGTCGGCGTGCTGAAGGCGGAACACGGCCTGCCGCCTGCCGACCCGGCGCGCGAGCAGCAGCAGATCGCCCGTCTTCGCCAACTGGCGAAGGACGCCCATCTCGACCCGGATTTCGCGGAGAAATTCCTGAACTTCGTCGTCCGCGAAGTGATCCGCCATCACGAGCAGATCGCCGCATCCAACGGCGTGACGAAACCGGCTGAAGACCAGCCACCAACCGATCAACCAGATCAGAGCTTTTAGGAGAAAAGAAATGCCACTGAAAATCCGATTGGCCCGTGCGGGCTCGAAGAAGCGTCCCTATTACCATGTCGTCGTCGCCGACGCGCGTTCGCCGCGCGACGGCCGTTTCATCGAGTCGCTCGGCTCGTGGAATCCGCTGCTGCCCAAGGACGGCGAACGCGTCAAGGTTGACGCCGAGCGCGTCAAGCATTGGCTGGCGCACGGCGCCCAGCCGACCGACCGCGTGCTGCGCTTCCTCGATGAAGCCGGCATCGCCAAGCGCGAAGTCCGCTCCAACCCGAAGAAGGCCGAGCCCGGCAAGAAGGCGCAGGAGCGCGCAGCCTTGCTGAAGAAGGCGCAGGAGGATGCCGCCGCCGCCGTTGCCGCCGCTGCAGCCGCGCCGGCCGAGGCGGAAGCCGCCAGCGCTGAATAAATCATCTCTACAACCACGAAACGGCGGGCCTTGCCCGCCGTTTTGCTGTTCATCCGCATGGTGCGGCCCGATCAGTAGCCCTCTGGGCAGCTCGCAACGTACACACGACCGTTACGATCGCGATAACGGCACTGGCCGCTTTCGCTGGCACGGCCGATCAGCGCACCGGCCAAGGCGCCGGCCGCACCGCCGATCACCGCGCCCTTGGTCGGGTTGCCGGCCACCGCAGCGCCGACCGCCGCACCGCCCAGGCCACCAACGGCCGCGCCTTGCTCAGTACGGGAACAGGCACCGAGCGGCACCAGCAGGGCCATCAAGATCATCACCTTTTTCATTGTCGTTCCTCTCCAACAGGGTGCCGTCCTCGCCGCTGCACCCCCTAACTCGCAACCAGGCGATTTGATCCAAAGAAGAAGATCGGCTGCCGCCCGGCGGCGCTCAATTTGATCCAAAGAGTAGAAAAGCGGCGGCGGACCACACCCTCTCCGGCGGCGTGGCCACCATCGAACGGCTTTCGAAGTCGCCACTATTGGCTGAACGGGATCAGCGCACGCACCCTTGGATCGCGCAGATACAGGCCACCCCAGAGGATGGCGCCGAGATAGACGCCGAACAGTATATGCGAGAACAAAGGGCTACCGATACGCACATGCGTGGCGACGGCGCCGCCGAGATAGGCGGTGAGCAGGATGGCACCGAGCACCGAGGTGCGTGGCAGCGCGTAAAGCACGGTCGAAACCAATCCAATGATGCCGAGCATGCGCGAGACATTGGCATCGGCCGGCCAGCCGAGTTGCACCATGGTCTGGGTGACGATTTCGAGTGGCGGCAGCTTGATGACGCCGTCGAAGATCATGAACAGCACGATGACGGCGCTGAGCGCGCGGCCGGCCCACACGGCACGCGGCGAGACGGGTGCTGCCTGAGACATGGTCATTGATGTTCCCTCCGGCCGTGGTGAGCACTGGCTCTTTCGCCAGCTCGAACCAAGGACGCGGCCCATGGCGGCGATCCGACATGCCTCCAGTTCTTTTTCACTCCGGCGACCTCGGATGTGCAAGTTCAGCCGGCAACCAACCTGGCCAGGTCCACCTTGCGTGGTGAGGTGGAGGGCGTTATTGAAAATCCGTAGGGGTGTCTTCCGACGCTCGACGGCAGCAGCCGCCTGATCGCACGACGAAAGCAACCGATGGCCGGAGAGACCGACCTGAAAAAGTTGCTGGCGGCAATGACGCCGGAATTGCTTGCCGGCGTTCATGTCTTCACCACGTTGCCACCCGATGCGCCCGTTCCCGACAGGCTCCACCCGGTGATGCTATTTCGCGAGCGCGAGGGCATGACGCTGATCGTGCTTGAAGACCAGGCCAAGGCCGCTGGCCTGAAACCGGTGTTCCGCTGCCGGATGCTGACGCTGAACATCCATTCGTCGCTGGAAGCGGTCGGCTTCCTCGCCGCCATCACCGCTCGGCTGGCCGCCGCCGGCATCGGGGTCAATCCGGTCTCGGCCTTCTACCACGATCATCTGTTCGTGCCCGCCGACCGGGCGGAGAAGGCGCTGGAGTTGTTGTTGGACCTGGCGGAGGAGAACCGGCTGTGACACCGGCGCCTTGCTGCCTATTTGAGACGCCTGTGCTGCCCCTCATCCGCCTGCCGGCACCTTCTCCCCGTGAACGGGAAGAAGGGCGCTAACGGCCGAAGGCCGAGCCCGCGACTGCGGGCCGCCGGTTATCCGGCGCCGCCCGCGGAGGGCCAGCCGCGAAGCGGCGATGCGGCCCGTGAGCGAAACAACGGCCGAAGGCCGAGCCCGCGACTGCGGGCCGCCGGCTTTCCGGCGCCCCCGCGGAGGGCCAGCCGCGTAGCGGCGATACGGCCGTGAGCGAAAAGTTATGCTGCCTTCTTCTTCGGCTGGATCAGCCCGCGCTCGACCAGCAGCTCGGCGATCTGCACCGCATTGAGTGCCGCGCCCTTGCGCAGATTGTCGGAGACGATCCACATCGACAGGCCGTTGTCGATGGTCGAGTCCTCGCGGATGCGCGAGATGAAGGTGGCGTCCTCACCGGCCGATTCCAGCGGTGTGATGTAGCCGCCGTCCTCGCGCTTGTCGATGACCTGGCAGCCCGGCGCCTCGCGCAGGATCTCGCGCGCCTCATCGGCGGTGATCGGCTTCTCGAACTCGATGTTGACCGCTTCCGAATGGCCGATGAACACCGGCACTCGCACGCAGGTCGCCGTCAGTTTGATCTTGGGGTCGAGCATTTTCTTGGTCTCGGCCACCATCTTCCACTCTTCCTTGGTGAAGCCGTCGTCGAGGAAGACGTCGATATGCGGGATGACGTTGAAGGCGATACGCTTGGTGAACTTCTTGACGTCGACCTGGTCGGCGACGAACACCGCGCGCGTCTGCGTGAACAATTCGTCCATGCCTTCCTTGCCGGCGCCGGAGACCGACTGATAGGTGGCGACGACAACACGCTTGATGGTGGCCGCGTCATGCAGCGGCTTCAGCGCCACGACCAGCTGCGCCGTCGAGCAGTTCGGGTTGGCGATGATGTTCTTGCGCGTGAACAGCGAGATCGCATCCGGGTTCACTTCCGGAACGATCAGCGGCACGTCCTGGTCGTAACGGAAGGCCGACGAATTATCGATGACGACGCAGCCCTGCTTGCCGATCTTCGGCGACCATTCCTTGGAGACGTTGCCGCCGGCCGACATGATGCAGATGTCGGTGTCTGAAAAATCATATTGGTCGAGCGCCCTGACCTTTAGCGTGCGGTCGCCGAACGACACTTCCGTGCCCTGGCTGTGCCGCGAAGCCAGCGCCACCACCTCGCTCACCGGAAAGCCGCGCTCTTCCAGTATGTTGAGCATTTCCCGGCCCACATTGCCCGTGGCGCCGACGATCGCTACCTTGAAACTCATCAGAAATCTCCTGTCCCTCTCCACTCGGTTTCTGGAGAAAACCCGCCGGCCGATGCGGGTTTCAACCCCCGGGCCGGACCCGGGAGAGGGTGGTTAGGCCAAGGGAATCAGACCGTTTTGGTGGTCGTTTTGCCGGTTTTTTTGAGCAACAACGTGATTTTGCTGGAACGAGGAGACGCAGCGACGCGCCCGGCCCGATGGTTCGCATCGGGGCCGGAGATGTCGAATGCAAGGAGCGCCATCAGAAGGCCGCGCATCGAAAACTATCCCGTTCGGTGCCGGCTTTTACGCGGTTTGCGTCCAGAGTCAATCGCAACCAGGCCGACCGCCCGCCCTGTACAATGACGGCGGCACCAAGTACGAACGAGCATCGTCTGGCTCGTGGCGCCCGTCCGTGGCGCTTGCCGACATTTGACCCGTCGCCGGGTATTTAAGAATCCGGATTCCGAAAGAGTAAGATGCCCAACTTCGAAGCTATTGTTCCCGCACTGGCAAGGGCGCTGGAAAAACGCGGCTATGTCGAGCTGACGCCGGTGCAGAAGGCGGTTCTCGAGCTTGGTCAGGCCGATGCGCTGGTTTCGGCCCAGACCGGCTCCGGCAAGACCGTCGCTTTCGGCCTGGCGTTGGCGCCGACCCTCCTCGATGGCGCGGAGCGCTTTTCCCATGCCGCGGCACCCCTGGCGCTGGCCGTGGCGCCGACGCGGGAGCTGGCCCTGCAGGTGACGCGCGAGCTGGAATGGCTCTACGAACTGACCGGCGCCACGGTGGCGTCCTGCGTCGGCGGCATGGACATGCGCACCGAGCGGCGCGCGCTGGAGCGCGGCGCCCATATCGTCGTGGGCACGCCCGGCCGCCTGCGCGACCACATCACCCGCAATTCGCTCGACATGTCGGCGCTCAAGGCAGTGGTGCTCGACGAGGCCGACGAGATGCTCGATCTCGGCTTTCGCGAGGATCTGGAATTCATCCTCGATGCTGCCCCGGCCGAGCGCCGCACGCTGATGTTTTCCGCCACTGTGCCGCGCTCTATCGCCACTCTGGCCAAGGGCTACCAGCGCGATGCCGTGCGCATCTCGGCCTCCGGCGAGGAAAAGCAGCATCTCGACATCGAATACCGGGCGCTGAGCGTCGCCCAGGCGGACCGCGAAAACGCCATCATCAACGTGCTGCGCTTTTACGAAGCCAAGAATGCCCTGGTGTTCTGCAACACCCGCGCCGCCGTCAACCATTTGACGGCGCGCTTCAACAACCGCAACTTTTCCGTCGTGGCGCTGTCCGGCGAGCTTAGCCAGAACGAGCGCAGTCATGCGCTGCAGGCGATGCGCGACGGCCGCGCAAAGGTCTGCATCGCCACCGACGTCGCGGCACGCGGCATCGACCTGCCCAATCTCGAGCTGGTGATCCATGCCGACCTGCCGACCAACCCGGAGACGCTCCTGCACCGAAGCGGGCGAACCGGGCGGGCGGGCCGCAAGGGCGTCAGCGCGCTGATCGTGCCCAATAATGCCCGCAAGCGCACCGAGCGGCTGCTGCAAAGTGCCGGCCTTGCGGCAACCTGGGCGAGCCCGCCGTCGGCCGACGACGTGATACGGCGCGACGACGAGCGCATTCTCGCTGATCCGGTCTTCAGCGAGCCTATGAAGGATGAGGAGCGCGGCTTCGTCCAGGCGCTTCTCGATCAGCACGGACCCGAACAGGTCGCCGCCGCCTTCGTGCGGATGTGCCGCTCCAGCCGCTCGGCGCCAGAGGACCTTCTCGACGTGGCGCCGTTCACGCCGTCGGGCGAAAAATTTGCGCGCCGGGACGAGCAGCCTGGCCGCCGCGACGATTTCGGCGACAGCGTCTGGTTCTCGCTGTCGGTGGGACGCCGGCAGAATGCCGAGCCGCGCTGGCTGATCCCGATGCTGTGCCGGACAGGCGGCATTTCCAAGCGCGAGATCGGTGCCATCAAGATGCAGCCGGAGGAAACCTTCGTGCAGATCGCGGCGGACTGGGCCGAGCGCTTCCTCGCTGCGATCGGTCCCGACCGCAAGCTGCAGGGCAACATTGCGGTTAAGCGGCTGGACGGCACGCCGGATTTGTCGCGGGCCGGCTACCAGGAACCACGGCCCGACAAGAAGCCGCACCGCGGCAAGCGCACCTTCGATCAGAACGCGCCCAAGTTGGAGAAGCGCGCACCGGCCGACCAGCGCCCGGCATTCGAGGCAAAGCCCTGGGCCGGGAAACCGGCCAAGGCGAAGTTCGAAGGCGGACCGGCGAAACACAAGAAATCGAAGAAACGGCCGGGATAGTAGGGTGGCGATCTGCTTCGCGATGTCCCTTGCGGTCTGCCCCAACTTTGAACAGTCTGGGCCGGGGCAATCGGGGGCAAAACATGCGCGGCGAAGTTCTTCATTACGACGAAGACCAGGGTTTCGGTTTCATCACCGGAGCCGACGGCAACCGCTACACTTTGGCGCGCGAAGATTTGCGCCGCGAAGCATCGGTTGCCGGGGGCACGACCGTCGAATTCCAGCCGGCTGGCGGACGGGCTCGCGATGTTTTTTCGATCCGCGCCCAACCTGCCAGTGCGCCCGCCGACGCCTCCCCTGCAGCCGCCGCGCCATCTCAGGCCGGCAATGCGCAAGCGGCACATCATCCGCAACATTTCGGCCGTTCCGCTGAAACCGGTCCGGCCGAATCCGCCGGCCTGTGGAACTATTTCTGGCTGGGCCTGACCGAGAATTACTTCAACTTCGCCGGCCGTGCCCGCCGCAAGGAATATTGGGGCTATTGCCTGTTCTGGACGATCGCGCTGATCGTGATGATAGGATTCGGCGTCTTCATCGACAATGCCCTGGGCAATCTCGACAACAGTGAACTGCCGGCAGTGACGGTCGGCCTCTCCGGCCTCTTCCTGCTGGCGACAGCCCTGCCGTGGTTCGGGCTCAACGTGCGTCGCCTGCACGATATCGGCCTGACCGGCTGGCTCTTCCTGCTTTTCCTGATCCCGACCTTCGGCACCGTGATCATTCTGATCTTTGCGCTGATCCCGACCCAGCCGCGCGAAAACCAATGGGGTCCGGTGCCGGCGGGTGTCAGGGTTTAGCCGGAGCATCCCTCCACTTCGTCATCCCAGGGCGGAGCAAGGAGCGAAGCGACGCGGCGCAGACCCTGGGATCCATGCCGTTACCTCGCGGCAGTGCGCCTGCGGACCAGAACCGTACACTACCACCCCGTTCCGCGAAAAGTTCGAACCACTCGGGATTGGTTTTCTCGATCAGTTCGATCTTCCATTGACGTGGCCAGCGCTTCAGCGACTTCTCGCGCTGGATGGCGTCACGAATGTCGAAATGTTCCTCGTACCAGACCAGACGCTGCACGCCGTAACGGCTGGTGAATCGCGAACCTTCGCCAGATTTGTGCTCCGGCATGCGGCGGCCGAGATCGTTGATGACGCCGATATAGATCGTGCCGCGCTTCTGGCTCGCGGTCATGTAGGCATAGCCGGTCATGGTTGAAGGGTATCTGGCGCCGGTGCCGACACAAGTGCCGTTCTGAACCGCTGCATTCTTCGACTGAGGTAACGGCATGGATCCCAGGGTCTCCGCGACGGAGCTTCGCTCCTGCTTCGCCCAGGGATGACGAAGGCGTGGGAGCTTACGGCTAATCGCAGATGTTGGAGATTGGCGGCTGGAGATGATCCGACAACTCCCGGCCACAATCCCTCTTTCAGGCTCAACGCATTAGATCATCTGCGTGCAGAGGCACCAGTTGCGGCATCCCCGGTCGTCGCCCAGCGGACGTCGACCGCCATAGGATCAGCCCAGGAACTTGGCGATGATCGCGTCGCCCATCTCAGCGGTGCCGACCTCGGTCATCCCCGGCGAATGAATATCCCTGGTGCGCAAGCCCTGGTCGAGAACGGCGGCGATCGCGCCTTCCAGCCGGTCGGCCTCTTCGACCATGCCGAAGGAATAGCGCATGCACATGGCGAAGGAGGCGATCATGGCGATCGGATTGGCGATGCCCTTGCCGGCAATGTCGGGCGCCGAGCCGTGCACCGGCTCGTAGAGCGCCTTGCGCTTTTTTGTCTTCGCATCCGGCGCGCCGAGCGAGGCCGACGGCAGCATGCCGATCGAGCCGGTCAGCATGGCGGCGATGTCGGACAGCATGTCGCCGAACAGATTGTCGGTGACGATGACGTCGAACTGCTTCGGCCAGCGCACCAGCTGCATGCCGCCGGCATCGGCCAA
The DNA here is from genome assembly GCF_055811175.1 of Mesorhizobium sp. WSM4828. Lineage (NCBI taxonomy): Bacteria > Pseudomonadati > Pseudomonadota > Alphaproteobacteria > Hyphomicrobiales > Phyllobacteriaceae > Mesorhizobium > Mesorhizobium sp. WSM4828. Next base: position 2,234 of record NZ_JBVVQK010000003.1, on the reverse strand, counting down.
CATGTGATCGAGCTTGACGTCGGCATACCTGGCCTTGTGCGTCTGGGTGACGACCTCGTTCCACAGCACGCCTGACTTCATCACATTGCGCTTTTCCATCGAGGTGACATGATTCTTGCGCGTGCGCGCCAATTCGAAGGCAACGCCCGAAATACGCTCGATCTCGAACGTATCGTAGACTTGAGTGTCGATGCCGCGCTTCTGGCCGTTGCCGAGGTCGATGATCTGCTTCGGCTCGCCGAAATAGACGCCGCCGGTGAGCTCGCGCACGATCAGGATATCGAGACCCTCGACCACCTCCTGCTTGAGCGAGGAGGACGCCGCCAGCGCCGGATAGCAAATGGCGGGTCGAAGATTGGCAAACAGCTCCATGTCCTTGCGCAGCCGCAGCAGACCCGCCTCCGGACGCACCTCGTAAGGCACCGCATCCCATTTCGGCCCGCCGACGGCGCCGAACAGCACCGCGTCCGCCGCCATTGCCTTGGCCATGTCGGCATCGGAGATCGCTGCGCCGTGCGCGTCGTAGGCGCAGCCGCCGACCAGCCCCTCGTCGGTGACGAAATCGCTGCCGAACCTGTCGTTCATGGCGGCGATCAATTTCTTCACCTCGGCCATCGCCTCGGGGCCGATGCCGTCGCCGGCAAGCAGGAGAAGATTTTTCGAAGCCATGAGAACCGTCCCGATTGTTTTAGCGCATGAACGCGGCCTTGCTAAACGCCAAGCGGCCGGCGCGCAAGCCTGCGGTTCAGAGCATCGGACCCAAAAGCGGAAACCGGTTTTGGGAAAATCCGGTGCTCAAGACAAATCGCCTACAGATGAGAGAGAATGTTGACCAGCCTGCCGAACGGGTCGCGTACGAAGAAGCGCCGCACACCCCAGGGTTCGTCCGCGGGCCCGTATTCGATGGCAAAGCCGGCCGTCCTCATGCTTTCAAGCGCGGCATCGACGTCGTCGACCTCGATCGACAGGTCAGGCACCGGCGTTCCTGATCCCCCTTCGGCCATGAAACTGACCTGCACGGACATCGTCTCTTGCGAGCCATAGGTAGCGATCCAGCCCATATCCATCTTGAGATGGAGACCGAGCACATCCTGATAGAAGGGTTTTGCCGCCGCGATATCCTGCGTGTCTATGTTTGCAACCATGCGTCTGACCTTCACCATGGGCCGATCCTCGTTCTAACCGTGTCGTTGTCGCAACCGTGACAGGCATCAGGCTGTGCGCCGCAGCGCCGTCACCTCGATCTCGATCTTCATTTCCGGCTTGCTGAGCTGGCACACGATCATCGTTGCTGCCGGCCTGATCTCGCCAAACGCCTCGCCGAGGATCGGGAACACCACATCCACGAAAGCCGCATCGGTGATGTAGTAATGTGCCCGCACCACGTCGGCCATTTCGAAACCGCCATCGGCGAGCGCCTTGGCGATCGTTGCCAGGCAATTGCGCGTTTGTGCCTCGACGGTCTCCGGCATCGACATGGTCGCATAATCGTAGCCGGTCGTTCCGGACACGAAACACCAGTCGCCCTGCACCACGGCGCGCGAATAGCCGGCGGTCTTCTCGAAGGGCGAACCGGTGGAGATCAGTTTTCGCATGGTGTCCTCCGATGGTTGTGAGTATTTTGCAGGGACGACGCCGATCCCGCCATGGGCCAACACAGATGGATAGGCGGTGCAACATCTTTGATGTCGGCGGGACGGCCTTCTGCCGGGCGTTCGTCGTTCGGAAAGTCAGGCAATTAACTTCACCTTCGCTACGCGGACCACTCCTTACCCCGCTAGGGGAGGTCGGCAGCTTCGACGGCCGCTGCAATTTCTGCTTGCATTGAGGAACAAAAACAGAACTATATAAGTATCCGCGAGGGCAGTCGTAGTAACTCCGGGGGAGGATAAGAACCATGTCATGCCGCACCGGCGCGCTGGCGCGCGCATTTGCAGGGCTTTTGCGTGTGCCGCTGTTGGCGCTGTTCCTCGCGGGGATTGTGGTGCTTAGCGCAATGAGCAGTTCGGCACACGCCGCCGGCAAGGATTATGCTGCCTGTTTCAGCGACGGCAAGGTCGGCGCCGACGAGCAGATCGCCGCCTGCACCGCTATTGCCGAGGACAGCGAGGAGATCCCCGATCTGCGCGTGAACGCCTATTTCGTGCGCGGCCTAGCCTAGTTTCCGTCCGCAAACGACAAGCGTTTGATTTTGTTAGCTGAATCGCATCTTTGCGCGAGCAAGGCCCGGCGGT